>JACQSY010000059.1 GCA_016211085.1 Acidobacteriota bacterium | reverse complement strand
CTTTTGGACTCAGCGGATTGGCAAAACCAGGGTACCAATTGACTCTGACAAAATCGGAGCTCAAAAATGCGGCTTTTCTTCTTGTTTTCCAACTATTTACAATACTCTCGGACGAGAACTAGCTAACCCATTGAAGCCGTACCAATACATGGTATATTTTCTGGTATGAAGACTACCATAGACAAAGCGGGGCGTGTCGTTATACCCGCTGCTATTCGAAAGCGGGCCGGACTGAAACCTGGAACGGAGTTGGAGGTGATCATGGACGACATCGCTATTCACTTGGTCCGCACCGGACCAGAACCCAAGCTGGTGCGCCGAGGTCGTCGTCTGATTGCCAAGCCAATGACGAAGCCTGAAAATCTGCCCGAAGTCGATCTGGCCGTGATGGTTGAGGAGGAACGGAATCGTTGGCCGTGGTAACGCCGGTCTTCTTTGACACGACGGTGTTGCTGGGCGGTTATATCGACTTCGGGGCGTCCTCCCGAAACGCGCAGCGAATCGTGGATGCCGTCGCGGCTGGAAGCATTCGTGATGCCCGAACAGCTTGGCATTGCTGTCTCGAGTTTTATGCAGTCGCGACGCGTCTTCCACCCGGTTATCGGCTGGCTCCCCAGCAAGTCTATCGCCTCTTGCAGGAAGTCCTGGCTAAGTTTCACGTCGACCCACTCCCTGGCGAGAAGCGACTCCTATTTCTCGAAGCGGCAGTCAAGGATCGAGTAGCCGGCGGTCGGATTTATGATGCTCACATCGCAGAGATCGCCCGTTTAGCCGGTGCCAGGATTGTCGTGACCGACAACCGCCGCCATTTCACAGCATTGATAAGGCACGGCGTTCGAGTTCTTCGGTCCGGAGAATTTGCCGGCGAACTCTAGCGTTATCAAGGGACCCGAGATGCGGGACCGGTAGAGCTCAATTTGCTTTTGTGAACAGCGACGTTTCTTGAGGCGTGAATTCTAGTGCCGCAGGGACATGGATTCATCGCCGCCACCAGCATGAACTTCGGGGGAAATGTGAGACTCATACTGGCCCGGCTCCTCGTCAATTGTTGATCCTCCAACGGCTGAGGCCTGTAACCACTCCTCTATTCGCGAGTAGTCACGAGATTTACATCCCCCTTAGCGACATCTCCAAACAAACCAATAACCGTAAGCACGTTCCGCTGACGGGACGGAAGGGGAATTATGCGCCGCGAAGAAATAATCAGAGGTCAGCAGTCCGCGCTTCAGGAGCTTGGCGCGCAACTCAGTCACCTTAAAGTCGCACTCAAGCAAGGGAAGAAAGAAATCCGCACCCAGAAAGCTCTCAAGGCGCTTGGCAGCGGGGAAGAGATTGGAGGTAGCCTTGGTGAAGAGAGCTGACTAGCACAGGGACCGGAAGTTTTCCGCCAGTGTATTCAAGCCACTATGCAGGTGGGTGGGCCGGGAGGACTACGAATTCGCCGATGACGGCTGCATCGATTCGCATTCGTTCAAAGTTATCGAGCAATTGCTCAACCGATTCAATTATGGGCTCGCCTTCCGGATTCAAAGAGGTGTTGATCAGGAAAGGAAGGCCGATTCTTTTTCGATACGCCTCGAGCACCTTGTATAAAGGGTTGTCTTCACCAACCGTCTGATATCGGCAGTATTCATTCAGGAGAACCTTTTCGAACTCACGTCGCGCCCTGGGCCGGGTACGCCCCATTAACGACATAAAAGGAGACGGGTGAGGCTCTTGAAAAAACTCCCCCGTGCGCTCCTCAAGGATCGAGATTCCAAAGGGCTTGAGTTGGTCACGGTCTTTGATTTCCAGCGGGTCGCGGGAGCGCGTGCTGAGGAGAAGGGAGCGGCTGCCCAGGCTGCGGGGTCCGAATTCCATGCGCCCCTGAAACCAGGCCACGCTTTTCCCCGAAGCCAGGAGTTCAGCGGCAGCGGATGCCGGATCAGCACTCTGCGCATAACCGAGCGACGTATTCTGAAGTGCCTTCAGGATGTCTTCAGAAGTGTAATCACTGCCCCAAAAAGCGTGCGTCAACTCTGAGCGTCGTACCGACGGGCCCATAAAAGAAAGCGCAGAGCCGACGCACAAGCCGCTGTTTCCGGGTGCCGGCGGCACATAGATCCGTTCTACAGGGGTTTCGCTTAAAATGCGACTGTTCAAAAGAGCGTTGTAAGCCAGGCCCCCCGTGAAAACCAGCTGAGGCACTGGGTTTTTGGAATGAAGCTCGTCGATCAAGTCAAAGACGATTTCCTCGGTCAAATGCTGCAATGAGCTGGCGATGTTCTGATGACGGCTGGTGATCTCCTCCCCAGGATGCCGCTGTTCGCCGATCAAGCGGCTCAAATTGTCGTTGTACAGCATGGTAATGTCCGGCGTCTGCTGCGACCACGTGGTACCCACACCGCTCTGATGGTTGAAGTACTTCAGGTTCAGTTCAAGCGAGTTGTTTTCAAAAGAAATGATGGAGCGGAGGCGATCCGTGAACTCAGGATAGCCGAAGGTTGAGAGCCCCATGACTTTACTTTCCTCTCCATACCCGTGAAAGCCCAAAAACTGGGTCACCATGGTATAGAAAAGGCCCAGTGAATGGGGGAATTGCACCTGACGCTCTATTTGAATCCTGGGACCGCGGGCTATCCCGGCTTTGACGGAAATAAAATCCCCAAAGGCGTCACAAGAGAGCAACAAAGCCTCCTCGAAAGGGGAACAAAAATAACCGGAAAGCAGATGAGAGATATGGTGGTCTTCCTCGCGCAGCTTGAAGACCAGGCGCTCAACAGGGATGCCGAAACGTTGCGCCATGATTTCTTTAAAGTTGATCAGTTTCAAATTGATGCGGTAACGGTCGTAAAGCGAGGCAATTTTATAAATGTGGTCCTGAAAGTGAATTTGATCATTGTTGACGATCCTTGTGTTTGTAGATCGCGCGTAAGTGATCACGTCGATGTCACGAAACTCCAGGTTGGCCTTGCGCAAGCAGAACTCGATGGCACTAAAGGGGATGCCTGCAGAGTACTTGATCCGGCTGAATCGCTCCTCTTCAGCTGCGGCTACCAGCGAGCCGTCGACAAAAACAGCCGCCGACGCATTGGCGTGCAGAAAGTTCAAACCAAGAATATTCATGAGCGCGAAAAATATACAACCGGCAGCGCTTGGTGTCATGTGGAATGTCTGTGGTGTCTTAAGACACTGGAAGCAAATCCCGGTGCAATCGTCTTCCTCTCCCTGCTACTCTAATAGAATGCTTTTCCTAAGTGCAGGCAGGCGAATACGGTAGGGCCAGAACCGTGGTCGAACTCACGTTTTCCACGAAAGCAGTTCTGCTCTTTCTTGCAGGCGGGGTAGCTGGAATTGTGAATTCCGTGGCAGGAGGTGGGACCTTGATCAGCTTTCCGGCCCTGGTGCTGTGCGGGGTGCCGGTGATCACGGCAAATGCCACCAATACTGTGGCGCTTCTCCCGGGAGGCGTGAGCTCACTGTGTGCCTATCGCGGGTATTTCTCCGGACAGAAAGAGTGGGCGTTGCGTCTGGCCGGGCCTAGCCTGGCCGGGGGATTGGTGGGGGCCGTTCTCTTGTTGAAAACCGGGGAGGCACGGTTTGAGGCGATCGTGCCCTACCTGATCCTGTTTGCGGCTGTTTTGTTTACACTCCAAGGAAGAGTGGCGCGGCGGCTCCGCCTGGGAGCGGAGAAGGTGGAGCATTCGACTCGTTCCGTCGCCTGGGCCATAGCGTTTCAGTTCTGTATCTCTGTTTACGGGGGGTACTTTGGGGCGGGGATAGGAATTCTGATGTTGGCGACGTTGGCCCTCCTGGGGCAGAAAAACATTCACCAGATGAACTCGCTCAAAGCGCTTCTGGCGACGTTGTGCAACGGGATTTCCGCCATCTACTTTGTGGCAGCGGGGAGTGTATCCTGGCCTTATGCATTGCTGGTGCTGGTCGGCGGAACCGCCGGGGGCTACGCTGGCGCCCGCCTAGCGCTTTATGTTGGCGAAGCGCCGGTACGCACGTTCGTCTCGGTCTTTGGCTTTGTACTCGGTTTTTATTTCCTGTTGCGGTAAGAGCGCCGAGGTTGCTCCCGAATGTCTGCCTACGACGTCACCGTGGTCGGATCTGGCCCCAACGGATTGGCAGCGGCCATTCTGCTGGCTCGAGCCGGTTTAAAGGTGCTGGTCCTCGAGCGGAATGACGTTCCCGGGGGCGGGGTTAGGTCGGCAGAACTGACTTTGCCCGCATTGGTTCATGATGTTTGCTCAGCCATCTATCCTTTGGGGCTGGCGTCTCCTTTGTTTCGGCAACTTCCGCTGGCGCAACATGGGCTGGAGTGGATTTTTCCACCGGCGCCGCTGGCCCACCCGATGGAGGCAGAGCCAGCCGTTCTTCTCGAATCATCTCTGGAAGAAACGGCGCACGGCCTGGATGCAGATGCGGACAGCTACCGGCGTTTGATGACGCCTTTAGTGCGTGGCTGGGATTGGCTGGTGCAGGAGATTCTGGCCCCGTTGAGGTGGCCGCGTCACCCTCTCCTTCTGGCTCGTTTTGGTTACCACGCTCTACACCCGGTTCGGTTGCTCGCTGAAAAAAAATTTAATGGCAGGCGCGCGCGCGCCCTTTTTTCCGGCTTGGCGGGGCATTCTTTTCTTCCCTTGGAAGAAAAAGCGAGCGCTGCGTTTGCACTGGTCCTGGGTGCTGCAGGCCATGCGGTGGGTTGGCCTATTGTCAAAGGGGGAGCCCGGAATTTTACGCAAGCTCTGGTCTCATACTTGGTCTCGCTGGGAGGAACCCTGTCAACGGGGGTCCAAGTGAAGAGTTGGCGGGACTTGCCCGACTGCAAGGCCGTATTACTGGACTTGACGCCGCGCCAATTTCTTTCGATTGCCGGCGACATCCTGCCGGCCGCCTATCAGCGGTCCCTGCGCCGTTATCGGTACGGACCCGGGGTGTTCAAGATTGATTATGCGCTTTCGCAGCCCATTCCCTGGAGGAGCCCGGAATGCTTCAGGGCGGGCACGGTCCATGTCGGAGGAACCCTGGAGGAAATCGCCGCTTCTGAACGTTCCGTTTGGCGAGGAGAGCATCCGGACCGCCCGTATGTGCTGGTCGCCCAGCAGAGTTTGTTTGACGCTACGCGAGCGCCGGCCGGAGTGCATACCTGCTGGGCCTATTGTCACGTCCCGTCGGGCTCCACGTGGGATCTCAGCGCTCGGATCGAGAAACAGATCGAGCGCTTCGCGCCCGGGTTTCGCGACTGCATTCTGGCACGTCACTTTAAAAATACTCTTCAGATGGAGAACTATAATCCCAACTATGTGGCCGGCGACATCAACGGCGGCGTTCAGGACTTGAGTCAGATGTTTCGCCGTCCCGTTTCCTGGAGAAATCCCTACTCGACTCCGCTCAAGAAATATTTTCTGTGCTCTTCTTCAACGCCGCCGGGAGGAGGGGTGCACGGGATGTGCGGCTACCATTGTGCGCGAGTGGTGCTTAGAAAAATTTTTCATATCGATTCTGAGCTTTAAAGACAAGCGCCCGTGGACGCAGCGCCGCAGTAACCCTCCTGTTCATTCCTTCGGGAGCGCTCCTTGCAGTCGCGCCTCCGAGAGGACTGGTGCTGCCGATTCAACGCTGCTTTCAGGCAGGCACGATCCGGAAGGCGCGCACGGAGCGCCAGCGGAGCAGCGCCGTTTGGCCACAGCAAGATTCAACGTATTAGGAGACGGGACACTAGTCTGCTGTCCCATTGATTTCTGACATAAGTGGAGCCGTCTGTACGTCGAGAGTTCGATGAGCAAAGCGAGCAATGCTAGCCAGGATCTGATCGGGAGATTTAGTCCAACGGAAAGGTTTTGGCTGGGCATTGTGGG
>JACQSY010000058.1 GCA_016211085.1 Acidobacteriota bacterium | reverse complement strand
GTCTTGCAGGTGACGGCGAAGACCCGTGCCGTGGGCTTCACACCTCCCTTCTGGGCCCAGAGGACCATCTGGTGGCGCAGGTATCGAGGGTCTTTACTTTGTCGCATCAGATCGTAAGCTGGGACTGGACACATGGGCTTTTGGCCTCCTGTCTTGGTTAACGCAAAACAGTTTGCCAAGCTCCTGTGTCCCTTTTTGTTGGCCGAAGCTGGCCAGGGCTTCGTTCGCTACGCTCACTTCGCCCTGGCCTGCTTCTTTGAAAGGTAACTTCTGAGTTCTTTCATACTTCTCTTCCCTAAAACCCGAATCCTCACCAAGGGGGTACGATCTCTATTCCGTTTCCCAACGAGTTCGTCTAAGCAGCTTGACAGTTAAACGCCGATTACGATAGAGTTCGTATCTTTTTAAAAAAGGCGGCGATCTTTAAAATGTTGATTAAAATCAGCGAGTTAAGAGAACGTCCGGAGCCGCTTCTCATCGAGGCGGATTTTACTGATCAGGACCTGAAGGTGCGTGATCAGATCAGCTCTTTGGAAGGTCCGGTTCCCGCCAAATTGAAGATATCGCTGCATTCAGCCGACCGAGTCCGAGTGGTGGGAAGTTTAAACGCTGATGTGGTGTTTACCTGCTCGCGATGTCTAAAGAATTTCCCACGCAACATTCGGAAAAGTTTTGATCTGGAGTATTGGCCGGATCCGGTAGTGACCAACGAAGGCGAAGAGTTTGAGTTAACATATCCCGAACTGACCATTGGGTTTTACAGGAACGACGAGCTGGATTTGAGCGCGGTCATCTCTGAGCAGATCGTGCTGGAGTTTCCGATGAAGTCCGTGTGCCGGGAGGACTGCCGCGGTCTTTGCGATCAGTGCGGCAAGGACTTAAATGAGGGACCATGCGAATGTGAGCCGGTGTCGGTGGATCCACGCCTTGCTCCACTTGCCGACCTTAAGAAGAAGATTGTGCATTAGCTCGCAACACTGAGGATTTCAATCATGCCTAATCCAAAGCGACGACACTCCAAATCACGTCGTGGAAAAAGAAGAGCGCACGATTTCCTGGTGGCTCCCAGTTTTTCCATTTGTACCAATTGCGGTGCTCAGGTCATTCCACATCGGGTTTGCCCCAACTGCGGGTACTACAAGGGGCAGCAAGTGATCGAGGTGGAAGAAACTTAACTCCGAGATACCAGACTTCCATAAGACGCGACATTTTTCAGTACCAAGCTCAGCCCGAAGCCTCGATGATTGCATATGTGTTTCCGGGACAAGGATCGCAGTTTCCCGGAATGGGCAAGGACATTGCAGGCGTCTACCCGGAGGCTCGGGAGGTTTTTGAAGAAGCCGATGATTCGCTCCAGTTTCGACTGAGCCGTTTGTGTTTTGAAGGTCCGGAATCGGAGCTGCAGCTGACTGAAAATACACAGCCGGCTATTTTGACGACTTCTGTTGCGTTCTGGAGGGTTTTGCAAAGGGCAGGGCATCGGCCCCAATTTGTGGCAGGTCATAGCTTGGGAGAGTATTCGGCGCTGGTTTGTGCCGGAGCTCTTCGCTTCTCAGATGCTGTGAAACTGGTGCGCCTCAGAGGAAGGTTTATGCAGGAAGCGGTTCCTCTGGGGGTGGGAGCGATGGCTGCCATCATTGGTCTGGACCTTGCTGCCGTGACGCAAGTTTGTCAGGAAGGCGCCCAGGGCGAGGTGGTCGCGCCGGCCAATGTGAATGCTCCTTCTCAAATCGTGGTGGCAGGTCATGCCGCGGCAGTCCATCGCGCCACCATCCTGGCGCGGCAACGGGGCGCACGGAATGCGATTCCCTTGATGGTCAGCGCTCCTTTTCATTGTGAACTGATGCGTCCGGCGCAGGTTCGACTGGAGTTCGAGCTGGATTGCACTACCTTTCAGGATTTGAATTTTCCGCTGGTCAACAACGTGGACGCGCAACTTATCTCCGCTGCTGCCGACGCCAGGCAGGGCCTGGCGAGACAGGTGTCCTCAACTGTGCGGTGGAGTGAGAGCGTGGAGGTGCTGGCCGGAAGAGGTGTGGAAACTTTCGTGGAGGTGGGCCCAGGCAAGGTCTTAACCGGCCTGATACGGAGGATATCTCCGTCAAAGAAAACTCTCAACGTAGGCAACCGGGAGCAATTGGAAAGCTATGTCTGACTTTGCTTCGCAAGTGGCGCTGATTACAGGAGCCTCACGCGGAATCGGGCGAAAAATCGCCGAGTCATTTGCCGTGGCAGGAGCTGAGGTTGTTTTTGCCAGTCGCAACCTCCCGGCCATCGAGTCGGCCGTGGAAGAGCTGAGAAACGGTTCGTATCAGGCCCGCGCGCTGGTGCTGGATGTATCGAACCCAGAGCAGGTGAAGGAGGCCATTGCCAAGGTCCTGGAGCAGGTGGGCAAGATCGACATCCTCGTGAACAATGCCGGTATTACACGTGATAGCTTGCTTCTGCGGATGAAATGGGAAGACTGGCGGGAAGTGCTTTCGGTAAACCTTGACGGCATTTACTCGGTCACCCGAGAAATCCTTCCTTCCATGTTGCGGCAGCGCTACGGACGAATCATCAACATCACCTCGGTGGTCGCACAAATGGGGAATGCGGGACAGGTAAACTATGTTTCCAGCAAGGCGGGAATCATTGGCTTTACCAAAGCACTGGCACGAGAGGTCGGCGCGCGTAATGTCACGGTCAATGCGGTGGCGCCCGGTTTCGTGGAGACGGAAATGACCCAGGGTCTGGATGAAAAAAACCGCCGACAACTCCAGGAAATGATCCCTCTCAAAAGGATTGGAACTGTTGAAGATGTGGCATTTGGCGTCCGTTTTCTGGCGTCAAAAGAGGCTGGATATATTACAGGCCATGTGCTAAATATAAACGGCGGAATGTACATGTAGTTTTCTTAAATACTCGAAGAATCAGGGGAAATGGAGGAGACATGGCATCTGTAGAGGAGAAGGTCAAGTCGATCATTGTTGATCAGCTTGGAGTGAACGAGTCCGATGTGACTCCGGATGCTCATTTTGTTGACGATTTGGGTGCGGATTCTCTGGATACCGTCGAATTGGTGATGAAGTTTGAAGAAGATTTTGACATAGAGATCCCAGACGAAGATGCGGAAAAAATCCAGACGGTTCAAGACGCGATTGACTATATACAGGCCCACCGGAAGTAGCACACTGGAAGGTGGCGCAAGGAGATCGATTGGAGAAGAGAAGAGTTGTAGTAACCGGTGTCGGGTTAACATCGGCTCTCGGCAACGACACTGAAACCACTTGGAAAGCCCTTCTTGAGGGGAGGAGCGGAATTGATCGAATCACACGCTTTGACACTACGGATTTTCCAAGCAAGATTGCCGGAGAGGTCAAGAATTTCGATCCGCTTCAATTTGTGGACGCCAAAAGCGCGCGCAAGATGGATGCATTCATCCACTATGCCATCGCGGCTAGCGAATGCGCGCTTCGCAGTTCCTGCCTGAAAATCACTTCCGCCAATGCTGCGCGTGTCGGGGTTTATATCGGCTCCGGAATCGGCGGGTTCGCCATTATTGAGCGTGAGCACGAAAAATTTCTGGCCCACGGTCCACGCAAGATTTCACCTTTCTTCATTCCGTCAACGATCGTAAACCTGGCTTCCGGCCAGGTTTCCATCCGTTTCGGTGCCAAAGGTCCCAATTCCGCCCCGTGTACCGCCTGCTCATCCGGCTGTCACGCCATCGGAGATTCTTTCAAGATCATCCAGAGAGGCGACGCCGATGTCATGCTGGCTGGAGGATCTGAGGCCGCTATTACTCCAATGAGCGTCGGCGGATTTGCGGCTATGAAGGCTCTTTCAACCCGCAACGGCGAACCCCAAAAAGCCAGCCGTCCTTTCGACCGCGAACGCGATGGTTTTGTGATAGGAGAAGGAGCGGGAATCCTGGTCCTTGAAGAACTGGATCATGCCAGGGCGCGCGACGCCCAGATTTTAGCTGAGGTGATCGGCTATGGCATGAGTGGCGATGCTTTTCACATTACGGCTCCCCCTGAAGATGGTTCCGGGGCAGTCCGGGTCATGATGGCCGCCCTGCAGGACGCAAACGTCCGCCCTTCAGAAATTGACTACATTAACGCCCATGGGACCAGCACGCCACCCAATGACCGCATTGAAACAATGGCGATTAAGAAGCTCTTCGGTGAGCACGCCTACAAGCTTGCGGTGAGTTCGACCAAATCAATGACGGGACATCTGCTCGGCGCCGCCGGAGGCCTGGAGGGCGGCATTGCCGCCCTTGCCATTCGAAACGAGATTCTTCCCCCTACCATCAACCAGGAGCATCCCGATCCGGAGTGCGACCTGGATTATGTTCCCAATCGGGCCCGTTCTGCCCAGATTCGCTACGCGCTCTCCAACTCTTTTGGCTTCGGAGGGACCAACGCGTCCATCCTGTTCAAGCGTTACGAGCCCTAATCCTGTATTCCTCACGGACTCAGTACCCCAGTTGATAAATACAGTCACGTATTATTTTCGTTGTCGGTCTTGGAATGCGGCCGCACGAGCGCCGCTTTAAAAGCGGGCGACGCGTCGCCCGCGGTCGAAGCGGCGACCTGCCTCCGCACTCCACCGCTCGAACCCCAAAAAATACGTGAGCGTAGTTGTGAAATGCTGTACTTAATGAGCATTACATAACCTAGTGACAAATGCGCTGGAGTCGGTTATACTTGCGGGCATGGGACATCCAGCTGGAGTCAAGTTTGATCGAGTCAAATTGGAGCGGCGGCGTCTGAAGGCGATGCGTCTGCTCCAAAAAGGTATG
>JACQSY010000057.1 GCA_016211085.1 Acidobacteriota bacterium | reverse complement strand
GTGCAAAAGCATCTGGAACATATCTTCCAGAAGCTCGGAGTTGGGACGCGCACCGCTGCGGCGAAGCGCTTTCTTTCGTCTAGCCTGCCGCCTAAATCCAGCCGCCGATAAATAAAGGTCTTCAGGCTTCGCTGTGAAGCCGGGCTCAGAGATCGCACCGCCGAGGCGCGCCCTGTGGAATTGCAGCCCGGTATTCCACAGGGCAAGAAGGCGCGGAGTAAAGAGTTTTTGAGTAGACAATACTCCGAACTCTGCGATCTCTGTACTACTATACTTGAAAACTTGCGCAGCTTGCGCAAATGGTCCGGCGGCCGTCGCTATCGGGAACAGGGGAATTGCTCGCGCCAAGTACGCCAAGCACGCAAAGGCTACCCAGCCCCAGAGCCTTAAAGAAATTTGATTTCTTAACTTGGCGGTCTTTGCGAGCTTTGCGCGAGACATTCCTATTGTTTGGTTGCGGCTTCGCCGCGCTGGGTCTCTGTGGTGAATACTTCTTCACAGGAAACCCAGAATAACCTTACATAAGGGTCACCTAATTGCCGCTGTTGACAGACCGGGGGGGGAAGGTCTATTGTCCGGCCCGTATGTGAAATGGCGTAAATCAGGGTTATGGCGTGATCCGCAAAGGCAGGATCGGGGTATGGAGCGACTAACAAACAAGGATCTTCTCGCGCTCCTCGAATTCATCAGGGAAAGCTATAGCATCTGTGATCTCGACACCTTCGCGCAACGCGTCATTTCAAAGTTGTCAAAGATAGTTCCCTCAGAAATCATTTCGTACAACGAGGTCAACCCGCGGAGGCGACGAGTCCGTTTTCTGGCTTACCCTGAAAACGCCTACAGCCCTGCTGAAAATAAAATCTTCGAGCAGCATGTAGATGAGCATCGGCTCATCATGCATTACCAGGAGAAGCGCGAGCCGAAGGCTGTGAAGATTTCCGACTTCATAAGCCAGCGGCAGTTTCATCGTCTGGGGTTGTACAACGAGTTCTTCCGTCAGTTAAGTGTGGAGCACCAGATTGCGTTTATTCTCCCTGCACCTCCACCACTCGTGATCGGCATCGCGGTGAATCGCGCCCACAGAGACTTCTCCGAGTGCGACCGGCTTTTTCTTAATCTGCTCAGTCCCCACCTGATTCAGGCTTACCGCAACGCCGAAGCGGTCACCCAGATGCAGGGGCAGCTTGCTTTAGTGCAGCATACTCTGGAGAAACTGGATCAGGGAGTTATCGTCCTTACACGGGATGGGCGAGTGACGCTGGCCAACGCTCAGGCGATCCAGTGGCTGACGGACTATTTCGGCAGCCGGTCAGTACTGGGAAACAGTCTACCAGAGAATCTCCAACGCTGGCTCAGCCATCAGGAAGCCCTTCTTGACGCGAAAGACGATCTGCCTCCCCCACAGAAGCCGCTGGTAGTGGAGCGTGAAGCGAAGCGTCTCGTGGTGCGGCACCTGTGCGAGCCGGCGCAGTGCGTTTTGCTCTTCGACGAGCAGCAGACAGCGCTCTCGCCTCAGGCCTTTGAGCTTCTGGGCCTCTCGCAGCGCGAGGCGGAGGTTTTGCTCTGGGTGGCCCAAGGCAAAACCAACATTGAACTCGGAATAATCCTTGGGTTGAGCCCTCGCACCGTGCAGAAGCACCTGGAGAGGATCTTCCAAAAACTAGGTGTTGAAAACCGCACCGCCGCCGCTGCCATGGCTCATGAGATCGCGTCGGGCTTTACCCGAAATTAAACAACCCCCGGCACGAAGCCAAGAGATTTGGACAATGTCGACTAGAAGTCGACTGCACCTTCCGTCTTTCCCGCGAAAGCGGGATTCCAGACTTCACATCGTGCATCCCCGCAATCTAACCTGGATGCCCGCCCCACGCTTTCGCGGGGGCAGGCTCTGCGCGGGCATGACGGACCTTCTCTTCGGCTAAAGCCCGCCCTGAGATTGTCGAAGGGGCGAGGGATTTCAACCATCCCCGAGAGAGACATTAAACAAGAACAATATTGCAGGATCCGCTATCGCCGCGCCCGGCGCAGCATGGCACTCGGGGTGTTCCAATCCTCTATCTTGAGG
>JACQSY010000060.1 GCA_016211085.1 Acidobacteriota bacterium | reverse complement strand
TCGAGATCGTCCATCCTGGGGCATCCTGGAGGGCGATTTTTCAGAGCCGGTCCTTCACAGGACCGGAAACGAGCTTAAATTCGTCGGGCAGGTGTCTCAAAGTCGTTGACACGCTCCGCTATCTCCTACATAATCAGCGTGGTAATGTGATCGCAATAGCGAAAGCCGAACAATTCGCTCCACGGGACGCGTCCTCGGGCCCGTCGCTTCGCTCCGCGCCCTGCGGCGCGCCCGTGAGCTCAAGCGTTCGGCAGACGCCGAGGCGACGAGCACGCCGAGCAGACTGAGGAGCAGTTCATGACATCCCCGTGGGTCCAATTTGGGCAGGCGGTCTCAGCTATTGTCGGTACGTGGCTGTTGGCGTTCGGCCTCAAGTCCATGAAGGAAACGCACGGCACGTTCGATACCAGTTCACCTCACCCCCTCAGTTGGCGCTTCTGGGCCGGACTCATCTTGGTTAGTGTAGCCACTCTTCCGGCTTTGGTGTCCCCTTTCATTACGGTTAGTCGAAGTGGACAACCCACTGGCCAGTCGAGTGTTGATCTCAGCATGAACTCGAAACCAGGCGAAGGCTCTGGCGGAGTGTATAACCTTGTATGCCACGACGTCAGCGAGGTTCAGAAGTCCCCTTGGGTCTTGCGGATTAACCAAGCTGAGAAGACCGCTGAGATGATCGTCGACGTTCCGACCGACTCGATTAATATCGGTGTGCCTCCTGGCAACCGTCGAGGTCGGTTGGTGGCCGCTAGCGAACGCACATATGAGGTTGTTATTCCTGCCGATTCCGGTGGACAAGGTCAGCAAGCATGGTCTCGAATGCAGTTTGCCTTTGAAATTGACCGTTTCACCAACAATGGAACGTTGGCAATTGGTGAAGAGAGGTACGGCGAAGTGCCAAAATACCAGATTCGATGTGAAGCTGGGCCGCGCTCACCGCGTTTCTAAACCGGCGAGGCTGCCGAACAATGCGCTGAACCCGACAAGCCGCGCAGTGGTTCTTTGGCGATCGTAATGACTTCTTTGGCGCGGCTTGCGGGTTAGCGCAAAGCCGTTATGCGTGCAGTCCCCGACGGCCGGCTTGAGCATGGTTGATTTTCCCGCTACGATCCGTGAATGGAGTATGAGATCTCGCTCACGGAAAGCGCAAAGAAGGACATCGGGTTTTTCGAAGCCTCCGATCAGAGGGTTATCGTGGCGGGAATCATTGCTCACCTGAAAATAGATGCGGAAACGGAGACACGCAGAAAGAAGCAGCTTCGACCGAATCCCATCGCTCCCTGGGAACTCAAACTTGATCGATTCCGGGTTTTCTATTCGATTGAAGAGGGCGCCAAATTGAAAGTTGTGGCCGTGGGACACAAGGAGCACAATGACCTCTTTATTCAAGGGAAGAAAGTTCAGCTATGAAGACGATTAACCTCAAGGAAGAATCTCCTTCAGTGGCACAGCTACTGGCGATGGCTCGCAAAAAGTCGGTGATGCTCGTCTCGAAAGATGGTGCAACCTTCGTACTTGAAGAGGCGGACGAGTTCGACAGAGAGGTTGCTGAATTGGGCGGCAGTGAGAAATTCATTAAGTTCCTGAGCAAGAGATCGAAAGAACAGGCAGTAACCTCGATCGACGAATTTGCAAAGCAGCTCATTCAAGAGACGCATAACAAAACGTTGCAGCCGCCGAGCCGCGCTCCACGTAAATCCAAAGCGCAAAAGAATCCACGCGCGGCTCGCGGCTGAACGTTGAGCCGTTAGACGCACTCGTGTAGGAAACCGACCGAGGACCACAAATGAACGCTGATGTGCAGCAGATCAGGCTTGAGATGCAGCGCCTGACAAATGAGCAACTCCTGAGGGTAGTGACTACTGACTCGGCCGGGTATCGACCTGAGGCCCTTGAAGTCGCCCGAGAGATCCTCCGTTCACGAGATATTGTCGACCAGAGCCCTGAAGCATACGAAGCGGCGCGCGCTGCGTCTGACGTCCGAGATCATGAGCCACGGATCATGGGGCGAAGATTCGCCAACTTCATCTTAGACTTGGTCTTGTTCGAAATTATCAGCACCCTCGTCGTTTTTATGGTACTCGACACCGGGACAGAACGAGTTGCACTCGCGTTGATCTTCTTTCTGGTGATGTTTCTTCTGTACTTCGTGTTTGAAGCAACGCTTCAGCGGACGCCTGCAAAGTTTCTCACCGGGACGATCGTCATAGCAGTAGACGGGTCCCGTCCAACTCCTGGCGCAATCGCCATTCGTACCATCAGTAGGTTTGTTCCCTTCGAGCCGCTCTCCTTTGGGCGGTGGGGCTTGGCCCAGGGGAGTGCTGGCACGATCGATGGAGTAAGACGAGGGTAGTGAAGATGCGGCAGGCGCCCCTTGGAGGCGTCTAACTACAGCATGAACCCGCCGTCGGGCGGGAGGGTTCTGCTGAAAAGTCGCGATGGGCGTGCGCCCGCCGCGGGTTATGCTGGGCGTTATGTTGCATATGGACACCCTTAATGAGCGCTGACAAGGACATCGCACACTTTGTTGCAGCGATCGGCGCCAAGGAGCCGTCCTCTGATAGCGCGAACTACGCGCAATGGCGGGCGATTTTCAAGCGGCCAAACTATTTCCTTTTCAACGGAAAGTTCATGATCGTGAAGATAAGCCGAAGCAAACAACCGTTTTGGGGTGTTGGCAAAAAGTTTGTCGATTTGCTCAATTCGTTGGACGACTACTACTTGGTGCTGTTGATCACGCCAAGGGAAGGCTGGGTATTTACTAAAGGTGAGGTGAACTCCCACATAAAGAACAAACGATGGAACCTCAGAGAGGCCGACAACAATTACAAGATCAACTATCCGTTGCCTGACAGTAACTCATTCTTCTCGCCCAAGAGTTTTCTCAAGAAGTTGGGGCTGCCGGAAGAAGGTAGTGCAACATAACAAGCCCATCAACTCGGACAGCAAAAAGCGGCGCTCCTTCGTCGCTCTGCTTTTTGCCGCCGGTTATGGGCGGCGTTATGCCGACCAGGGCCTTCCCGGCTGTGTTGGGTGTAGAATAGCCCCATGAGCACCGAGGAAATCGAAACCCAAGCGTTAAAACTGGACCCTAAGGCAAGGGCCCGTTTGGCCGGCAAACTGCTGGAGAGCCTGGAGAACCTCTCGGAGGAAGAAAACGCCCAATTATGGGCCGAGGAGGCCGAGCGTCGCGATGCCGATCCAGGCGCCGGTCGCCCAGCCAGCCAAGTGTTCCAGGATGTGCGCTCTCGGCTCAAATGAATGGCTGGGGTAACGTTTCATTGCCTCGCCGAGCGAGAGCTACACGATGCTGCAGAGTACTACGAGCTGGAGAGCGCTGGTCTTGGCGCTGCATTCCTCGCTGCGGTGGAACAATGCGCCCGTGCCATCCTCCAGCACCCCGAGGCGGGGGTTGTTGTCCGTGGTTCAGTCCGCCGGCGGTTGGTACGCAGATTTCCCTACGCAATACTCTACTCGATCAAGCCCAGGGAGATTCGGGTGTTCGGAGCGTGTCAACGACTTTGAGACACCTGCCCGACGAATTTAAGCTCGTTTCCGGTCCTGTGAAGGACCGGCTCTGAAAAATCGCCCTCCAGGATGCCCCAGGATGGACGATCTCG
>JACQSY010000056.1 GCA_016211085.1 Acidobacteriota bacterium | reverse complement strand
GCCAGCAAGCGACCATGTGCTTGCGGCGATGATGATGCCCACGTTCAAACCCACGCGATCGACGAACAATCCTGCCAACGGCGACATCAACATGTACGCGATTGAAAATGCGGAAAGCAGGGCGCCATATTGCGCATTGGAAAAACCAAACTCGCTCTGGAGCGTAGGCGCAAGCGCCGCCAGCAACTGCCGGTCGAGATAGTTGAGGCTAGACGACATGGCGAAGATGCCGATCGCCACCCACCGCCAAGTGATCCTTGACGCTACGGCGTGGTCGATTGGTGGCGCTGTAACAACCGTTACTTTGCTGCTCATCATGCCCTCCTTTCGCAGGATGGCTCACGCCAGAGAAAAAGATCCATTCTGATCATGTGTGAGGAGTCTTAACGCGACGCAGTTAATTAACGGCCAGTTAATTTGTCAATTTGGGATGAACTGGGCTGATCACTGAAAATGCGTTTCCGTAAAAAGACGACCTGGGATAAGTTGTAATCCAATGGTGCCAAAGTAACGCGGGGTCACCACCCAAAGCTGACAGTTGAGGGACTGGCGCCGGAACAGAATCTCGATGTTTAGTTGCCAGCGTTTTTAGACGAAACATCGGAGATCGCTTGCTCGAACACGTTGAAAGGTTGCGCACCCCGGACGAACCTTTGGATCGTGAGTTGTCCGGTCGCATCTGCTGTGCCAATAACAAAGCCAGGGGTTCCATTAATCCCAAGCCTTTTTGTCTCCTCAAGATTGCGGTCGATCTGACCGGTTGTTTCAGGGTCACTGAGACACTCATCAAACTTCTCGAGCTCCAGCCCAAGATCTTCTGCGACGAGCATGATTTCAGTTTTCGTTTTGGTCTTTTTCCCAAAAAAGATGTCGTGGACTTCCCAGAAGCTGTCCTGCTTGGCAGCACAGATCCCGGCGCCTGCCAGCAATTTAGCGTTTGGATGAATCGGCAGCGGAGTGTTTACAAATGCGTACCTCACCTTGCCTGGAACAACCAAACGCTCCCGCAGTTCCCCAAAGACACTCGTCGCATGCCGCGTACAGTAAGGGCATTCGAAATCGGAGAATTCCACCAGAACCGTTCTCGACTGGGGATTTCCTTGGATGGGTTGGCCGCTAAGATCCATGGTTGTTCCCGGCTTTGCACGACTTACGATTTCAGGCCTTGCCGAAAAGTAGCGACGATATAAATTGGTGCCCTGTAGACCTAGATCTACAAGTACGATAAGACACAATACATACATCAGACGATTTGTCATACCGAACTCACAATTGAAATGATGGTGTTGACTTCGAAACGAGCACAGTAGGCTCGGTTCGGTTACGCCGGCATGGTGGACCGGAGGCATAACGTTACCAATGCTCGTTTGCCATATCGGAACGTAATACTCAGCAAGGCCAAAGAACCGATGCTTCCCACGGTCATCTGCTTTCGCCGGGTTGGGTTCCGCGGATCGGCCGCAGCCACCGGCAAATAACGTGATGTAGAATCCGCGGGTATCAAGGCCCCGCGGTCGTTTAGCAGCCGCTTGACCCGCGTGCATTTTTCTGCAACTAACGACAATGAGCAGTCTAGTGCAGCCGTACCGGATACTGCTCGTCAGCCTTCGGCTTGGCCGACGGCCTCCGTTCAGAGATGCCGATCTTCTCCCGAATAAACTCCTCGACCTGCTCTTCGATCAATCCGCCGTCGACTATCCATGCCCTTTCTGTCAGTGTGTCGCCGGTATTGTCGAGCTTGGCGGGTTCCAAAAAGATATGGAAGGGCAAACCCCAACGGCGCTCGTCCCCTGCAGCTTGCCGGTAGTGGTAGTGCGTCGTTTGGTCGCGGGCGTCGCGTGTTTCCGACTCGACAACAATGGCATATGATGCTCCACCTGTTGATTCGAAATACGAGCGCGTCTCCGCCATGGTCGCGTACTCGCTGACGGCCACAATATCGAAGCCCTTGTCCTTGTATTTGTGGTAAAGGCGCGCGACCAGCGAGGCCTCGGCTTTCCAGGGCGAGCACCAGGGCGCGAAGTACACTATCATCACCAGCCTCTTGCCCCGCAACACGCTTTGCAGGCCAACGTCCGCCCCATCATTCAATGATTGGAAGGTCCAATCCCTATAGTTGATCGTCTGCTCAGAGAGCGGCGCGTACTGGTGCCCGGGACTGCTTTGCACAGCGCTCTCTGTGCTGCTCGGTGTCAGAACCGCGGCGGCGGGAATATGTATTTGCGGCGAAATTGATGTAGCCGTTTCCACACCGACCTGCGCACGCGCTGAGAGCAGCGGCACCGGCAGTGCGGCGAGGCTGAAGAGAAGCGTAAACACTGTGCGACTGGGCTTCTGCGACATAATGCTTCTCCAACATCGGAAAGGATCGAGCCGGAATATGCAAGTGTCCCAGCTTATGGAAGGCTCGTTTTTGGCAAATCTGCGGATTCACTCACGTGTTCGCCCGGCGATTTCTGAGATCGTCTACGGGAAAACGTTGACGGTTGCGCTTGACGAACTTGCGTAGCATGAGCTTTGCCTGGGAATCTAAATTTACCGTCGGGCCCAAGCATTTTGGTCGGACGCATGGCGACCAAAGCGGCTAAAATCGTGACCACCACCATTTTGCGAATCGTGTTTTCAGTCGCTGCCCTTCCCCTCCGCACTTTCAAGATCGCCGTACATACACACCCCTCAATTGCCGAACTGCGACACGAAAAATTAGCTGCTGTACAGGAAGTGATCAGAAGCCAGGTTTTGCTGACACTTCTCGTTAAGTACGTTTCGTTACAGCGGCATTGCCTGACTTTACTGGGCAAATCCAGGAATTAACTTCACATCGATAACTAACTTGTCAGATTCTTCAACGCGCACTGGGATTCCCTGCGGTTCAAACTTAGTGACGAGGTCGGAGTCGAAATAAGCGTACTGCTGAATCGATTCCCACGCGAACAGCTTATAAGCTCCGGGGGCTATTCCTCGCATGACAAATCGACCGTCCCGGTCAGTCGTCGAAGTCTTATACAGTGCAACTCTGTCGCGATTGCGGTCGGGAATCAGCACCACTTGGACGTCCGGTACACCTTGACGTTTATCTAATGTGACGCTCCCAGTAATTTGACCCGACTTCCTGCTAATGAGAATCTCGATCGGTCCGGGAACGGAACCCGTAAACTGCAAGGGCTTGTCGAGCGCGTCGCTCTGGTCGAAACGAACCTCCTTCAAGTAGTAATCCGGTGCCAAAGGACCGACTGTAACACGGTATCGTCCAGGGAAAACGCGATCCAAACGGAAAGTTCCGTCGCCTTCCACCTGCTGAGGCGAGGGAACGCGAGATACCGAAATACCTCCCAATCGATCTATGAATTGATCAAGTCGAACGCGCAATCGATTCACGTCGGGAAGTCCTGTTACCTCCTCACCCTCAACTTTCAATCGGCCAGGCAGCGATACTCCCGGAAGGATGGTCAAGACCAAGCCATCCACGTCAGAATTCGTGATCGTAACAGCCGCTTGGGCATCGTCGGGTGGTAGCGTGGTCGGGCGAGCGCCAGCAGGAGCATTCGGATCCTGAATACGAGCACCGACGACGTAAACTCCGGGTGGGATGTCACGAATTTCGAATGTTCCACTCGCGCTATCGTAGCTTTGGGAGACGATATTCCTAGTAACTCCTCTGCCATAGAGTGATGAATTCAGCGTAATTGACGCCGATGGCACGTGCTGCTGTGCCATTGGACCGACAACGCGACCGCTGATTCGATATAACCGTTGCCGCGGCACGACCAAATCGATTGCACTCGTTTCAACGCCCGACTGGACATGTATGGGCATCGCTTCCGCTAGACTGACAACTCCAGGGTAATACATGCCTGCGTAATTGTGCGTCACGGAATTTCTACTTGAGTCCACAGACCTAATTACTCCGGAGAGTGACCCAGCCATCACGTAATACCGTCCGGGTGTGACCCAGAATAGGCGATACTCTCCACGGTCGTCAGTGCGCGCGAGGCCCGCCGGCTGGATGCGGCGTACGCCATTGGCATCATACGAGATTTGAAAGAGCTGAACGTCAGCATCCACTGCCGGCTTGCCAGCATCATTAGTGATCCGACCCGTGGCCGTTCCCGTAGGCGTCATGAGAATCGTCAGACCGCTTAGCGCTTGATCCGCGGCCAACTGAACGGATTGTCCCGAGCCGCTAGGTATACGCTGCCCGTATTCCTGCCGAGAATAACCGTCAGCCACGGCTGTCAAGCGATATGAACCAGGTTCGAGATCCGTGAACATGAATCTTCCCTGGTCGTCCGTCGCGACTGGTGGGATGCTGCCCGCCAAAGGTGCCGATGCTGCTGGACCGGACAGTGGGGAGATTTTGACCAGAATCATCTGAGCATCAACGATGAACTCCCCGGTTCCGACCCGAATGACATTTCCTTGTATAGAAGCTTTCTGCGGTTGCTGCTGAGCTAGAGTTGGAGCGGCGGATTGCATAAGAAAAGCGCAAGCTATCACGGCCAACAGTTTCATTGTGCACCTTTGCTTCTAGCTAGTTTTTATCTGGTTATCGGTATCGACAAAAACTATTCAATTAAATTTGAAAACCTGACACACCTTAGCTGCAACCACAATAGCACTCGCAAGTGCAGGTCATGTCGTTAAAAGGTATAAACATGGGACCGCCTCCACCTCCACAGCTATTGGAACAGTCTGCGGATGCCGTTCCATATTGACAATAGGGCCAGTCGGCAGACTCCCATACCCTTTCACAGGCTGCCCTAGCCACAAGCGGATTCCAAACGACAGCGATCAAGAAAGCAAGAGCTTTCAGTGTAATAGCGGAAACTAGAATCACCGACGGTAAGCGTTTCATCATCTTCTTTTCCTCACCTAAGTAAGTTCGTAGACAGTTTGAATTCACATCAATCCACAACCGCAATACCGCAGCCCTGCTTTTTGCATAAACCCCTGACGGTCACTTGCCGGTCGTCCGCCCAGTTGCCCCGACGTCATTCTTTTGGTACTCTCGCTGTGCCAGTCATGCTCTGTCCATCCTTGATGATCGTCACATTGACATGCATTCGGCCACCATCCAGGTCCATCTCGAGATCATTCCCTTTAATGGTTCCCAATACGCTAAAACGACCCAACCCGCCGGCATATGTTCCGCTGATCTTCTCATCCTTCTGCTGAAGTACAAACACGGGTCTGCCTTGGGTGCCATCTTTCCAATCCACGATGCAATTCCAGGTGCCGCTGACGTCAAGATAAATGGGACGGACCAGCGATAAGATCAATAGAACTAAAAACAAGCGCGTCACCTTTCATGCTTTCTGCGACTTGGCATCGCCTACCTAACGGAGCGAACCCGATGTCACAGTAACCGATGTTTCAAGCGATAATTGAATCACATCTAGTACTCGAGCCGCACTCGCGTCGATGTTTTCTTCGCCGGTCCGACACTCCACATCGGGCTTGAGTGGAGGTTCGTACGGATCATCAATTCCAGTAAATTGACGGATTTCGCTCCGCCGGGCGCGCGGGTAAAGCCCTTTCACATCCCGGCTTTCGCAAACTTGCAATGGCGCATGGACATAGACCTCGATAAATCCGCCGCAAATTCGACGTGCTTCAGAGCGACTCTCCCGAAAGGGCGAAATCGCGGCGACCAGTACGATCGCTCCGTTGCGCCTCAACCGGGAAGCCATATTGGCGATCCGCCGGACGTTCTCTTCTCTGTCAGCGCGTGTAAAAGCTAAATCGCTAGAGATTCCCTGCCGAATGGCGTCGCCATCCAGAAGCTCCACAGGGAGCCCGCGCTCTAACAAACGCTCTCTGACGTGTTTGGCGATTGTGGTCTTGCCTGCGGAACTCAGGCCCGTAAACCAGACGACCAATCCCTTCAGGGGTTCCAGTGAATGGCGCTGCGCAACGGCGTCGAAAGCTTCCGCCTGTTCTTTCGATAACTGTTGCTTCCATGTTCCAGCCTTTCCTTGGCGGATAAACGCACCCTCGCTTTTCCATTCCGCCGAATCCGCCGGCATAGGACTCTGCGGTGCAAATTTGTTCTCGTGCTGCTTCATGAAGGCAAAGCTGCATCGCTCCGCAATTCGGTCGCGAACTTCCGCAGGAATACTCCGTCCACAAAAGAAAACGATTCGCTCCAAGGATTTATCAAAGGCACCGATCAACTCTTCATAATGAAGAAAGAGTACGTTTGGGCTTCGGGTCTGAGCATTCCACGCCGCGATGTGGCGGAACCACGATCCGTATTGAACGTGGCCAACCAAAAAATCATCGAAGAACTCGGAAAACGACTTTCTTCGGCCGACGTATGTCTTGTAAAAGTCGAAATAGGACAGGAGTACGTCTTTTCCGTTTCGCGCAACGTAGATGTATTTGCCAGGTTGACATGACACCTGCTTGTACGGGAGATGCGTCTTCAACAGCCGCGGCGAGGGCAAACTGTCGAGGCCGAGGCCGCTCTTCAATGATTCTTCCCAAAACGGGCTGACCTCCGAGATATGCCGAAAGGTCATTTCGCCATCGGTTGTCAGTTGATAGAGAATCATCTGCACCCATGTCGTCCCCGATCGCGGGTAACTGGCAATGTAAATATCGTCTTGCCGCGGACGAAACAGCGGACCGTGGTGAATCGGGTGTCCCGTGGCAACGGCATCGACGCTTTTCATGGGCCTACATCCAGTCGCAGTTCGTCCACGCATTACTACTTTTTTCGTCGAGTACAACAGTGTTCGGCGGATCGGAAAGGAGCGGCCGCACATCATCGATACGGACTTCGACAGCTACGGCCCTGTTCAACAGCGGTATTGAAACGACGACCCATGGTCCTCGTTCCTGTCTCAGAAGGACACCTTTCACGCCGCTGAGCGGTCCGTTAACGACCAACACGCGCTGGCCGGTCTGAAAGAATGGAACTGGTTTGCTTCTCGCATTCGACTCGACAACGTGCCGGATGGATTCGATCTCTTCATCGGGTATGGCAACTACTTTGTTGCCAAAACCCACGAGGCGTACAACCCCCGGAATCTCGACAATTCGAAAGCAGGGATGCCGGAGATATTGGCAAAAGACATATCCCGGAAACAGGACAGTCCCGGCCTCGTGGCTCTTTTTGCTATGGCTGATTGGATACGACGGCAAGAAATCCACGTAGCCTCTGAGCTGCAATGAGCGGCTGACCGTCCGTTCAATTCCAGGGCGAACCTGAACGGCAATCCAGGAGCCATCCTGTGCTTCGCAGCCAACTGCCATCATTGCTTCCCCGGTATCTTCTCCATTTGCGGCCGGATGCTTAATGGGCGCATGTCCGTCCAAACCTGTTCAATGTATTGCAGCACTTCTGTTTTCGTTCCGATCTTTCCGGTGTCGCTCCACCCTGCCGGGTTCGGTCTCGCGGCGGGCCAGATCGAATATTGTTCTTCGTGATTGACTACGGCTTTAAACGTTCGGGGATCTTCGCTCTCTTCCGTCATACGTCCAGAGTTTGTACCCGTGAGCCGGACAGGCTGCCGCCACGGGAGGCTCTTTTCTAAGGTTCAGGAAACGAGTCGTCCTTGCGTGGCACGCACGATTCCAGACCTTCGGGCTGAGCCGATAATCGACAGCGTTCGCTGCAAGAACCTCGTGTATCTCGGGTTATCGTTTGAGCGGTCGATGTAAGATCTGTCGAACGTCAATGTGGTCAGGACCGACAGTTCGCATGCTGCTGAAACATTTCGTATCGAAGCATTCGAAAACCGAAAGGCGCGCGACGTTAACGCGTTGTGAGGGCTGGGCATGATCGCGGCATCCTCGCGACACGCGCAGTGAGACAAAATGTTTCACGGCGATACAAAG
Organism: Acidobacteriota bacterium; assembly: GCA_016211085.1. Lineage (GTDB taxonomy): Bacteria > Acidobacteriota > UBA6911 > RPQK01 > JACQSY01 > JACQSY01. The sequence continues at coordinate 31 of JACQSY010000056.1, read as the reverse complement.
TGTTTCGCGCGGCCAAACCTCATCGTTGTCT
>JACQSY010000062.1 GCA_016211085.1 Acidobacteriota bacterium | reverse complement strand
CCTCCGAACCCTTGCACCCATGATCAGCCCCGCCTGTGGCTATCGACGCCCCGGCGTAATCGGAGGCGCGCACGAAGCGAAGCGGAGTAAGCGCTCACTTGCACCGGGAGCGCTCATTGGCATTCGCGCCTCCGAACCTGGCGACCTGTGACCGCGTCTCCAAGGCCGACAAAGTTGAAGATCACCTGGCCAGGTTCTAACATGAATAAAGGCTTTTCATGATGCGGCTCCCAAGAGCTGGAAGTGAACTGGACTGATGACGTGGATTTTTTCACCTTCGCTTTTTCTCCTTCTCCTGACCCAAGCACCTGATCCCATCAGGGTGGATGCCACTTTTGTGAAGGTTCCCGTGACCGTGCTCGATGCTCGAGGTGAAGCGGTGCGCCAGCTCTTGAAGGAAGATTTCCAACTGGTCGATGAGGGTGAGCACCGAGCCATCGAGAATTTTGTGATCGAGGAAACTCCCCTCAACGTGGTCCTGCTCCTCGACATCAGCGGAAGTACGGTCGATGAACTCGCTGAATTTAAGGAGTCAGCTTACGATTTCACCCGAGCGCTTTCTCGAAAGGACCGCGTTTCCATTGTGTCTTTTGACAACCGTGTCCATGTGATTCAATCGTGGACCAACAAGCCGGACAAAATTCATCGCTCCCTTTCCGGAATCGAGCAAGGTTATCGTACCGCCTTGTATGACGCGGTATCTTCTGTGGCCGCGACCAGTTTTGCAGGGATTTCCGGAAGGCGCGTGATCATTGTACTGACCGATGGAATCGATAACGAGAGCCGGCAGTCTCATGGTGCGGTGTTGGAGCGCCTCATTCAGTCCAGCACGTCTCTTTACATCATCAGCCGCAGCCGTACGGCCCAAAACAAAATCGAAGATAGTGAACGTGTGGAATTCTTAAACCGGGTTATGCAAAACGTGCTGGGAGAAAATCGCGACTACGTAGAGCTTTATTTTAAAAACCGGGAGAAATTGTTGACCGATCTCGCTGAGACCACCGGAGGCCGTGTTCTGTTCCCCGAAAAATTAGAGGATCTCAAGCCAAGTTACACCCTCCTGGCGCGCGAACTCAAGAATCAGTACCTCTTGACCTTCCGCCCCCCTCGCGCTTCCAAAAAAAAATTCCGCCAAATCCAGGTGCGCTGCATGCAGCCGGTAAAACGTATTTTCCATCGGCGCCAGTACGCAGTTCCTTAGCACCCCAGTTTCATAAGTAAGCGACGTTTGGGCGTGACGCGGCGCCAACGAGGTGCTCAGACATCGCCTTCTCCTCCCTCCTTGACCTCGCCTCGCAAGGCCCCCTTCGCAAACGTTACTGTATTTGTGAAAGGGGGGTACTCAGTGGCTACCAGGTTGCTCAGCTCTTCCATCAAGGATCACCAACATTTACAGGCCGTATTTCGATGTCCGCGTTTTTGCCGGCTGCGGCGTTATCGGTTCAGTAAAGGACCACGGGAGAGGTGCAAAGCAAGCCGCTGATTCAATTCTTACTTTTTCACCCCTGTCTTGTCCTGGCAGCACTGGTGTCGGTAATGATTTGGTGGTTGGACCCCTGGGAACGGCCCCGGATTGAGCTGGACCCCGAGCAAGTCTGGGAGGTTAAAGCGTGGGTGGCCCGGCCCCCAACCGTGGAAAAAGATTTCACTCGATTTGAGCTGCAGCCAATTTCCGTTACCCCCGCCTTCCAGGGGAAGCGCTACCCCGGGCGCATTTTATTGACCGTTCCTAACCACCGCTACGCGAAAGGTGCCACTCAATCCGTCGAGTTCGGTGAAATCCTTCAATTCCGTGGCTACCTGGATGAGCCGCGGCACCATTTCATTCCGGGCGTCGGAGATTACCGGGAGTATCTCTGGAATGAAGGGATCTTTCACGAGGTAAGCTTAAAGTCGTGGGCGCAGATCGAGCGGCACGGATCCCATCCGGTTGGACTTTGGCTCCGGCCTTTATTTCGCTGGTCTAAAAGATTTGAAGACTATTGTTCAAGAAAGTTTAGACCAGAAGAATTAAAGTTAGTTCTTAGTCTTTTTCTAGGACGTAAGAATACTCTGGATATAATTGACCGTAATATACTTAAACAGTTAGGAATTATTCACATATTTGTCGTCTCGGGGCTTCAGGTCACGGTGTTGATTTATTCGTGCCATTTTTTGTTGGCACGGCTGGGTCTGGCCCGGCCGTTAATCACGCTCCTGGTGGTTTGCGCCTACGTCATTCTGGTGGGATTCAGCGCTCCGGTCGTTCGCTCTGCCGTGATGGCCACTGCTGCGTACTTCCTGCTTTTTTTTGGCCTGCGCCCGGGTTTTTTGAACGTTCTGGGTCTATCGGCGATACTCTTTCTAGTCTGGTCTCCCCGATCGCTATTTTCTCCCAGCTTCCAGTTTTCCTACGTTTCAGTAGCTGCCATCGGCGTTTTTGTCGTACCTTTCGACCGGGTGTCTTGGTCCGTCCATCATGCGCTGAAGGAGTTATTCACCAGCCGCGTGAGAATTCACCGTGAAGGGCTTGAGTTCCGTTACCGGTGCCTTCGCTTTTTTCTTGAAGAGCATCTGGAACGATGCCCAAGGTCTTGCAGTCGGGTCCTAGGAGTCAGCGCTCCAGCCGTGCGGCACGTCTTAAACCTGATTTACTGCAGCATTCTGCTCCAAGTCCTGTTGCTCCCTTTGACGGTCCGCTACTCCAATCTCTGGGTGTGGACGCAAAGCATACACAATCTTCTGTTTGTACCTCTTTTTTCCGTCATGACTCCCGCTTGCCTGGCTCTTTTCTTGTTCTTCCCCTTGCCCTTTTCGGAGATTTTGGCTTCCGTCATCAATATTTATGCAATTCTCTTGAACGCACTGATCCGGGGACTGGCCTCTTTCACCTGGGTGGAATACTTTCGTCAACCCCGCGGCTGGGAGATTGGTGCGTTTTTTCTAGTTTTCATGGCACTTTACCATCTGCCATGGAGGAGATGGTGGGGTACTTCTGCCGCGTTGGGGCATGCTGCAGCTCTTGTGGTGCCCGTCGTATTGTTATGGATCCGCTTACACGGCCCCGTTCCAGAAACAGGTCTGTTGCAGCTGACGCTGTTAGATGTTGGGCAGGGAGAGAGCATGCACATCCTGTACCCGGACGGCACGAGCGCCTTGGTGGACACCGGGGGGACACTCTCCGCTTCAGGGGAGCCGGTTGATTTTGTTGGAGAGCGGCTGGTGGCGCCCTACCTGTGGAGTCAGGGGGCGCGACAACTTTCTTACGTGGTGCTAACGCATCCCCATGTGGACCATACTCAGGGTTTTAATTTTTTAAAACGTGCCTTTCCTATCAGGACCGTCTACGGGTTTGCTCCTGCACCGCCGAGGCTGTGGCTTAAGGCCGGGCAGCGCTTCGCGATCGCAGGCGTAGTGCATCACGTGCTGCATCCCCCTGCCAAAGGCCGGGGGGACTATGAGAACACCTCTAACAACCGTTCTATCGTAATGACACTCCGATACCGCGATTTCTCGGCATTGCTGACGGGTGATATTGCTTCGGACGTGGAGGAGACGTTGACTGGCGGATTGCACCAGGTGACCGCACTCAAGGTGGCGCACCATGGAAGCCGTTTCAGCAGCTCTCCGGACTTTCTGGCAGTTACTCAGCCGCAGCTCGCTCTGATTTCCGCGGGGCGCCGCAATTTGTTTGGCCATCCCTCGGCAGTCACCCTACAGCGGCTTCGTTCTGTCGGGGCCCTTGTCTACACCACTTCCCAAGCAGGAACCTTGCGCATTGAGACCAATGGAAACGGCTGGAAGCTTCTCCGCTACTCCGGAGATCAAAAGGAGTTTAAGCTCATCTCCATCCGCCACGTTTCCACGGAGAACTCAGTCGGGGGCGGTCAGTGAAAACAAGCTAAATTCTTCAAGATTGTAAAGCTGGCGAATTTTCTTTGCGAGATAACTCTCCTGAAGACGCCGATATACTTCTTTTGAAACCCGCTTTCGGTAGATTTTCACGTCTTCGGTAATCTCTTGCCTTATTTTTTTGCGCACTTCCTCCGGCAGCCGGGCGCCAAGTTCTCGCGTCACCTCGGCGCCAATCGTGGACAAATCGCGATCGAGGCGTTCGTAATCGGGAAAAGCGCTCCGGCTTACCTCTTCACAAAGTGCCATGAGACGCTGTGTTGCGGACTCAAACAATTCTCCTTTGAGATGGAGCAGGCCTGTCCGGCATTTCTGGAGATAGGCCAATACCTGCTCCCGCGTGAAAGGCGCCTGGCCCGGCAAGTGGTTTTCGCTCCCCAGTTTTGCACGCTCGTACTCCTCAAAAGCTTCAAGAACAGCCGGCTGGCAATAGAACAAGTTTGACGGGGGTTTTTTTTGTCGTTTCTCGGCTGTTTCAAAACTACGATCGATTCCCCTCAAAACAACATGCGGAGGGATTCCGCTCGCCTTCCATAATTCAATCAAGCACCAGTCCAGAGGTGAGACCAGTACATTCTTTCCACGCCTGCGCAGAAAATACTCTTCAATCTCAGTAAAGTAGTTGAAGTAATTATTCAACTTCGCCGGATGATGCGTGCGGTAATTCTCACCTGCGTTTACGTGCCACTAAGGCGGGAGTAGAAAATTTCAAGACCGAGCAGCGTCAAGTTTTCCTCGATTCGATCGATTCCCTCCGCACCTTCACAAATCAAACGGGCCAATCCTCCGGTGGCAATGACGTGGGGGTTTTCGAGTTCCTTCTGGATACGCCGCAACATTCCCTCCACCATGCTCACATAACCGAGGTAGATGCCCGCCTGCATGCTGGATACCGTTGAATCGCCGATTGCCTTGTCCGGTTTTTTGATCTCGATGCGTGGCAGCTTGGCAGTACGCGCAAACAGTGCCTCGGCCGAGACGGCGATCCCCGGAGCAATAATGCCGCCCAGGTATTCTCCCTTTGCCGAAACAGCGTCGAAGGTGGTGGCTGTGCCAAAGTCCACGATGACCGCCGGCCCTCCAAAAAGCTGAAAAGCAGCCAGGGAGTTCACAATGCGATCGGCTCCCACGTCCGAGGGCGGGTGATAGTGAATGGGCATCAGATCTTGCCGCATGGGATCTACAAAGAAGGGATTGATCTGGAAATGACGCCGCGCCATCTCAGTGATAGTCTCGTTGAGCGGAGGAACCACCGAGCAGACAGCAATGTCTTGCACGGCATCGAACCTCAGTCGGTACAGGGAAAAGAGCCCACGGAAGATGATGGCGTACTCGTCGCTGGTCCGCTCCCGCAGGGTCGCAATACGCCACGAGTACTTTATTGTCTTCCCTTCAAAAACACCTAGGACCACATTGGTGTTTCCGAGATCAATTGCCAGCAGCATTTCGAAAAAGAATCAGGCAAGGCCTCGTCCCGCCGCCAGATCACGAGGGCTAGGTTTGCGCAGCTTGATCCGGTTTTTGGTTAACGCCGACTTCAAGGCCGCCACGACGGTAGCATCATAACGGCTTCCCACAAAAGACTCAACGCGCTCTACCGCGCCCTCCGGCGAAATGGCACCCTGGTAGGCGCGCTGGGTGGTCAAGGCGTCAAAGGCATCGACGACCGCAATGATTCGTGCCTGCATCGGAATTTGCGAGCCGCTCAGCCCCTCCGGGTAACCTGTACCGTCCACCTTCTCATGGTGGTACAGGATGCCGGGGATCACGTCCTGCAGTTGGGAAATCTGCCCGACGATGCGGGCGCCCTTGACCGGATGCTGTTTCATGAGTTCAAACTCTTTAGAATCCAGCGAAAGTGGTTTGCGAAGAATCTCATCAGGGATTCCGATTTTCCCCACGTCATGCAGCAGAGCTGCCACGCGGGTGCTCTCTACCTCCTCTGAGCTTAGTCCCAGTTCTTCCGCCACGACCACAGCATAGTGCGTGACTCGCTCAGAATGCCCCTTGGTGTACGGGTCTTTTTCGTCGATGGCAGCAGCAACGGTCTGTACCGCCTCCAAGAAGAGCTGGCGGTTGGAAGCAACGGCCGCTCGCAGATCTTCAACATAGCCCTCGATCTTGGCCGCCATTGAATTAAAATGCTCGGAAAGGTCACCCAGCTCATTCTGGGCCTGGATCTGGACCCGTTCTCCGAAATTGCCTGCTGCCAAAGATTCACTGCTCGCCACCAGTTGGCGCACAGGCTGGCTGATATGGCGCGACACAATCAATCCGCAAATTCCGGCCAGCACCAGCGCAAAGATCAACCAGTACCCGGTTGAATACAACACTTGGCGAACCGGATAGTAGGTCACGTCTTCATCGGCCTGAACCACGATAAACCAGCCAAGATTTCGCACGGAAATGAGCGTCGCCACCGTGTTGATTCCGCTTTCTCCCGAACGAAAAGTCAGATTTTTTACGACCTGGCCTTGAAGTGTTGAGACTTCACTGAGCAGCTCTGGTGGAAGACGATCTTCTTTTTCCCGCTGGCTGCTGAGGATTTTTCTTCCCTGCCGATCGACTATCAGAATCTCGTAATCCACACCCAGGGTGTTGACCTCGCGGATAAGGGGTTCCAGGCTGGCGACACCTATAACGACTCCAAGCGGGGTAGTGCGCTCGACTCTCTTGGAGAAGGTCAGTCTGAGATTATTGTCCTGCCCACGCAAGGGAGGACTGACGATCAGCTGGCTTTGAGTTAACGTATGCTCCAGAGCGCTGAGCAGCGCGGCATCCGGAATACCCGTGCCCACGGCGGCGCGAACCCCGGCGCCGCTGGGGCTGAGCACGTGGATCTCAGAAAAACGCCCCCCGGAAACGATTTTCTTAAGAAAAGCATTGAATTCGGCTGAAGAAATCCGCTCGCGGAAATCTTCTTGGCTTCTGCTTGAAGAAAGCAATTCTGAGATCAGGAAAACATCGCGGCTGCACAATTCTAGAAACGCATCGGTTTCAGCACGGATCTGCTCTCCGCTCTGAAGCTGAATCATTCTCTGGTTGCGCCCCAGCCATTCCTCGCTGGTGGTCATGAACCTCCAAGCGCTTAGCGTCAAGGGAATACTCCCCACCAGCAGAAAAGAAAGGAAAAGTGTGTAAAGGAATTTACCGCTGCGCTTTCGCTTATTGTCGGCCCGGTAATGGCGCCTGACAGGTTCGTTCATGGCACGGCCGTTACCCGGTTTGGGAGAGATACACGTTGCCCTCACGAAGTGAATCTTGCAGGGTGTGAATCAATGTTTTCCCTCTTCGATATTGCTCCGGGCCGCCCGAAAAATCAATGTTTAAAGTGCCGGATTCCGGTAAACACCATCGCCATGTCGTGTTCATCGGCCGCACGAATTACCTCGTCGTCACGCACCGAGCCTCCCGGCTGGATGACCGACCGGATCCCTGCTTTTGCCGCCTCGTCGATACCGTCACGAAACGGAAAAAAAGCGTCGCTGGCCATAACAGCTCCTTGCAGGCTCGACTGGGCTTTTTGGGTTGCAATGCGCACAGAATCAACGCGACTCATCTGCCCGGCGCCGATGCCAAGCGTCTGGGCCTCCCGGGCAAAAACAATAGCGTTGGATTTCACATGCTTGCAGATAGTCCAAGCGAATATCAAATCATTCAACTCGCTTTCTGCTGCTGTGCGGCGCGTCACAGGTTTTAAATCCGGACGGCGAAGACGGTAGCGATCCAGGTCCTGGACCAGAAACCCGCCGGAAATTTTCTTGACGTCGACCTCTTCCAGAAATGAACTGCCAGCCCCCGGATTCCCTTGCATCACGCGCAGATTCTTCTTGGCAGCCAGCAGTTTCAAGGCAGATTCGTCGTAGGCGGGGGCGATGATTGCTTCAATGAAAAGATTGCTCATCGCGGCCGCAGCATTCCCGTCTACTGTTCTGTTAAAGCCAATCACCGAGCCGAATGCCGAAACCGGGTCGCAGGCCCAAGCCTTACGATAAGCACTTTCGGCAGAGTCTCCCAAGGCTGCGCCACATGGATTATTGTGCTTGATAATGACGCAGAAAGGCTGATCAAACTCGCCGCATAGCGCCCATGCCGCGTGAAGGTCCAAGTAATTGTTGAAGGACAGTTCCTTTCCCTGTAACTGCCTGGCGCCGACGACACCCGACGGCATTTCAGAATGAGGAGCGTAAAGGGCTCCACGCTGGTGTGGATTTTCACCGTACCTCAGCGTGCTCAGGCGTGTCAGGCTGAAGGACAGTCCGCCGGGATGCTCCTGCGCCGGCGCAACCAGCTTCTCAAAGTAATTGGAAATAGCTGCGTCATAGGAAGCGGTGTGCTGAAACGCTTTGCGCGCCAGCCGCCGGCGCGTCTCCTCTCTGAGCTCGCAGCTGTTTGCCTTCAGTTCGGAAATCACCATGCTGTAATCAGATGGATCCACTACAGGAGCAGTATGCTTATAGTTTTTTGCCGCGCTCCGGATGAGTGTGGGACCTCCAATGTCAATTTGCTCTACTGCTTCTTCGAGCGAAACTCCCTCTCGCGCGACGGTGCGCCTAAAGGGGTACAGGTTGACCACCACCAGACCAATCGGATCGATGGCGTGCTCCTGCAGTGTAGACCGGTGCGGCGGGAGGTCGAGCCTGGCCAGTATTCCGCCATGGATTCGTGGGTGAAGCGTCTTGACGCGGCCGTCGAGTATCTCGGGTGAGCCGGTGTATTCAGATATCGGAACAATCGGGATCCCCGCCGACACCAGCGCCTGGCCGGTGCCTCCTGTGGAAAGAATCTTCACTCCCATGTCAACAAGCGCTTTGCCCAGTTCGGCCAAGCCCCCGCGATCGGAAACACTAATTAGAGCAGTTTGCAGCTTCATTTCTCCCTCTTGCGCGCCCCATCTTATTTTCGCAGACTGATAATGTCTACACGCTTCTCACAAGTCCCGGAAAAACTGGAGTTGCAGACGTCCTTGGCTCAAAAAAAACTTGACTTCCGTTTTTGCCTTGGTTACAGTGCGGCCGTTATTCGGGGGTTGTTCTGAGGTTTGTCCCACAGAAAACAGTTCTCATTGCCTACATCTTTCAGACGCCGATCAGCTTATTTATGGGGTTGAGCCGCGTTGTCCTGCTTTGGAGGTCACATGAAAACTACCGGCAAAGTGAAGTGGTTTAATAACGCCAAAGGCTACGGGTTTATTGAGTATGAGGGCGGCGATCGCGACGTCTTCGTGCATTACAGTGCCATCCAGGAGGAAGGCTACCGGACTCTCAAGGAAGGCCAGGAAGTCGAATTTGAGCTGAAGCAGGGACCCCGCGGTCCGCAGGCTGAGAACGTAGTCAAAGTTGTAGTGTAAGCTCGGGTAACCGAATTCCTGAATTGGTGGAATTGCCGGCTGTTATAATGGTCCGGTGTCCGTCCTGAACCATTTTCTGCAAAAAATTCCCTCCGTCGATCAGATCCTCCAGCAGCACGACCTAAAGTCGCTGATCGCCCTCTATTCGCGCCCCCTGGTACTGGAGTCGGTCCAGGAAACATTGGATGAGCTACGCGGCATGCTGCGGTCTCATGCGATCACGACCGCTGACTTTACAGAACGGCTGGAGCAGATCTCAGAGCAGGTCAAGCACAGGCTGGAGAAGCGGTTTCGCCCCTCGCTCCGCAAGATAATCAATGCCACTGGAGTCATCCTCCATACGAATGTCGGTCGAGCCCCCCTGGCTGTTGAAGTTGGCGAGACGCTCCAACAAATTGCGTCCAGCTACTCCAACCTTGAATACCGGCTCGAGAAAGGAGAACGAGGACATCGTGACTCCCATTTCGAGGCCAGAGCTACGCGCCTGCTGAAATGTGAGGCAGCCACCGTGGTCAATAACAACGCGGCCGCAGTCTTTTTGATTCTGAATACTATTGCGGCCGGCAAGAAAGTCATCGTCTCCCGGGGAGAGCTGATCGAAATTGGCGGTTCTTTTCGTATTCCGGAGATCATGGAACGCAGTGGGGCTTTCTTGCTGGAGGTCGGCACGACCAACCGGACGCGGATTGCAGACTATCGAGAGGCCATCACTGCGGAAACCGGGTTGATTTTACGTGTGCATCCCAGCAATTACAAAATCATTGGATTCACAGAGCGGCCGGAGCGCTCCGAACTGGCCAGCCTGGCTCAGGAGCAGGGCCTGCCGCTGGTCGAAGACGTGGGAAGCGGATACTTGTTCCAAGTTCAGAACGCCGCCCTACGCGATGAGCCTACAGTCGATGAGGCTCTCCGCGAGGGTGTGGATCTGGTCTGCTTTAGCGGAGATAAGCTCCTCGGCGGGCCTCAGGCCGGAATCATCGTGGGGAAGCGAAAATGGGTGGAAAAGATTCGCCGCAATCCCCTCATGCGCATCTGTCGCGTGGATAAGATGACGTACGCAGCACTGGAATGGATATGGATCCAGTACGAAAAAGGTACTTACCAGGAGCTCCTACCGGTCTACAGGATGCTGGCAGCCTCGCGCGAGGAAATTCGTGTTCGCGCGCAACGGCTGTCTGAATCCATCCCTCAGGAGTCGTTTTCGTGTGTGCTGATCGAGGGCGACTCTTTGATCGGAGGCGGATCCGCTCCCGAAGAACGTCTTCCCACCTGCCTGCTGGCGGTCCGGTCGAGGACTATTTCGGTGAATGTGCTGGAGCAGGCCCTCCGCAGAGGCCCTACCCCGATCTTGGCGCGAATTGAAGATGGCGCCGTGCTTCTAGATCTTCGAACGGTTTTGCCTGGAGAGGAGCAGTTTATCTCCACCGCTTTCTGCGCTCTTTCCTCCCGGTAGTGATCACGGAAAAGTCGATCAGATGCCGGTGCGGATCCACTTTGTCCACCCTCACCCTAACCTGGTCCCCAGTGTGGTAAGCATTCCTCGTATTTTCGCCGACCAGGCAATGATGTCTTTCGTCAAACACATAAAAATCATCCCACAGAGTCTCGACTGGAACGAATCCCTCCACAAAATGTTGGAGCAGTTCCACAAAGAAACCGTTGTGCTTGACGCCGATAACGAATGCATCAAACTCATCGCCGATCCGGTCTGCCATGAACTCAGCCATAAACCAGCGCATGATCTCCCGTTCCGCCTCCATTGCTTTGCGCTCGCGATCTGAGGAGTGAGCTGAAATTTCCGGCAACCGTTCGTAAAGCGCTGTCATCGCCGGCGTCTTTTGCCTCTTTTCAATCAAAGCTTTTAAGACCCTATGGATGATCAGGTCTGGATAGCGGCGAATGGGCGAGGTGAAATGGGTGTAGTAAGTCGTGGCCAACCCGAAGTGTCCGGGGTTTTCGTGGCTATAACGGGCCTGTTTGAAGGAGCGCAGCATTAAATACGATAAAAACTTCTCTTCCTTCTTACCCGCAAACTTCTGGATCATTTTTTGAAAATCTCGTGGATGGAATCCACGTTTTTCCGTGCGCTCCAGGCCATAGCCGAATTTCAGGGCAATTTCCTGGAACTGCTCAACTTTCTGAGTATCGGGTTCTTCATGAACGCGAAATATCAATGGCACGTTGCTGCTTGCCAGATGCGAGGCCACCGTCTCATTAGCCAACAACATGAACTCTTCAATGATGCGATGTGCCTGATTTCTCTCCGAGCGCACGATGTCGAGGACATCTCCGCTCGTATCATATTCAATCTCGGCCTCGGGAAGATCGAAGTCGGTGGCTCCTCGCTTCATACGCTTGGCGGTCAAGATCTGTGCCAGCTCCAGCATCCACTCGAACTGAAGAAGAAGCGCAGCATACCTCTTGCGCAACACGGGATCCTGATCCAGGAGGATGCGTTTCACCTCCGTGTAGGTCATACGGGCGCGGCTTCGAATGACGGATTTACAAAAGTCAGATCCCAGTACTTCACCATCCCGGCCGACTTCCATCACCACCGTCATGGTCAGCCGATCCTCACTGGGATTCAAACTGCACAGATCCGTCGAAAGGCGAGGAGGAAGCATCGGTATCGCGCGATCGGGAAAATAAACAGATGTTCCCCTCAAGCTGGCTTCGAGATCCAGTGCAGAGCCCCAGGGTACGTAATGCCCCACGTCAGCAATGTGGACAAAGAGGCGAAAACATCCCTTGTCCAATCTTTCAACGGAAACCGCGTCATCAAAATCGCGAGCCGTTTCACCGTCGATGGTCACCGCAGGCTGCTGTCGGAAATCGCGACGATCCGACAATTCTTTGTCTCCTGGCTCTCGCGCTGTCTCTGCTTCCTGCAAAACAGCGTCTGGAAACCGCAGTGGGATTCCATAGGAGTAGCAAACGATCTTATATTGAATCTCCGCGTCGTCCGGGTCACCTAGAATTTCAACAATCTCGCCGTCCGGGTGGGCTTGTTTCCCAGGAGGACTGCTTAACGCCACGGCCACAATCTTGCCTTCCATTTGCGATAGCCTGGCGGGACGTTCGCCTTCGCTCCTGATCCGTACGGTGAAATGCATGCGAGCATCAAGCGGCGCTACGAAAAAGGTGTCACGAAAACGCACCAGTTTTCCAACAATGGAATCACGCCCCCATGCCAGCACCTGGATAATCTCTCCTTCGTAGCCCCCGCGTCTTCCACGAGGACGGCCTGTTTGGCGTCGAGGCTGAGCGAGAGCGACCACATAATCACCGTGGGAAGCGTTTCCCATTCGGTGCGATGGAATAAAAACATCTTCTCCCAGTAATGGATCTTCAGGGATTACAAAACCATACCCGTCGGGATGCCGGCTGAGCCGCCCTGTGATTCTCAAGGTCTCTCGAGGCATGCTGTCAGTGGATCCTTTTGGGCAGTCGTCGATCGTCGTCACGGATGGTTGCCCAGCCTCCTCTCGCCAGTTCGGTGGACAAACTCCAGGGGCAAGATTCAATGTACTTCTGAAACCGGACGGTAGAGGCTTGGGCGAACTGGAAATCGATCAATGCAATTTTTTCTTGGCCTGGTGGGCGGCTATCTGAATGGGGTCCCAAAGGGTTCCGTAAGGCGGTGCATAGGCGAGATCGAGTTGTGCAATTTGCTCAACTGTCAAGCCGGCAGTCAACGCCGTTGCCAGAGTATCAATTCTCTTGGCGGCGGCGTCCTCGCCGATTATCTGCGCACCCAACGCACGGCCTCCCCGCCTTTCAAAAATCAGCTTGAGATGTATGGGAGTGCTTTCCGGGTAGTAACCGGATCGGCTCCAGCCGGAGATCATGGCTGAATCGGCATCAAACCCCGCTTCAAGCGACTGTTGCAGCGTCAGTCCGGTGCGACCGATGGCGAGATGGAAAAGCTTTTCCAGCGATGTTTCCAAAGTCCCGGGAAAAACGGTACGCAGTCCGGCGATATTTTCACCAGTCACACGGCCCTGGCGTGCCGCCGTAGTCCCCAGGGTGGAAAACATTTTTTTACCCGAAACCCGATGAACGGTTTCGGCACAATTGCCAGCAGCATAGACTCCGGACACGTTGGTTTGGCCCCGGCCGTCGACCTCGATGGCTCCACTGATGCCGCAAGGAATCCCCGAATCCAGGGCAAGCCTAACGTTGGGAACCACCCCCACGTCAACAATCGCCAAGTCGACCGGAAAAAGCTCGCGCTGAGCCCGCTTCCCTATAATTTCAACGGATTGAATCCTTCCCTGGTGGCCCACCAGTTTCCTTACGGCCGTGGAGAGATGCAGGGAAATATTTTTTTTCTGAAGCTCCTCCTCGATGATCTCGGCCATATCCGGATCTATTTGACGATACACATGGTCGGATTTTTCAAAAAGAAGCACCTGCAGGCCGAGGGCGTGCAAGGCATGGACCATCATCAAGCCGATGTAGCCTCCCCCAATTACAGCAGCGCGGCGGCAGATACGGGTCTCGATTTCGCTGCGAAGACAAACGGCGTCTTCCAGCCGGCTTATTGTGAACACGCCTTTGAGTCCGGCACCTTCAATAGCGGGCGATGACGGCAAGTATCCCGTCGCCAGCACAACGCGGTCATAGCTGATTTCCACCTCCGTTCCCGTCGCAAGCTCCCTGGCAACGACCAGCCGGCGCGATGGCTGAATTTCTTCCACCCGTGTCCTGATTCTGGCGTGAATGCCCCGCTCCGCAAGCAGGCTTTCGGGGGTGAACGTGACCAACTGGGCGGGATCCTCGACCAGCCCGCTCAGGTGGTACGGAGTTCCGCAAATGCTGTAGGAAATGAACTGACTCGCCTCAAGAACCGTGATTTTAAGATCCGGATTAACCCTCCGGGCACGGCTGGCAGCCGTCATCCCGGCAGCGTTTCCACCGATGATCACAATGTGTTCCCCCATTTTGGGGAACGATCTTATCACCAGGAGAAAAACAAAAGAAACGGGTTCACGCTCCCACCGGGCGCGCCCGCGACCTCTCTCCTTCAGGCTCAAACACCAGGTTCAAGCGCCAATCATCTCCTTCCCGGCGTCCATACCAAACGCCACCCGTAGGTACAGGGTTGGCATTGGAAAATGCGCGATGAGTGAGATCGATTCGGTTGTATGAGAGGAGGTGAAGCAGGGCCTTCACGGGCGATCCGTGACTGATAAGTGCCACGGTGGTGGCACGCTTACGGGCCAGACGACGAAAGAAACTCTCGATCCGTTTCTGCACCTCTGCGAAGGATTCATTGTCGTGCTGATCCGCCAGCAATTCTTCCACGATGACCGGCAGACCCAGTTCCGCCGCAATGATCCGTGCGGTACTGAGAGTTCTTTCAAATGGAGAGGAGTAAAGCCGTTTAATGCCCCGGTTCAGCAAAAAAAGCGCAGCACATCGGGCTTCTTCGCGGCCGGTTTCTGAAAGGCAGGAACCCGGTACGCAATCGTAAGGAATCTCCGGATCTTCCTCGGGGTGGCCGTGCCGTACCATGTAGATTTCTTTGAGGCTGACAATGGGAGGAAGAGAGTCGTAAAATCGTAAATCTTCCATAAAAAAAGTATAGCATTGCAGATGCGGCATCTGAGGTGAGGTTCCGCCTGCGCTTCCCATCGCATGGCGCACGGTGTAGACTTATAGACCGTTGAGTTCACCCTCCCGCCTCTCGTACGCGAGCGGTTTGAGGGGAAGACAACATCCAACGCGCCGGAGTGGTGGAATCTGGCAGACGCGCTGCGTTCAGGGCGCAGTGGGCTTTACGCCCGTGGGGGTTCGAGTCCCCCCTCCGGCACCATCCATTAAGTGGTTAATTCCTGCCGAGCAGTAGCTGGCTGTGGGGTAAAGTTCGAAACGTGAAGCTCCTGTCGTCCTTTGAACGATCGGGTCTGGGAAGGCGCGCACGCAGCGCCAGTGGAGTAAGCGCTTGCGTTCAACAGCTTCAGAAGCGCTCCTTCCGGTTGCGCCTCTGAAAGGCCTGGGTGCGGCTGCGTCTTTTAAGTCGCCAATGGAATCACAAGCGCGCAGCGGGCATCATCGCTCCAAGGCTTCAAAGCAGATTAAATCTGCTTGGCAAGATGGGCCACTGCTTCCAGCAGCTCAAAGGGATCAATCGGCTTGGCGAGATGCCGCTGAAAACCAGCGGCGAGAGCCCGCGCACGGTCCTCAGCTCCGGCATGAGCGGTCAGCGCCGCCGCAGGGACATCAAAACCCAGCGCCCGGACACGCTGCACCAACGAGTAGCCGTCCTCCTCAGGCATAGCGATGTCGCTAAGCAAAATATCCACCCGCTCTCTGGAAAATGCCTCCAGAGCGCCTCTGGCTGAATGGGCCCCAGTGACGCGAGCGCCTTCGCGCTTCAGTACGGTCGAGACCAGTTCCAGCGTGTCTTGCTCGTCATCCACAATCAGGATGTGAAGGCCCTTGAGGTCCAGTTTCGGAGCAGGAATCTTCGAAGCCGTCACTGACCCGACGGTAGGGACAGCTACCGAAAAGGGAAGCCACACAGTAAAGGACGCACCGCTCCCCTCACCTCCACTTTCCGCCTGAACACCTCCCCCATGAAGCTGCGTGATCTGCCGCACGATGGCCAGTCCGAGACCCAATCCCCCCCGGGCGCGGGTGAGTGAGGAATCCGCCTGTGTAAAGCTCTCAAATACGTAAGGCAGGAATTCGGGAGAGATGCCGTATCCCGTGTCGGTGACCTGCAGCACGACACGTTCCGATTCGCGCCAAAGCTTCACAGTAACGCAACCCTTGGCGGGCGTATATTTGATCGCGTTTGAAAGCAGGTTCAATACCACCTGCTGAAGTCTCGCAGCGTCACCCGTCAAGGGCTCGACCGGGTTTGCAAAGGAGCTTTCAAGCTTAATCTGCTTGGATTCGGCAGCAGGACCAACCGTGTCCATAGCAGTGTTGACCACCGAAACCAGATCAATGGGCCGGATATCCAGGTGCAGCTTTCCAGTCATAATGCTGGAAATATCCAGAATGTCCGAGATCAGCTGAGCTTGCTGACGAGCGTTCTTTTCAATGATCTCAACAGCCCGGACTGCTTGAGCCTCATCCAACTTGCGTGAGCGGAGCAGGCCTGCCCAACCCAGGATTGCATTAAGAGGCGTACGCAACTCGTGCGACAGCGTGGCAAAAAAGACATCCTTAGCCCGGTTGGCTTTGGAAAGCTCCTCATTGACCTTTTGAAGCTGTGCGGTGCGTTCATTGACTCTCTGCTCCAGTAACAAGTTTAATTGTTCAAGATTTGAACGTGCCTGCTGCTCTGCGATCAGCAATTTCCGATGCTGCAAGCCGCGGCGGATCGTCTCGGTCATGTCGCCGATAATGCACGGCTTGACCAGATAGTCGTAGGCGCCCTGACGCATGGCTGCGATGGCGGAGTCCAAGGAGGCAAAGCCGGTGAGCACGATGGTAATGGTCAGAGGCGAACGCTTGCGGACTTCGGACAGAACCGCGATCCCATCCACGACACCCATGTGCAGATCGGTAAGGACCAGGTCATACTCTTTTGAACGCAGGGCTGCAATCGCTTCCTCACCGCTTAGGGCCGTGTCCACCACCAAATCCTCGCGACGCAACACCTCGCTGATAGTGAAGGCGACGCTTTCCTCGTCGTCCACAACCAGGAGGCGGGCGTCAGCAAGGACCCTTCGTTCTTTGGGCGACGGTACCTCCACTGCAGTCATAGATGCTTTTGCAGCAGGTTTTCTGATCTGTGACACCTGAGTCACGCACTTTCCTCTTCTTTAAGCTTCGGAGAGTTCACGGGCAGTAGTATCTGAAATGTGGTCCCCTTGTTTTCAACCGAACGCACTTCGATGCGCCCACCATGACGGTGAATAATATCCTGGCTTACCCAAAGTCCCAGCCCGGTTCCCTTCCGACGAGTTGAAAAAAAAGGCTCAAAAATCCTTTCCAGGTTTTCCTTACTGATCCCCTGCCCCGAATCAACGAATTCAATGCTCACAAAAGGCGCGCCCGGGACGCCTGCCTGACGGGTCCGAATTTTTACGACCCCCCCTTTTATGGCGCCGGGTTTCTCCTCAATGGCTTGTTGCGCGTTCAAAAGAAAATTGAGAAAAACCTGGCGCAGCTGATCCGGACGGGCCTGAATGAACGGCAGTTGAGAATCGAAGCTACCCAGGATCCTTATTGAAGACTGTTCCAGCTTCTTTTCCGCCAGCAATTTTGTCTCCTCCAAGAGGAGATTGACATCAACCCATTCAACCCCGCTCGTATGCCGAGTAAAGCCCAGCATCTCGCGAACGATGTGCGAGACTCTTTCTGTCTCTTTCAAGGCCACGTCCAGGAACTTGGAGGAAGAATGCACATCCGGGCTGGAACGCATCAGATAAAGCGCATTCTTGATGGCTTCAAGGGGATTGTTCACTTCATGGGCTATGGAAGCTGCCAGACGTCCCACGGCCGCCAGCTTCTGGGACTCGAATAATTTCTGCTCGACCCGGCGCCTCTCTAGTTCGCGCACTTCTGAAAGATCGTGCAGCACACACACCACAGCCGTCGTTTGCTCGTTTTCATCCTGAACTTCAACCAAGGTGATCTCCATGGGAAGAGGCGTGCCCTTCGTGGGCTCGGTCAAGGTGATGATCTCTCCATGGATTCGCTTGGCAGGCTGTGAAGCGAGTCCCGAAATAAACGAGGTGAGCTTTACCGAATTAGCGTTGACGGCGCTGACACTCCGCTTCTGGGCTGGCTCGGTAATTTGAAAGAGTGTCTGGGCGTGTTTATTCAGGAGGATATAGTTACCGTTCGTATCAGTCACGACCACGGGCTGCCCAACGTGCTCCAGGATGAGATCCAGCCGGTCGCGCTCGCGGCGCGCCTCGGTCTCAGCTATCTCCAGCCTTGCAAAATTTTTCGCCAATTCCTCATTGGCCCTTCTTAAATCTGTGACGTCGCGAAACACTGAAACCAGACCAATAAGTTCCCCTTGAGCGTTTCGCGCAGGGGTCGAGACAACCTCAAAGTGTATTTCCGAACCCTCGATTGGATTGACCAGGGTCAGGTCGCGAGCAATCACCCGAGGCGACTCCACCGCAGCACTGGAAAGATAAGCGGAAAACAGAAGGTCGTTCATCTTTAGGGCGCGTTGTTTCCCCTCGCTTGCCTGTTGCGAACCGCTGAAGAGCTTCTCGGCCTTCTGGTTCTGCAGGAGGATTTCATTGTCCAGGTTTGTCAACACAATCGGATCGGCCACTGACTTCATGATTGACTCGACCCACTGTCTTTCCAGCTGAAGATTTCGAAGAGTAGTGCTGAGAGTCTCCAAACGGACAGCATTGGCAACGGCGATTCCGATCCGTTCTGAAAACCGCATCAGCAGGCGGAACCGGGATTCTGAGAGATGCTGACGCCGGCAACCCACATAGAGTGCGCCGGTACAGACCTGTTCGGCTATCCAGGCGGTGATATCCTCCTTCGCCTCCGCATCCCTCTCTGAATGCAGACGAGGACCCACGATCGGAACAACCAGGAGATCTACAGAAGGTTTAAACCGGCTGATAAAAGGAGCGTATTCGGAATCCGGTTGAATCCACGTGGGCCGCCGCGAGTAAATAACCGAGACCCCGGCGGCTGCCGAATCAAGGGGTATTTCCATGCCGGAGATTTCAGCGTTATTTTGAAAACCTGCAGCTACCCTGACGACAAGGCTGGCTTTCGAACGGTCAATCAATGCAATGGCAGCGCACGGAAAACCCAGCTCCGCAGTCAATCCTTCCATGCTCATTGAAAGGCGTTCATCGACCGTCTGGGTGGCAAGGAGCGCATTGGTCAGGTTGAACAGGTATTCAAACTGACGAACTTCCTCACGGAGCTCCCGGTCGGGAATGATCTCGACAGGCAAGGGATGCGCCAGCTGCTCTTCCATAAACCACCACGCAGCTCTTTCTTATTTCCGTTCTGCCTCGACGGGCACTCTCCGCCGGATGGTTTCCGTCTCAATGGTTTCAGGAGGTCCGGTCAAGGCGGGCCTCGACACCGCAGGAGTCAAGCCTACCGCCTCTGCATATTTCAGGTAAGTGTCAATCGACGCAACTACTACGCGGGCCTCAACAGTGATCAGGTCAATTCCCACTAGAGAAATACGCACCCATGCATCCACCACAATGCCCTTGTCCAGAACGCGGTCAAGGACATCTATGAGACTTGTGCCGCCAGGAGCTCTTTCAACAGCCATATTCTCTCCTCCCAGTCATCTCTTTATCTGCGCCTTGCTCTTCCAGACTTCTTGTCCGGAACTTGTGTGCTCTCGCGAGTCACCTTGCCGGATCCTGCGCTCAGACGCTCCACTCTTCTTTCCAACTCACTCAACCTTTCCCGGACTTCCTCCGAAATCAGAGAAGGACCGGCCGTGAGATTTCTGTCATATCGCCACCAGTTCAAACCAATTTGTTCCGCCTTATCGATAGAGCAAATCAGCAGGCGGATCTGCAAAGTGAGCAGTTCCACATTGGCCAGCGAAACTTTCACGTCGCCGGCAATAACGAGCCCTTTGTCCAGGATTCGGTCAAGCACATCGACCAGGCCGGGAGGACGGGCCGCGATCAGGCTTGCTCTTTCGATCGACAATCGGCTGTCCTTCCTGTTAACCGTCCCAGCGGACCTAACTTCAGCATCAGCTCTTCCTGTTTTAACCCAAAATACTCCCGTAACTCGTTGGTCTTTTCTTCAAGCTTCATCAAGGCCAGCCCTAAGGCTTCTATTTGATCTTCCGTCAGGCTGCCGCCCTCCATGCGACGCACTGCTTGCCGTTCCAGCATTTGCCGTATGAGTTCAACAATCGAGAGGACCAATTTAGCCAGACCCGATTCAATCGAGTGTGGATCCAGGTTGACATGCCGCGGAAAGGCCTCTTTGAGCCGATTGATATCATCGTCGAGAGCCGACACTTCGGAAACCTGGACATCCGGCACTGTCAGAGTCATCTTTGATCACCATTGTAGCTTGAGTTTCCGAACTGCTTCAAGGAAAGTTGAACGAAGCTCGCGGGCGCCCAGGGCCCCGAGCACACAACCTTCAAAGAACAGGAGCCGCGCCATTCGTCCACCCTTTCCAAATAGCTCTGGCGGGACGCTCTCCCGATGAGGTGCGCCGTACATGCAAGGAAGGGGGGGGCACTCTCCTCCACCCGGTCCAGGAGGATCGTTTCCAAGCTCCTCTCCAACAAAGCCACTGCCTCATTGAATTGAGCTCTTGCCTGTTTTTCAGCATCAAAACGCCGTTTGCGTTCGTGCAAAAAGGCGGTGCCACTGGTAACCGTTGACGCCGGCGTTTCTGCATCCGCTCTTGAAAAAAAGCAGGAAGAGCAGACTTTCAGCTCCATTTGCACGCAATTTCTCACCTTGCCTAAAAGAGAATTCAGCTCCTGATGGTTTTCACTAAGAAAACTTTTCAAGTGTTCGACATCGGCAACAGTTCCAAAGCGAAAGGGAATGGGGCTTGAAACCTCTAGAATGGAGTTCACAACAGCAGCATGGCGAAGGGCGTCCTCTCGGGTAAGAGCCTCCACACTGGTTCGCGCCGGCCCGGCCAACACTGCAAGATCCCCGTGGCGGATCATGGTGGGAGGCTCCCCCCCTGCACCCGCTGCAACAAGCACATCCAAACCTGCCTCGACCACGCAATACGCGTACAGTTTCACGATGAAGTAGAAAGCCTCGTGGAGCCCTGCAGCACCCGATCGATGCTCTCGACCGATCCGAGCACGACATTCAACCCCAAGTAAATGAGCTCCACGTTAGCGACAGAGATGATGATTTCACCGCTCAGCACAATGCCGCGGTTCAGTACATGGTCCAGAATGTCAACCAGCATCAGTTCCTGCTCGTCCAGTAACTCGAGAGCCTCTTGCGACATATACCAATCACGCAGGCGAGAAATTGTAGGGCGGCCAGGGGCCGCTTAGCTCGATACGCAGCCCTGATCCAAGGTACTTTTCCGCCATCTTTTCTGCTTTGGCCCTGAAACGGCGCAGGCTGGACTGGGGGACCAGGAAAACCAAACGGGCTGCCAGGTCTGGTTCAAGCTCCAGTTGACCGGCGGGCACTCGAACCCGCTTGCCGTTGCCTGCGATCGCCAAGAGCTCTTTCTGAACATCACGGACAATCTTCAGGACCTCCTTTCGTACTTCCTGGCGGGAGGCTGTCTCGATTCGCTTGCGCATCAAGTAGCCATGTCCCGGACTACTTTTCTCGGCTTGTTTTTTTAACGATTTAAGCAGTGGGCTGGCGCCTGACACTTGTTTGTGCAGCTTGGAAGTGTCGACAAAAAGATCGACCCCCCATTCACGCCTGCCGGCGGCAGCTTTTAAGAAAGAATCAATGTCCGCTTTCTTTTTGGACAGTACTTTCTTGAGCCGCGACTCACTGAGGTGAATCGTCCCAAACCTCAAAGGGAGAATGTCGGCTTTCGTTGCGAAGTAATCCACCACCGACTGGTGAGACAACGCTCGCTCCGCCAGCCAGACCGCGTCTGCCATCTTTTCGGGAAAAGACTGCTCCCCAAACTGATCAACCGAGACGACGCTCACCACTGCGGCAATCCGCCCGCAGGTCACCAGCTTCAATGGGTTTCCGCTTTGAACGCCTTCGGGCGGTTTTCCCGCAAGCAGCGGCTCCAACTCCGCTTTATTTCCAATACAGTAGCTGTAAAACAGCTCATTCTTCTTGCGTGACCTTGACGGCCTGGTGCGTGCGCTCAAACAGTCCTCCAGGAAGAAAAATGGTGCAGCAGCTTTTGTCTACCGCGCACCTCGTGAGGATGTTGCGGAGCGGTGAATAATTCGACCTTTTCCTTCAGAATTTTCCGATAACGCGCCAGTACCCCTTTTTGAACCGAACGGCGCGAGGCGCAAAATGAGCAACTCTTGGCGGCGCCAGGCGGCACCAGGTTGTTGACTAGAATTCTTCGCACTGGGATCTGCAAGCCTTGAAGCCTTGAAATAAGGCGCAGGGTCTCTTGAAGACTCAGCTCCTCGGCGATGGCAACCGCAACGAATTCACACCTTTGTGGCCGGCGCAGCAGCAATTGAAATGACTTGAGATTACGCGAAAGAAGCACCAGTTCCTCCCCAAGGTCACTGTCTCGCAATAATTCACGATACTTCAGAAAAAGGCGCATCAACGCCTTTACCCAGGAAAGCGCGATTTCCGGCAACTCCAGAAAGCGTATCATATGTCCGGTCGGCGCTGTGTCCAGAACGATGCGTTGGTAGGAACCTTCCTCCAGCAGATCGAGAATAGCTCCCACTGCCGTGATCTCGTCCAGTCCCGGTGGTACCAGCTTGATCAGCTCCTGCATGGACTCGCGTTCAAACTGCAATTTCCATGTTGATTGCTGGTCGGCTTCAAAAACTTTGTCCAGCCAGGCCCGGTACAGAGTTCCAAACCTTTCAAGACGTGCCTGGGGATCTATTTCCATTCCGTCCAGGTTACTCTGCCTTGCGATGCCTTTCTTGAATTGTCCGACGCTCTCGTCAAAGCTGTCCGTAAGAGAATGAGCGGGATCTGTAGAAAAGACCAGTACCTTTTGCTCCGGGAAACTTCGTGCCAGCGTCAATGCAGCCGCTGCTGCTGCGCTGGTTTTTCCGACGCCCCCCTTGCCGCCGAAGATCAGCACCATCTGCTGGCCGAAGCGGAAATCGCCGGCTTCAGATCTCGTGTTCATCTCGACGACCGGTGAGCCGGAGCTCCGCTTGGACTGCGGCAGATGTCCTCTGGGTGAAGAGACAGACAAGCCGCGTCGCGACCAGACAGCTCTGCCGAACCTCAAAAGCACTGTTCGTCCTCTCAGGTCCCGGTCCCATATGGGAACAAAATGTTTAAGCAGGTCGGGAAACTGCTCTTTTAGAATCTCCAACCCCTTGCTCTGTATTGCCGCACGCGATTGACAGAAGCCGCATCCCGGCAGCGGTACCTCGACGCGATTTACCAGGAGCTGTTTTACCTTCACTCCGCTCTGTGCTAGCGCTTCTAAATAACGTCGTGTCTCCTCAAGGCTCATCAGCTCGGAAGTCGTAACCAGAATGAAGCTGGCCTTTGATTCCGAGGACATTACTTGCTGGATACGCTGAACTCTCCCTGCCAGTCTGCGCAGCAATTCTTCGGTGGGATCTTCGACCAGAGAACTTCTTCCAAACTGCCGCACCATGTAGCGGTGCTTTTCAGCAAGACGATCCAGCGCTCCCAGCCACTGCGCCGCCATGACAGGAAGTTGAACCAGGCGCAAAGTGTGACCGGTGGGCGCCGTATCAATCACCAGCCTTCGGTACCGCCGGGAATCCGCTAAATCACTTAATGTAAAAAGGGCCATAATTTCGTCCATACCGGGAAGCGACAGCTCCAGCAGGCCGGCCAGGTCGCGTTCATCCAGTAAGGTCCCGCGGCTTGCCAACTCCTGAAACAGTGGCTGGTATTCACGGCGAAAACTTTCAAAAGCCGATGCCGTGTCCATCTCATAGGCAAACAGCTGTGAGGAACCGCGTTGTGTAATGGCTACCAGTCGATCCCCGATTTCTTTCTGAAAAACGTCCGAGAGCGAATGGGCTGGATCGGTGGAAAAAATCAACATGTCGTCGTCATTCTTTTGCTGGGTGAACAAAAGCACGGCAGTGGCTGCCGCAATGGTGGTTTTACCTACACCCCCTTTGCCGCCGAAAAAAAGAAACGGAGTATCGGGTATCTTGAAGAAGGCTCTCACCTTCATCCGGAGTCCCCGGAGCGATACTCCTCTCCACCTTCTTCAACGACAATGGAAGAAGATTCAGCTGTATGGACCCGATGGAGGCTTTCAAGCTGCTGCTCCTTGATGGCACGGAGGCGCGCAAAGATCTCTGCTTCGCGCTGCTTGAATTCCTCTTCGGAAATCTCTTCGAGCTCCAGCCGCATCTGTAATTCGAGCAGCTGCTCCTTGAGGATACTTTCGTCGCTCAGTTCGCGTTCGGCAGCCTTTTGGATTTGGGAAAGAATAAACTTGACACCCTTGAGAGGGGCGAATAACAGGTCATCGATCAAGAACATGAGTCCTTATTTCAGGACCGCTTCTGAAGCCGCTTCCCCCCGCTCCAGCTTGAGCCGGATATGGACAAAATTGTAAGGTGGCCAGGGGCCGCTGTACTTGAAGAAGAGTTTACCTTCGTATTTTGCTGCGATCTCCTTCACCCTGGCATCAAACTCCGCCTCGCGATCGCGCTCCACCAGAAAGGCGGCGTTCATGATCATCTTGTCACCTATGGGCTTGTTGGCGCGCGAGGCCACCGCAACGTCGCGAAGCTCCGAATACACTTCTCGAACGTAAGCCTCGCCCTGCTCGGTCAGCGTGCTCTCCACCAGCCTGCCCAGTTGCATGCGCGCAAAATAGGTGGACCCTGATTTACGGGAGTTGATTTGCTCCTTGAGCAGCCGGATGTCCTCATTTTGCTGTTCTATTTCACTCAAGACTTTGTCGCGGTCCCAATTGACTTTCAAGCCAAATTCAACTTTGCCTTCCATTCTTGCGAACACGTCGTGCAACGCATCAGAGGTGCCGCGCAAAAGCTCCACTATGTCTTGGTCCGTTCGAAACAGAACCCCAAAAGCCATCGGCAGCACCGTAAACTCACGCATGACCGTTTCATTGACCTGCTCGTGCGCAAAAACGTTCTCGCGCGTTGGATCGTAAACTATCAGAGGAGTGTTTGAAACCACGGCGGCCAAGTCTTCATAGTGGACCGTGTGCACCAGGTCGCCACGCCCACCAATCCCAATGGGCCCAAAAGCGCGCAGATCACGCGACTCAATCATGCAGTAAACGTACTTTCCTTCAGGCAAACTCTGACTTGGTTCTTCTCTCATTTCAGACATCTTTGCCCACCAAAAAAATTTGAGACTTTATCAGCGCGCCCCACGCTGACATCTATGTACTAATTTTAAGTTTCACCATTTGGGGTTGTCAAGAAAATGTAATCCGCAGGGACTGCCGGATCCTTCACGCTTGTCCCCCGACTACCGCCTGCCCAATTTGTTCCGTGCTTTTGATGCAAGCTTTCGCTATACTTACACCTTCAAAGTGACTCATGCCTACCAGGGAACAAGTAATCGAGGTGATCAAAGATTGTTACGACCCTGAAATCCCTGTGAATATTTATGATCTGGGCCTTATTTACGATATTCAGGCGGGTGAACAGGAAGTCACAATCCAGATGACGCTCACCTCGGCCGCGTGTCCCTCTGCTGCTCAAATTCCCGAAGAACTGCGCTGCAGAATTCAGGAGGCATTCGGCGTCCGCAACGTTCTTGTCAATCTCACGTTCGACCCTCCATGGGAGCCGACGCGAATAACGCCCGAAGGCAGAAAAATCCTCATGCTTGAAGAATAGGCAGTTTCCGATGCCTGCTCCCTCCTCGCCGGACTTGCTGGATGTTTGAGCAGCGAGCCGGCGCCAGATCTCTGGTGTTTCTGTTCGACTCCTTAAAGGTTGCCGTCGAGTCGTTGTTTGCTCACAAATTGCGCACCTTTTTAACCCTGCTGGGAATAATGATCGCGGTCGCTTCGGTTGTTCTGGTGGGATCGGCGATTGAGGGGCTCGAACAGTACGTAAAACAGGTGATTTCAAGAGAGCTGGGAAGCAACTCCTTTGCCGTGTCCAAGTTCCCGCGTTTTGAAAATTTAAGCGATGAGGAATGGGAACAAATCTCTCGCCGGAATCAGGATCTTCATCTGGAAGATTTGTACTTTCTGCGCCGGTGGTGCGTGGATTGCGAAGAGCTGGCGGGAGAAGTTTCGGCGGTGCACCCGATTCGCAGTGGAACACAAGAAATTGCTAACGTACGTGTCGGGGGGGTCACCGAGAACGCGACTGCTTTCCCTGGAATGGGCATTTCTGAGGGGCGATTTTTTTCCGAAGACGAGGCCCGACGCTCTCAGCCGGTTTGCGTGATCGGATTTTCACTGAAGGAAAGATTGTTTCCTGACGTGGATCCTCTTCGACGCACCCTCAAGCTCAAAAACCAAACATTCCGCATTGTGGGCGTCCTTGAAAAGAAAGGCTCATTGTTTGGCCAGAGTCTCGATAACCTCCTTTACATGCCGATCACCACGTTTTTAAAGACCTTTGGCGCTCGCCGCAGTGTCACCATCCGGGCACGATCCGGCGATGGCTCGTTTGAAGACGCGTTGGAGCAGGTTCGGACCGGGTTGCGCTTTCGCCATCGCCTGCGCCCTCACGAGAAAGATGACTTCGGGTTGACTTCGGCTGACCAAATTAATCGTGAAGTGGAGAGGTTTACAGGCACCATCGTCGCCGTGGCTGCCCCAGTGACTTTGATCTCCCTGCTGATCGGCGGCATCGTGGTGATGAATATCATGCTGGTTTCCGTAACCGAGCGAACCTTTGAGATCGGCATCCGAAAAGCGGTCGGAGCACGCAATCGGGACGTGCTCTGGCAATTTATTGTTGAGTCTTGCCTGCTGGCGAGCATCGGAGGAATTCTGGGCTTGCTCATGGCGTTGTCGGGAGCGTTGCTCTTCCGGATTTTGACGCCTCTACCCTTGCTCCCCACCCCCGAATACGTTTTCCTGCCTCTCGGTATTTCGGCCGCCACAGGTATAGTTTTCGGAGTGTATCCGGCTTACAAGGCATCCCGGCTTTCACCGATCAGTGCGCTGGGCGCGGAAAAATGAATCGTTTCTTATTTCCAGAAAACCTGCGAATGGCCTTTGAGGCGCTACTCAGCCACCAGTTACGCAGCGGACTCACTATTCTAGGAATTGTGATCGGCATTCTGACGGTGGTGACGGTTTCTTCCCTTTTGGGCGGGATGCGCAACAACATTGTTCAAATGGTGGAGGAATACGGAACAGACAATATCTACGTATTCCATCTGTCTATGGGTGTTCAGCTGGGCCACCGGGACCGCTCCGAGACGTCCAGAGTTCCTTTAAAGCCGGAGGACGCAGCCGTACTTAAGTCCGCAAGCAGCGCCATTAGCGAAGTGAGCTATTCCGCCATCTTGAGAGGAAACAATACTGTGAAATCGCAGGATGCCACTTATCGAAGGGCGCAGTTACAGGGAGTTTCTTCCAATCAGGCCATTACCAGCAGTGCGGTGCTGCGCGAGGGCCGTTATCTGTCCGGCTTAGACGACCTGCATCGCAACTCAGTCTGCGTGATCGGATCCGCCGTCGCCGAAGCACTTTTTCCAGAAGAAGGTCAGGTTGCCGGGCGCTCTCTGCTGCTGGAAGGGAAAAAGTTCACAGTAATCGGCGTGCTCGAGCAGCGAAAGACGTCGTTTTTCGGAGAGGCCGGACAGGACAACCTAGTGCTTATTCCTTACCGGACACTTCAAAAGACATTTCCAAATGCCGACTGGCTTTTATTGACGATTCGTGCCAGAAAAGGACAACTCGCCCAGGCACTGGAAGACACGGAACAAATTCTCAGGCGCCTCCGTGGTGTGCGCTATAGCCAACCGAACAACTTCGACATCACAACGTCCGAAAAGCTCATCCGGCAGTTCGATGCTCTCACGGCAACCGTGGGTGTGGCTGCCCTCGCCATTTCGGCAATTGGTTTGTTGGTCGGCGGGATTGGTGTAATGAATGTCATGCTGGTCTCGGTGAGGGAACGAAGCCGTGAGATTGGAGTGAGGAAAGCGGTAGGCGCGACCTCAAGAGACATTCTGACCCAGTTTCTTTTCGAGTCCATGACCTTGACAGGGATCGGAGGATTGCTGGGTTTCCTTTTGTCGGTGGTAGCAATGCGATTGATGGTGTGGTTTTTCCCGTGGCTTCCAACGGCTTTTTCAACGACCATGACCATCGCGGCTCTCCTCCTCTCGATCACGGTAGGACTGCTATTCGGCGTCTGGCCGGCAGCACGAGCTGCACGCCTCGATCCGGTTGAGAGTCTACGGTACGAGTGATTAAACGGCTTTTTTCAGCCAGCGGTCCAGGGTTTTTTTCAAGTCCGTGATTGAAAACGGCTTGGAGAGAATATCCCGAGCCCCTGATTTGTAAATGTCCTCAGTTTCTCCCTCCATGGCATCAGCCGTGATGGCGATAACAGGTACCTTCCTTAATTCCCGTTTCTTTTCTAGTTCTGAAAGGACCGTAAAACCGCCCCCTGCAGCAATCATCATATCCACCAGGATCAACTGGGGAGAAAAAGCGAGAAGATCATTCATGTAGCTGGTACCTGCGGTGTAGGAGCGCGCATGAAATCCCAGGCTGTCCAGAACAAACTTGAGCGAGTAAATATTGTTCGCGTTCTCTTCGATGACCGCAATCTGTCGAGATGAGGGTTTTGACTTAGGGGCCATCTCAGAAACAAACTGCCCCTCTCAGGGCTGCAGCTTCGCTTTAAGCAGCTGGTTCACCAGCTTTGGGTTGGCTTGACCTCTTGTTTCCTTCATTACCTGCCCTACAAAAAAGGCAAGCAGGCCCTGCTTACCGGATTTGTAGGCTTCCACTTCACGGGGATTTGACTGAAGAATTCCGTCAATCAGCACCTCGAGCTGGGCGCTATTGCTGATTTGTTGCATTCCTTCCTGCAGAACAATCTTTTCAGCTTCCAAACCCGTTTGATACATCCTTTCAAAAACGTCTTTAGCCATCTTGGAGCTGACGGTACCTTGATCCAGAAGCGCCAAGAGTCCCGCCAGGCGTTCGGGAGATACCGGGGACTCGGAAATGTCCCGTTCGTCTCGTTTTAAAATACGCATCCAGTCTCCCATCATCCAGTTAAAGACGGCCCGAGGGTTTCCCGAAGCTTTCGCGGCATCCTCAAAATAATCTGCGAATGCCTTGTTCTGGGCAACCGAAAAGGCCTCTTCATCGGTCAGCTTGTAGGTGGAGACGAGGCGCTCCCGTTTTTGCTCCGGAAGTTCCGGAATCTCCCGTCGGATGGTCTCCAGGTGCTCCGATGAAATCGTCAGCGGCAGCAGGTCCGGTTCGGGAAAATAGCGATAATCATGTGCCTCCTCTTTGCTGCGCATGGCAAAGGTTTTCTGAGCTTGCTCATCCCACAGCCGTGTTTCCTGGACCACGATTCCGCCGCGACGAATCACGTCGACCTGACGTTCAATTTCGTAATCCAGCGCTTTTTGAAGGAATCGAAAAGAATTGAGGTTTTTGATTTCGGTTTTGGTACCGAAGACCGAGGAGCCTATAGGACGGATCGAGACATTTGCGTCGCAACGCAAGCTCCCCTCCTCCATGTTGCCGTCACAGATCTCCAGATACAGCAACGTACGTCGCAAGTAAGTCATAAAATCATACGCTTCCTGGGAGGAGCGCAAGTCCGGCTCCGAAACAATTTCAATCAAGGGCACTCCACTACGGTTGAGATTGACGTAAGTATCACCACCCGTAGCGTGAATGGATTTTCCGGCATCCTCCTCCAGGTGAACACGGGTAATCCCAAATTTTTTTTGGCGGTAATTTACAATGTTTCCGGTTCCCTGGCGTTCTCCGGTCAGGAGGGTGACCGCTCCTCGCTCGGCAAGCGGCCGGTCGTACTGCGAAATTTGATACCCTTTGGGCAAATCCGGATAAAAGTAATTCTTGCGGGCAAACACCGACTGCGAATTGATCCGGCAGCCGAGCGCCAGTCCCGCTTTAATGGCCATGGTCACGGCTGCTTCATTCAAGACCGGCAAGGCGCCTGGAAGGCCCAGGCAGACCGGACAGGTGTTGAAATTCGGGCGCGCACCAAATCTGGTGCTGCAACTGCAAAAGATCTTGCTTTGGGTCAGGAGCTGGGCATGGACCTCGAGTCCAATTACCGGTTCAAATTCCATCTTTCGCGATTTCCTTGATCCATGACCGAAGTTGTTGTTGTGCTTCGGAAGTTTCGCCGAAGTAAGGGATCCAGCGCATCGCGGGATCCTTTCGAAACCACGTCAGCTGCCGCTTCGCGTAGCGGCGTGTGTCTCGGGCGGTGAGTGAGATTGCTTCCTCGAGCTTTAATAGACCCTCTTTACAAGCAAGGGCATGCTGATAGCCGAGCGCTTGAAAGCCCTTTGCTTTTTTAGAGACTCCTTCGGCGAGCAGTCGGTCGATTTCCTCGAGCAGTCCCGAAGCAAACATCCTGTGAACACGATTGTTAATTCTAGCATAGAGAATTTCTCGGACCGGACTGAGGCCGCATCTTAAAACGGAGAAGTCGTCAATACCCGGTGCCGGGAAGGGGTCCGGTGTCCTCTGGGCCTGCAACCGTGACATGGGCTCTCCGGTCAAAAAAAATATTTCCAGGGCTCGAATAAGGCGGCTGCGGTCTCCGCGGGCAATTCTTTGCGCGGCCTGCGGATCTTTTTTTTCAAGCATGCGGTAAAGGCATGTGGTTCCGCGGCGCTGCGCGATGGCACCGAGCCTTTGCCGCAGCGTCTCGGAGCGTCCCGGCGCTTCGAACAGCCCCTCCAGCAGGGCCCGCAGGTAAAGACCGGTCCCTCCGACCACCACCGGCAAGCGGCCTCCCGACAAGATGCCGCGACAGGTTCGCCGGCCCTCCACCATGTACCTTCCTGCGCTGTAAAACTGGTCGGGCTCCACAATGCTGTAGAGGTGGTGCGGCACTTGAGCCTGTTCCTGTGGAGATGGTTTGGCACTACCGACGTCCAGCCCACGGTAAAACTGAACGGAGTCACCATTAACTATTTCTCCGTTGAACTCAAGTGCGGTTCTTAAGGCGAGTGCGCTCTTGCCCGAAGCAGTGGGCCCGGCAATGACGAGCAGGAGCTTCTTTTTCATGGGATTTTAGCGAAAAGGAGCAACTAATAACGGCGGGCCAGGCGGGTATCAGAATAGTAATGTCTCAAGATTTTTTGATAAGAATAGCCTCGTCTTGCCAACTCCACGGCTCCGGCCTGGCACAAACCCACGCCGTGTCCCCAACCCCGTCCTTTAACCCGGATTTCCACCAGGTAACCGTCTGAGTCATATCTTGGATCAAAGTCCTCAATGAGACTGCTCTTGAGTCCCAGGACCGACCGCACATCGCCTCCCTTCAAAACTTTTTCACCTTTCTCCCCCCTGACCAGCAACTCCACCACTCTCTCTGATCTTCCACGCCGCAGAGGAGTGACGTTGCGAATACGTCCAATGTTTCCCCAGGGAAGCAAGTTAGTCGCAATCCGCCTCACTGGCACGGTTTCCTGCCAGTGCGAGTATTTTCCATTGCCTTCAGGACACTCGACGCCTCCCTTCAGATAGGGTATCGAGACATGGCTGAACACGAACTCGTAGGCTTCAGTCTTACCACCGCATGTGGAGAAATAAAGAGCATTAATGGGACGCGAGTCGTACTCAACGACCATGCCGCGCGTTCCTTCGACCGCTTCATTGGCCACCGGGTGCTCTCTCTCTTTCCCCCGATATACCTGCGAACGCTCATCTGAATACAGGTCAAAGCCACGTTTGGCAAACTGTCCCAATCTGGAAATGGCATAGGTTCGAGATGCGGTGGCTTGCGCTTTGATGGCCTCGGGCTCTGGAAATGCAGAAGGATTCAGTTCGTGCGGGACAACACCCTTTACGTATTCCTCAACCGTCGACTCGTTCACCACCACCGGCACTCCCAGGGGATTAATGAATACGTCAAGAACACCGGGGTAGTAGATGCCTTCGAAACGGAGGAGGCGGCGGCCCTGCGGTCGCAGTCGAAAGCCGGATGAACTCATTTCCTGATCCCCGCTGAGCACATGAATGCGGTTACCTTCTGCGCGCGCGGTCACGATTTCTCCGAGATGTGAACCTTCGATAGTTACCCGGCTAAATTTTTCCCTCAGGAGCAGCCGCACCGCTGGGACTCCTGCCTCAAAAATGTCGGAGGCTTCAGGAGGTCTTTCCTCTACCGGTCGGCGCTCGGGCCGGGGCGACTTGGCCCGTTTTATTTTCTTCCTCGGTTTCTTCGCTTCCGCTTTGGCAGGGGGACCGCCGGGCACAGGGGGCGGGCGGCGTTTACCTCCGCATGCCGGAAACGAAAAAAGCGAGAGTGCGAGAACAAGTAATCCCATGCGCAAACCAATGCTGCGTGTTGCTCTCATCCACTCTCCAAGACGCTTTACATTCTGCCTAGAATCTCCAATGCCAGCGACAAGGCTTCCTTCCCTTCCTCGCCTGTGCAAGGCCGTACGCCATCCACCGAAGCTGGTTTATTCCGTATCGAATCCAGAAAGACTTCGATTTCCACCCGCAGCGGTTCACAGGGCCTCACGTCCAATTTCCTCTGGATAATCTGCTTTCCAGAGGGGCCGTCGATCAAACTGTACATCGAGGCCTGCTGGTGATGAAAATCAACTGAGATGTAGTCATGGGGTTGGAAGAAGCGCAACTTTCGAACTTTCTCATTGGAGACACGGCTCGAGGTGATATTAGCCACGCACCCATCCACGAATTCGACGCGAGCGTTGGCAATATCAATACGGCTGGTCAGCACCGGAATACCCACCGAGCGGATTTCCTTAACCCCTGATCTTGAGAGTTGCAGAATCAAGTCGAGGTCGTGAATCATCAGGTCCAGCACCACGTCGATGTCCAGTGAACGGGGAACAAAAATACCCAGCCGGTGAGCTTCAAAAAACTGCGGCTGGATCACAAAAGGACGCACTGCTTGAAACGCGGGATTAAAGCGCTCAGAATGGCCGACGTGTAACAGGGCGCCTTTGCGTTCGGACGCGTTGATGAGTATGTCAGCGGACTTGAGACTGTCGGCGATGGGCTTCTCCACTAGAACGTGGATCCCTCGCTCAAGGAATTCGCGTCCGATCGCCGCATGATTGCGCGTGGGCACCGCCAGACTTACGGCCTCTACCTTGTCCAAAACCTGGTGGTAATCACTGAAAGCGGCACAGCCATACTGAGTGGAGATCTTGTTGGCCCGGTCCTCCTTAATGTCAACCACCGCGGTCAGATGGACTCCGGGCATTCCAGAATAGAGCCGGGCGTGATGTTCGCCGAGGGCGCCCACCCCGACCACAGCCACATCGACAGGAGCAAAAGGCTTCGCAGACACGACTACACGGCGAAAACGGCGATCTTCATGCGATCAGCCGTTTCCAGGAATTGCTGGCGGTCCAGAAGAAGCGTCTTACCGGCGTCAACGGCCAGGGCAGTCACATTGCACTCATGCAGCACATGGAGCGTCTGCAACCCCACTACCGGAACGTCAAACCGCATGTCTTGCTCAGGCTTGCTCACCTTGATAAGGGTCAGTCGCTGACCGTTCACTAACCGCGCGGCGCGGCGGAGAGTCTCATCCGTGCCCTCCATGGCTTCAACCGCCACCACTGCCTGGTCTTTTACCACAACGGTCTGACCCAGGTCGAGGCGGGCAATCTCTCGTGCGATCCTCAAACCGTATTCGATATCCCTTTTCTCCTCCGTTGTGAGCTTACGGCGCGTCAACACTCCCTTGTCAGCCAACAAGTCCTGCAGTAGAAGAGTGGAATCGATCAATTGGATGCCCTCCTGTTCGAGGACACGCACAATGCCCCCGATCAGCGAATCGGTGTTCTTTTGGCGCAGCGACAATAACAATCGCATCATCCGCCAATCGGGACGGGAGGAGCCGAATAGTTGGACATGTCGAACCTGACCGGCCATCATGGCGGTCTTGACTCCGGCATCGCTGAAGATTTCAATCAGCTTTCCCAATTGACCCAGCCTGAGCCAGTGCACAGCCGCCGGCTGTGACCCCTGCTGTACACGCGTGGCGACCTCCTCGATTTCAGGAAAGGTTTCTTCTCGAATAGCGGCCACCACCACGGAAATATTTTGCCGGCGAGCCGCCTCTAGAACCAGCAAAGGGAATTTTCCGTTCCCTGCAATGAGGCCCAGCTTATCCAGCCTTAAGGAAGTCCTCTCCATCGTCTTTCAGCGCACGAAGCCGCGGGAGGCCTCTTCAATAAATCTGATCAAAAACTGAACCTCCTCGCTTGCCAGTCCCTCTTCTCGTATCTCTAAGACCGCGTCTGCCACCTTCAGACCCTTTTGAAACAGCCAACGGTATGCTTTTTTCAGGATGACTATTCTTTCCGGGGAGAAGCCTTTACGCTCCAGACCAATGGAGTTGATACCGTAAATGCGGGCTTCATTGCGGGTACCCACGGTCTTCACAAAGGGAAGAGCATCACGTGTGATCACCGAATAGCCCCCCACAAAGGCATAATCCCCCACTCTGCAAAACTGATGAACGCCTGAGAACGCACCAATGGTGCTGTGGCTGCCCACGAGAACATGTCCTGCCAAAGTTGCTGCGTTGGCCAGAATCACGTCATCGCCGATGATACAGTCGTGGGCAATGTGAACTCCTGTCATCATTAGATTGCCGCTACCGATGACGGTGCGTCCGCCACCGCCCGCCGTTCCGCGGTTGATGGTCACAAACTCACGGATGATGTTCTCGTCCCCTATCTCCAGGCAGGACCGTTCGCCCCTGAACTTGAGGTCCTGCGGATCCGTACCTATGGCGGACTGGCCCAAGACGCGATTTCTTTTCCCAATTCGCGCCAGCCCGCGGATCACCGTGTGGGGCCCTATGAACGAGTTTTCTCCGATGTAGACTTCTTCACCGATCACACAATAGGGACCAATTTTTACCCCCGGCGCCAGTTCGGCCCGTGGAGACACAATCGCTGTATCGTGTATTTCCATCATGAAACTACTGAGGGGATGAGGGGGACTCAGATTCGTCACGGTCCACGACTGAAAACATCATGTCGGCTTCGGCAACCAGCACGTCGCCCACAAAAGCTTTTCCATTGAGTTTTCCAAAGTGTCCTTTCTCTTTTTTGACCACCATTTCAATGCGAAGCTGATCTCCCGGTCTCACCGGTTTTCTGAAACGTGCGTTTTCAATAGCCACAAACAAGACCAGTTTGCTGCGCGGATCGTCCAGCCTCCGAAAAACCAGCACTCCTCCTACCTGCGCCATCGCTTCAATGATCAGGACACCGGGCATGATAGGAGTTCCCGGAAAATGGCCGGTGAAATAAGGCTCATTGATGGTCACATTCTTCACGCCCACAATTCGCTGGTTTGCCTCATATTCCAAAATCCGGTCGACGAGCAGAAAGGGATATCGATGCGGGAGATACTTCATAATCTCCTGCGTTTCCATTAGGGTCACAGGTTCTTTCATGGCGCTTCCCGGTGAGGCAGTCTTACAGCTAAAACCCGCTTTCCAGAAGTTATCGGTTACTTTTCTTTCCGGCTTTCCTGCTACGGCATTTCTTACGAAGATCTTCCTGGTATATTTCAGGCAATCGGCGGGTGATGGCCTCAATTTTTTTCCAGGTCCGGTGATCCATGGCCGGGTAGCCAGCAATCTTGCTCCCGGAGGGAATATCTTTGGTGATTCCGGTTCGAGAGGTGACGATGACGTCATCACCAATCCTGACCTTGTGCACCACCCCGACCTGGCCGGCAAACAGGCAATTACACCCTACCTCCACACTGCCGGCGATTCCCACCTGGGCCACCATTACCGTGTTGGCGCCGATCCGGCAGTTATGGCCGATCTGGATCAGATTGTCCAGCTTTACTCCCTGTTCAACGACGGTAGCGCTGAAAGTGGAGCGGTCAATACAGGTATTGGCGCCGATTTCTACGTCATCTTCGATCACTACGGTTCCGGTCTGGGGGATCTTAACCGGTTGCCCTTCTCCAGTCACATACCCAAAACCATCTGCTCCAATGACGGTCCCGCTATGGATCCGAACACGTCGCCCGATGACGACCCGGTCATAAAGTACGACATTTGGATAAAGGGTGCTGTCTTCCCCTATTGAACAGCCGTTTCCCACGAACACACCTGGGTAAAGGGTGACACCACGCTCAATACGTGCATTGTCACCCACATAAACGAAGGGATAAATGGACACCTCTTGTGCGATCACGGCGCATTTACTTACATGAGCCAGCGGGGAAACCCCTGTCGCGACAAAATGGTCCGGATGGAAGAGGGCCAACAGCCGAGCGAAGGCAAGGCGGGGATCAGTCACCTGAAGAAGGCTTTTTGTTCGGCTGTTTAACTCCTTTGCGGCAAAATTTGCCGCGACAATTACAGCCGAGGCCCCTGTAGCGCCGATGCGCTCGCGATACTTCTTCTCATCAGCCAGCGTCAGGTCGCCCTCCTGTGCCAGCTCGAAGGGTTGAATACGCCTGATTACCAGCTCCGGATTGCCGTAGATTTGCCCGTTTACGAATGAAGCAAGCTGCTGGAGTGTATAGGAGTGCTCTTCCAAGTGTCGGCAATCCAGGTTGGGCCAGCGCACCGGTTTAACGCCTGGAGCTCTGGCATAGACACCTCATGTTTTCACTTCTTGGCGGGCTCGCCGGCCTTCGGTTGGGCTGGAACCTGCTGCTGGGAAGCGGCTGGAGCCGCCAAGGGGTAGCGCTCATTGTAAATCTTGATGATTTCCTGCGTAACGTCCAGTGAGGCCGCTACATACGGTTGACTCTGGTCCCGAAGGAAGATGATGCTGAACTTGTTCTTTTCTGCAAATTCCGTGATGATCCTCTGAATCTTCTCACTCATCTTCTCGAGAAGGGCGTCGCGCCGGCGATTGATTTCCAGCTGGGTATCTTCTTGGAATCGCTTAATCTCCTTGTCACGCTCTTCAATGTTACGCTGCATCTCATTGCGAGTCTCGGGATTTAGCGTTCGCTGCTGGTTGATGAACTGTTCGCGCAGCTTCTCTAGTTCCGTTCCCTTGGACTCGAATTCCTTCTGCTTTTCGGACATGAACTGTTCGACGGTGCCAATTTCCTTCTTCCCCTCCTCTGTTCCATAGAGGACTTCCAGGGTGTTCACAAAGCCGATCTTCGGGAAGGTTGTAGTTTCCTGTGCACGAACCAGTGCAGCCGACACAAAAATCAAAACCAAGGCCATCAATGACCTATACATGTTGCGCATTCTTTGCAATTTCTCCTTTGTTCTATGCTTAGTACCCAATTCATAAACACGGCAACTTTGCGAGTGGGGCACTTAGAATGAGTAACCTACCGTAAATTTAATATTCGACCGATCCTCACGAAGAGGAAACCTCACACCGCCCAAGACGACATTGGTATTCAGAACCCATGGATTATAGGCGAAAATCAACCGAAAGGGTTGATTTATGACCGGTAGAAGGAATTGAATCTCGACCCCGGTAGACGCCCTCCACACGTTATTGGTATTCTCCAGCAGTTCGATCACCGTATCTTTCCCGAACAACTGCAGGTTTCCTCGCTTCAGAATAGTAGAAGTACCCACATCTGCAAAACCGGTCAGTTGCAGCGGACCTGCAATGGGGATCCGGTATTCGCCCGTAAAGATCAGACTGGTATCGCCGCCCACCAGAATAGGATTGATGGTAATGGAGGGTAATCCGGTAGCCGGGTCCACAATCGGGTTCCGGTTCTCGTCCAGCCTGGGGGTACGCGTGATGGCCCAGGGCGCGACCGATCGAATGTCAAATCCACGCAGTGTCAACTCGCCGCCCGAGAAAATTCTTTCAAAAAAGGGAACCGTCATGGGGTCGCCGCCCGGCAGTCTGCCAAAAGGCCACACGTATTGGACCTGGGCTCGAAAAGCGAAGGTATTCCGGCCGCCACTCAGAAGCCGGTCCGGCAAAAATTTTTGATACTCGACAAAAGGCCGGATCATACTAAAATCGCCGCCCATGGGCCCTCCGGAAACCGGCACCTGGATGGTAAGATTCGTACCCCTGCGGGCTCCGTAAAACGAATCCTTGCTATTGTATACAAAGCTGGGTGTCACTTCGCTTCGGATAATACCCTCACGAGCCTCCTCGGGAGTTCCTCCAGGCGTAAATCCAATCAGCTGGTTGAGCGCGAAATCGCGAAAGGCATCGTCGATGTCATCGATGCGGATGGTCTGCAGCGAATACTGCAATCCGACGCGGGTCCACCGCCACAAGGGGTAGCTGCCAGAGATGGTGGCTCCGGTGGAGGTCCTGGTAAACAGCGAGATGTTTTCGTCAGCCGAAAAAACCGGGAAAAAACCCAAGGTGTCGAAACGATAGCGCTGGTTGAAGACAGAGAGACCGAGGGACAGCGCGCTATCTCGAAAGTAAGGCTCCGTGAAGGAAAAAACGTAGTTGGACGTCCGCGTTCCCGCCATCAACTGGACTTCGATCTGCTGTCCCAGCCCGCGAAAGTTGTTGGATTGGTAATTGATGCCGATGAAGCTTCCGCTGATGCCGCTGACGCCGCCTGTTAACCCGATGGATTGCTGTCCCCGCTCCTTCACCTTGACGATAACGTCTACTTCACTTTCCTGGGGGTTCTTGAGGACTTCATAATCCTTTTCTTCAATCTTTTCGAAAAATCCCAGTTGGTTCAGCCGCTGTACGGAATAATCAAGCAGATCGCCATTAAACTGCTGTTGCTCTTCCAGTGCAAATTCGCGCCGCAATACCTTATCGCGGGTTTTGGTATTTCCTGCAAAACGAATACGGTTAACGATGTACTGTTTCCCCTCTTCGATCCGCAGGGTCACGTCCATTTTTTTCGTCTGCGGATCGGGTTTTATCTCGGGAAACAAATCCATGTCGAGGTATCCGAAACGCGAGTACAGTTTTTTTAGCTGGTCATTGGACTCCTTGAGCTTAGTATAGTTGGCGATTTCGTCCTCCACGATTCCGTAGGACTTGCGTACGGTTTCCTGGTCAAAATTCTTGACCCCCTGCACCTCGAATTTCCCGTAGCGGTACTGTTCACCCTCCTCGACTGGGATGGTGATGTAATACTGCTGCTTGGTCTTGCGGAATCCCAGCAGCAGACCGCGCGGCGCTTCCACGATTTCTACTTTCGGCTCCCCGACGCGGGCGTAGACATATCCTTTCTCGCGGTAGCGGGCCAACAGGTTGACCTGGACGTCATACTCCAGCTTTTCCTTGATGAACTTGTCCTGCCCCTTAAAGAGGGTGATGGGACCACGCTCTTTGGTGAGCTTCAATGCTTCTCGCAACTCGTCATCTTCAAAAACTGTGTTCCCTTCAAACTGAATGTCCCCGATGCGAACCTTGGGACCTTCGTCGATTTTGAAGATCAGCTTGATAGCCGCGGCGGTGATCTCCTCTGTTTCCATTTCCACTCTGCCCAGAGGGCGTCCGTTCATGTCCAGCAGGAGCTTCAAAGCCTGTCGCGCGCTGGGAATTCGCGAGGGATCGAACGGGGAGTCCACAGTTAAGCCAACCCGCATATCTCGGAATTTTTCCAGGACGTCGGATTCCTTGAAGGACGACATTCCTTGATATTCGATAGCGCGGATCAAGGGTCGCTCGCGAACCTCGAAGATGATGATGCGGCCGGTCTCCCCTTTTTGAGTTTTCACGGTGACGTCGTCAAAAAAATTCGTATGCAGCAGGCTACGATAATCCCGCAGCACCTGCTCCTCGCTGTAGGCGTCGTTTTCCTTGGTGGTGATGTAGAAACGAATCGTGCTCTCGGGGATGCGGCGGTTGCCGACGATTCGCACGGCTTCGATGCGTTCGCGGCTTGCCTGCTGCGCCAGAAGCCCGGGGCTCAACAGCAGCAAGCAGCAAAAAAGCAGGGAATGAAAACGCCTTCCCCTTACAGAACTTCGGTCTGCTGAAAAAAGCTTCATGGAGACGTTGCAAAAAAGATGATGATAACAAAACGACAAACCAGGAACAACCGCTCTACCGGAGCGCGTGAACGACGCGCATGTTTGCAAATTGTTGGTTTGTCGGGATTACGCCAGCCCGTAAGAGAGCGGGGCCCCTTCGCTCTTGGACCCCTTGGGACGGTAATAAAGGGTGCCGTCCTTAAGGTAGACCGTCAGTGTATTGCGTTCTTTGAGCTTACCCTGGATGATCAATTCCGAAACCGGATCTTCGATATATTTTTGAATAGCTCTGCGCAACGGACGGGCGCCGTAGGAACGATCCTGACAGGTCTGATCAATGATCCAACGCTTGGCATCCTCTTCCATGTGGATGTCGATCTCTTTGGAAAGAAGGTTGCGGTTAACCAGGCGAAGCAACAAGTCGACGATCTTGTGCAGATCATCTTCACCGAGCGCCTCAAACAGGATGATTTCGTCTAGGCGATTCAGAAATTCAGGGTTAAACACCCTCTTGACCTCATTCATGATGAGGTCTTCCGTTTTCTGCCGTCCCTGTTCCGCGGTCGTGGTGAATCCCACATGCGATTTGCTGGTTAGATATCTTGCTCCGATGTTGGACGTCATGATGATGATCGTGTGCTTGAAATCAATGGTGTTGCCATGCGAATCCGTCAGCTGTCCATCTTCAAACACCTGGAGCAGAATGTTGAAGACATCAAAGTGTGCTTTTTCAATTTCGTCCAGCAGGAGCACAGAGTAGGGATTGCGCTTGATCTTTTCAGTCAGCTGCCCTCCTTCTTCATGCCCTATGTAGCCGGGAGGAGACCCGATCAGCTTGGAAACCGAGTGTTTCTCCATGTATTCGGACATATCGAAGCGTATTAACGCCTTCTCGCTGCCGAACAGAAACTCGGCTAGGGACTTCGCCAATTCGGTCTTGCCGACACCGGTGGGTCCCAAAAACAGGAACGATCCCACGGGCCGGTTAGGATTTTTCATTCCAGCACGACTGCGGCGTATGGCCCGTGCCAGCGCGGAAACCGCCTTGCTTTGGCTGATCACCCGCTTGTGCAACTCTTCTTCCATACGCATGAGCTTTTGCATCTCCTCTTCCTTTAAGGAAGTGACCGGAATCCCGGTCCACCGCGAGATCACCTGCTCAATGTGGTCTTTGTTTACCTGCAGCGGCAGCCGGTTGTTCACCTTCCAGCGCTCCTTGATGACCTGCAAGTTTTCCGTCTCCAGTTTTTCCTGTTCGTTTAACTTGGCGGCGCGCTCAAATTCCTTTGAGGAGATCGCGTTATTCATCTGGCGGACAATCACTTTGATTTTCTTCTGAGCCGTGACCACCTCTTCAGGAACGATGGTGTTTTGCAGCTTGACGCGCGCTCCCGCCTCGTCCAGAACATCGATGGCCTTGTCAGGAAGAAAACGGTCCGGAATGTAGCGACTTGACTGGTAGACCGCGGCATGAATGGCCTCGTCGGTGTATTCCACTTGGTGGAAGGCTGCATAGCGGTCTTTGATTCCGAATATGATTTCCAGCGTTTCTTCCTCGGTAGGAGGAGCGACACGAACCGCTTGAAAACGCCGTTCCAGGGCTCGGTCCTTCTCAATGGAACGACGGTATTCAAAGGGCGTGGTGGCCCCGATGCATTGGATCTCGCCCCGAGACAGAGCCGGTTTCAAAATGTTGGCGGCATCCAGAGATCCCTCGGCGGAACCGGCACCCACCAGAGTATGCAACTCATCGATAAAGATGATGAAACCAGGGTTTTCCACCAGCTCCTTCATGATGGCTTTTAAGCGTTCTTCAAATTGCCCGCGGTATTTGGTGCCAGCCACGATCAGCGAAATATCCAGAGCCAGGATCCGTTTGTCCGCCAACATGGAAGGCACTTCGCCCG
Source organism: Acidobacteriota bacterium (assembly GCA_016211085.1). GTDB lineage: Bacteria > Acidobacteriota > UBA6911 > RPQK01 > JACQSY01 > JACQSY01. The sequence goes on along the minus strand of JACQSY010000062.1, from coordinate 20,144 downwards.
CGACAATTTTTTGTGCCAGCCCTTCCACAATGGCGGTTTTGCCGACGCCAGGTTCCCCGATCAGTACGGGATTGTTCTTGGTGCGACGGCACAAGATTTGCACCACCCGTTCAATTTCCCGTTCCCGGCCGATCAGCGGGTCCAGCGTTCCGTTCAGGGCCGCTTCCGTCAGATCACGACTGAATTCAGTAAGAATCAGCGACTCTTTCGGTTTGGAGGGAGCAGTTTTTTCAGAGCCGGTCCCTGCTAATTCCTCCCGAACCCGCGACAGACGCAATCCTTTCTCGTAGAGGATGGAGGCCGCCACCGATTTTTCTTCTCTGAGCAATCCCAGCAAGATATGCTCGGTCCCGATGTAGTTGCAGAGCAATCTTTCAGCCTCTTCGGCTGCATAGTTCAAAACCCGTTTGGATTCGTCACTTAGGGGAAGTTCGACTGAAGTCGAGACCTTCTCATGAGAAGGAGTTCGACTTTCCACCTGCTTGCGTATTCCGTCCAGCGTCGCTTCAGCGCGTGGGAAGAATCGGCTGGTCAGGGCCTTGTCTTCTCGGAGAAGCCCCAACAGGACGTGCTCAGTTTCAATGTACCGCGATCCGAACTGACTGGCCTCGTAACGAGCAAAAAAGATTACGCGCCTGGCCTTTTCGGTATACTTCTCAAACATCTGCTTTTGACTAAAGTGTCGCCGCCGCGGGCTTCTTTTTAAGTAGCGAGATCATTATACACTGTAGCGCCGAATAATTTAATGAACCCCAAAAACGGAACGCTGCAAAAGGGCACATGTTTAAAGATGCATTTTCGTTAACTTAGTTTCCCTTCCGAGAGGCGGAACTCCACGTCACACAGTGAAGCCAGTTGCATGTTGTGGGTGACCAGCATTGAGGTCAGGTTCCGTTGCGCGTGGATTTTCAACAAAAGCCTGAAAACCGCTTCCGAAGTATGTTGGTCCAGGTTGCCTGTCGGTTCATCGGCCAGAAGAAGCCGGGGCTCACCGGCGAGAGCGCGGGCCAGTGCCACGCGCTGTTGTTCACCCCCGGAAAGCTCGCCGGGCCGGTGATGGATCCTCTTTTCCAGCCCCACCTCGGCGAGGCACGCCGCCGCCCGGCTTCTCGCCTGGGCCTTCTCCTCCTTGCGCAGCAGCAGCGGGATCATCACGTTCTCGAGAGCGGAGAATTCCGGGAGCAGGTGATGAAACTGGAACACAAAACCAATCTCACGATTACGAAAAACGGCGAGATCGCGGCCGTCCAGCCTGGTCAAATCGCAATTATCAAAAAGGATGGTTCCTGAATCCGGACGGTCCATTCCTCCCAACAGATGAAGCAGTGTGCTTTTTCCAGCTCCGCTGGCTCCGGTAATCGCCACGATCTGCGCCTTCTGCACTTTTAGATTCAGGCCGTCCAGGATTACCAGCTTCTCTTGCCCGGACAGATAAGACTTGGTCAGACCAGCAACTTCCAACAGCGTGTCATTCATAGCGCAAAGCTTCAACAGGATCCAGGCGTGCCGCACGCCGTGACGGGTACAGCGTGGCGAGGAAACTTATCAACACGGCCACCCCTGAAACGGTCAGCAAATCAGGCAAGTTGAGGTCGAAAGGAACGTACGGAATGGAATACACTTGAGGCTCCAGCTGAAACACCCGGTAACGGTCCAGGTACCATGCGGCACCGGCGCCGAGTATGTCTCCCAACAGAGTTCCCACGATTCCAATTACCAATCCCTGGATCATGAAAATCATCATTGCAGTTTTCGGCGTGCCTCCCATAGCAGTGAGGATCGCAATGTCACGTGTTTTCTCCATCACCATCATTGTCAACGTGATCACAATGTTCAAAGACGCGACCAGCACGATGAGGCCGATGGCGATAAACATGGCGATCTTCTCCAGGCGCAGTGCTGAAAAGAGCGGACGGTTCAATTCAATCCAGGTGTTTGCAAAAAAGCCCTTGCCCGCCGCTGCTGCAGCTCGCCGGGCGATCTCGGGGGCCGTATAAATGTCAGCAATGCGCAGTTCGAGCGCTGAAGCTTCCCTCGCCGAATAGCCGAAAAATTTCTGAGCAGTCTCGATAGGGACGAAAGCCCAGTTTGCGTCGTATTCCCAAAGACCCGATTCGAAAATAGCGATGACACGGAAGTCTTGGATTCTAGGCGTTTTCCCCAAAGGAGACAGCTCTCCGGCGCCGCCAATAGCCCGCAGGTTCTCTCCCACCAGAGCTCCCAGCGATTGCGCCAGGTCCTTGCCCAGGATGAGAGAGGGCAGGTGCGGTGTAGAACCAAAATCACGGGGGCTCCCCTCAATGATTTTCAAGGCTGACGGAAACGGTTGCTCTCCCCCGGGAATCCCCTTCAGAACAGCCGGCTGCTGACGAAGCTCTCCCGCAAGCAACGCCTGACCGTAAATTGCAGGCGAGACGGCTGTAACTCCGGGCAGACGGCCCATTCTGGAAGCCAAGTCTCCGTAATCTAGAATTGCTGTATTGTCGGTGCGCAAGACATTGACGTGGGAGGTAGCCACCAGGATGCGGCTTTGGAACTCTTCTTGGAAGCCGGTATTAAGGGCCAGCGCGATGTTCAGCGCCATCACTCCAGCGGTTACCCCCAGAATTGCCACGGCCGTCACGATGGATACCACTGCCTGTTTGCGGTGCGCCTTCAGGTATCGAAAAGCAATGAAAAGCTCAAACTTCATGCTTGTATTCAAGGCCCCGGAGGGCTGGCAGCCCCGCCTTATTCCGGACGCAGATGCGGAAAAAGAATCACTTCCCGGATGGAATGAGAATCCGTGAGCAGCATGGCCAGGCGGTCGATACCGATTCCCTCTCCTGCCGTGGGGGGCAATCCGTAACGCAGGGCGCGAATATAATCCTCATCCATTGGATGTGCTTCCAGATCTCCGCGTTGCCGGGCGCGCAGCTGTTCTTCAAAACGCTCTCGTTGCTCCTCTGGGTCGTTAAGCTCACTGTAGGCATTGGCCAGTTCCATGGAGGCGGCGAAAAATTCGAAACGCTCGACAAAACGCGGGTCCTCGTCCTTCTTCTTGGCCAGCGGAGAAAGCTCCACGGGAAAATTATAGATAAACGTGGGCCGTATCAGGTGCTTTTCCGCAACCACTTCGAAAAGCAGACCAAACAGAGTGCCCCAGTTTTCGTCAGGCTTGAACTCAACGTGCAACATTCTTAGCAGGCCGACAACCTGACTCCGGTCGTAAAGAGCATCCACGGAAGGGCGGCTCGAAACTTCAGGCCAGAATTTCAAAATGGCTTCCACCATGGAGTAGCGCTCATATTCTTCAAAGTTGATCTCCTGCCCCTGAAAAACAACTTTCAAGCTGCCAGTCACCTTCAGTACCACGTCACGCAGGAGCTCCTCGGTGAGATCCATTAAATCTTTGTAATCGCTATACGCCTGATAAAACTCCAGCATGGTGAACTCAGGGTTGTGCTGTGTGGAAATACCCTCGTTCCGAAAATTGCGATTGATCTCAAAGACGCGCTCAAATCCTCCCACGACCAGCCGCTTCAAGTACAATTCCGGGGCAATCCTCAGATACAAAGGGATTCCCCGGGCTTCGTGGAACGTTTTGAAGGGCCTGGCCGCAGCTCCGCCCGAGAGAGGCTGCATCATGGGCGTCTCCACTTCCAGGTAACCTCTCAATTCCAGGAACTCCCTCATGGCGGAAATGATGCGGCTGCGCCTTACAAAAACCTCACGGCTGGCCGCGTTGGCGATCAGGTCCAGATAGCGTTGCCGGTAACGTATCTCGACATCAGCGAGACCATGCCACTTCTCCGGAAGCGGAAGCAGCGACTTGGCCAGGAATTCGATGTCCTGAACGAGAATGGTCAGTTCACCGGTGCGGGTGCGAAACAATCGGCCGCTGACTCCGACAAAATCGCCGACATCCAGAAGCCGGTACAAGGTAAATTTTTCAGCGCCCAGCCGGTCTTCACGCACGTAGATCTGAATGCGTGCATTGGCTCCGAAAAGATCTGCAAATCCTGCCTTGCCGTGACCCCGGATGGACATAAGACGTCCCGCAGTTTGAACGGTTACCGGCTCATTCTCGAGCTGTACTGCCGCGCCATGCGAGTATGTTGCCGTGATGGCGCCAATGGTATGGGTAATAGGGAATTTATGCGGATAGGCGTCGTAACCCAATCTTCGGATTTCCTGAAGCTTTAGCTCACGCTGCTCGACCGGATCTGTCTCGCTGCTCATCCTGTCATTGCTCCTCTTGTGCTTCCAGTTCCTGTTTAATTGCGTCCAGCACGCCATTGACAAACTCGGTCGATTGTTCACCGCTGAAGCGGCGCGCAATTTCGATGGCCTCGTCAATGGCCACAATGCGCGGTGTATCAGTATAGAGGAACTCACAGACGGCCATGCGCAGGATATTCCGGTCGACTGCAGCGATCCTTTCAAAGCGCCAGTGCTCGGAATGACGCCGGATCAGCTCGTCAATCCGCTCTCGGTGTTCCAGGGATTCTTGAAAGAGGTGCTCGGCAAACTCACGGCTTTCTTCATCCGCGGATTGCGAACGCCAGAAAACTTCCGAAATCTCACCCCGAGGATAACGGGTGACCTCTTCTTGAAACAACAACTGTAACGCGAGTTCCCGGGCCTTTCGCCGTCCAGCCATCTTAAGGAATCAAAGTGAGTTTTGCCGCGGGGCCGAGCATGTCTCCATTGAAAACAAAGAAGTTTTCCGACCCCCAGTGTCCTGTCCCAGGAATACACGTACGTTTGTTGCGAGCGCGACAGCCGTTAGATCGAGGCGCGACGACGAGTCGATGCCAGGCCCATCGGCGAGAAGAAGCAACGAACAGATGACGGCCGTCCCGCCGCAACCCTTCGGGCGAGTGGGGGTTGCGGGGGATCTCGGCGTCGCTCGGCGTCGCCGATGTACACCGACATCGCCTCCTCTTCGCTCCTTGACCTCGCCTCGCAAGCCCCACTTGCAAACATATCTGTATTCCTGGGACCGGACACTAGCCACGCGGCCGGCAAACGCGCCGAACCCCGTCATTTCTTTTCCGTGGAGACGCGCCTCACCAGAGTAGCCATCTCAACTGCAGTAAGGGCCGCCTCGGAACCTTTGTTGCCCTGTTTCAATCCCGAGCGGTCCATGGCTTGTTCCACAGTATCAGCCGTGATCACGCCATAGGAGACAGGAAGATTGTATTTGAGCGCAACCTCGCCGATTCCGCGCGTCACCTCGGTGGCAATGTAATCAAAATGAGGGGTCTCGCCTCGGATCAAGGCTCCCAGACAGATGACTGCATCACAATTCCCGGCCTCGGCAAAGCGCTGCGCTGCCAGGGGGATTTCGAAAGCACCCGGGACGCGAACTACAAGGATGTTCTGCTCTTCCACGCCCGCCCGCCTGAGCACTGAAAGAGCGCCCTGCAACAAGCGTTCCGTGATCAAATCGTTAAAACGGCTGACCACAATCGCGAACTTCAGTCCCTTTCCGTCAAGCCGGCCTTCCAGTTCGTTCACTTTTATTTTCCCTGAAATTGAGCCTTCCGTTTTTCCACAAAGGCGCGCATTCCTTCCTGCATGTCGGCAGAGGCAAAGCTCAAGCTGAAGAGCGAGGCTTCCAGCACCAGCGCGTCCGACTGAGGCATCTCCTGTCCCCTGTTAATGGCTTCAATAGAATAACGCAGTGCCAACGGACCATTGCTCAAAAAAGTTCCGGCAAGCTTACGGCAGACGGACAACAACTCGCTGCGCGGTGCCAGTCGGTTCACCAGGCCCAGGCGCTGCGCCTCTTGAGCTGAGACCATGTCGCCCGAGAGCACCATCTCCATGGCTGCTCCTTTTCCTACCAGTCGAGTCAGCCGCTGCGTGCCTCCATAACCGGGAATGATGCCCAACTTTACCTCGGGCTGTCCAAAGCGAGCTTCTTCTGCGGCAATCCGCACGTGGCAAGCCATTGCCAATTCACAACCGCCACCCAAAGCAACTCCATTGACTGCAGCAATCACCGGTTTTCCTGACGCCTCGATCACATCCATGACCCGCTGGCCTCGTAAGGCCTGATGCCTGGCTCCGAGCGCATCCAGCTTCGCCAACTCCCTTACATCAGCCCCGGCACAGAAAGCCTTCTCGCCGGCCCCGGTCAAAATAACCGCCCCCGCCGATTCAGACGCATTCAGTTCGTGAAAAGCTTTCTCCAGCTCATCCAAAGTCTCATTGTTTAAAGCATTGAGCACTTCAGGGCGGTTGAGCGTGAGCAGAGCAATTCTTTCCGCAATTTCTATCTTCAATGTGTTGTAACTGCTGTGCATAGGTACCTTGTTGAAACTGAGGGGCCGGGGAAGTCAGGAGTTCGTCCTGAAGCATTCCTCCGGCCTTTGTTCATTTGGATTGCTGCGGTGCGTAGTTATAGAAACCCCTCCCGGACTTCTTGCCCAACTGTCCCGCCTGAACCATACGCTTCAGCAAAGGCGGTGGAGCAAAACGCTTCTCACGGTACTCCTCAAACATGATGTTAGCAGCATGGTAGATCGTATCCAGGCCGATAAAATCCAGAAGAGTAAAAGGCCCCATGGGATGTCCGCAGCCAAGCTTCATAGCTAGATCGATGTCCTCCAGTGAACCGGTCCCTTCCTCCAAAGCCCGAATGGCATCCAGCAAATAAGGAATCAATAACCGGTTCACAATGAAACCGGATCGATCACCCGCCCGCACCGGGGTCTTACCAAGGCTGGCGGCAAAGTTAACCACCATGTCGAAAACCTGAGGGTCAGTCACCAGCGTGCGGATGACTTCGACAAGCTGCATCAGGGGAACGGGATTAAAAAAATGCAAACCGACAAAACGTTCAGGGCGCCCCGTAACCACCATCAGTTCCGTAATCGAAATGGAAGAAGTGTTCGAGGCCAGAATCGTTGCTGGTCTACACAGTGAATCGAGCTTCTGAAAAATTGTTTTCTTAACAGACAACTCCTCGGTCGCGGCTTCGATAACCAAGTCCTTTTCCGCCAGGTCCTCCATATCGACGGTTCCCCGAAGTCGCTGCCAAGCCTGCTGTTTCTGCCCTGCGGTTATCTTGCCTTTGTCTTGAAGTTTTTGAAGAGAATTTTCGATGGTCCGGAAACCACGGTCCAGGAAATCCTTAGATGCTTCACAAACCGTGGTGGGGTACCCTGCGACCACTGAAACCTGGGCAATTCCGGAACCCATCTGGCCACAGCCCACCACGCCAACCTGCTTAATTTCCATCATTTACTTCCCCCGCGTAATTATAAGTGCCATGAGTAAAACCACAAACCTTTTAGCCTGACGGCCTTACGAAACCACCAGCTTGCGGCCGCGGCTCAGGTAGTGTACCCCGGAGACAATCGTGAAGGCGAGCGTCATGTAAACCAGGAGGTTAAACAAAGAAGGATTGATGTGCGTAAATTGCGAACTGAGAACTGCAAGAATCGTCAAGAGCTGCAAGGCAGTGGTGGCCTTGCCGACAAGCGAGGGATAAAAAACGCGCCGTTCTCCCAACAAGTTGAGCACCAGGACGCTGATTATCAAAACGACATCCCGGCTGATAACCGTAACGGCAAGCCAAACCGGAATACGCACCGGCAAATCCTGGTCCACGAGGGAGAGCACGATGAACGAACTGGTCAACAGCATTTTGTCAGCCAGAGGATCAAGGAACGCACCGACTGGTGTGCGCTGGTTGCACTTTCGGGCCAATAAACCATCGAGCAGATCGGTGGCGCCGGCCAGCACGAAAATCGCCAGCGCCTGGCCTCTGCGATCGTATAAGACAAGCAAAATGAAGATGGGCACCAGGGCTATACGTAAAATCGTGAGCTGGTTGGCAATTGTCATTCGACCGTTAAGGGATAAGAAAAACTGCCGAATTCAACAGAACGGGTGAAAAGATTCCCCGCCAAGACCTAATTCGAAAACGAAGGTGATCCTACGTTCATCAGGGACTGCAATTGCGGCCAGCCGGCAAAATACTCGCTTACCAGCTGTTCCACTTCTGCGACGGTTGTGAGTCCGCAAATTTTTTCAGAGATCTCGCGCGCCTTAGCATAGCTCATGCCCCGAATCATTTGCTTGATTTCAGGAATAGCGTAGGGGTTCATGGAAAGGTGCTGAAAGCCCATTCCCACCAACAGAAACGCGAATACCGGAGAGCTGGCCACTTCACCGCATACCACCGCGGTTTTTCCAAAGTCCTGGGCGGCCCGGGCTATACGGCTGAGAGTATGCAGAATTGCAGGATGAAGCGGATTAAACAGGTATGCAATTCCCGCGTTGTTGCGGCCAACGGCCAGGGTGTACTGGATCAGGTCATTAGTTCCCACGGCGAGAAAGTCAGCATGACAGCAAATGCCCTCCAGCGTCCACACCGCGGCGGGGACTTCCAGCATAACGCCTACCTGCGGAGGATTGGTCAGGATTCCCCGTGACTCCAGCTCATTGCGTGCCTGGCGGATGAGCCGCCGTCCTTCAATCAGTTCATCTGCACTGGAAACCATGGGAAGGATGATCTGCAGATTGCCGTGGCGGCCGGCACGCAGAATGGCGCGAATCTGGCTCTTAAAGATTTCCGGGTGACGCAAGCTAAAACGCATGCCCCGCAAACCGAGCACGGAATCCTCTTCACCTGCAAGATGGGAGAAAAGGGGGTGCCGGCCATCGCCGATGTCAAGCGTGCGCACCATAGCAGGCAATTCGCGCACGTTTTCCGCCAAGTTCCGATAAACCGTGAACTGTTCCTCCTCGCTCACCAATGCCTTCTTATTCTTCATGTAGACGTATTCTGTACGAAAAAGGCCGACGCCCTCAGCTCCCAGCCTCAACCCAGCCTGCACTTCACTGCCCACTTCAGTATTGATATACAGGGATACGCGGCGCCCCTCACTCGTGGCGCAGGGTGCGCGGTCCTGCACGATTGAAAGAGCCAGCTCCTTCTGCTCCTTTGCCTCCTCCATACATCGGCGAGTGATCTCAGGAGAGGGATTGACGTACACCGCCCCTTTAATTCCATCAACGATTACGCGGTCACCCGTGCGAATCAGCGTCTCAACATGCTCAATCCCAGACACAACGGCAATGCGATAGGAGCGAGCGATGATGGTTACGTGAGAGGTTCGCCCGCAGGATGTGACCACCAGGCCTCTCACCCGGTCCAGATCGTAGTCGGCCAGCATGGCCAGACTGATTTCCGGAGCCACCAGAACCAGGTCCGACGGAAGACGACGAGTGCGGGTTTTCTCCAAGCCAGAGAGGTTCTCCATGACCCGTTCCACTACCTCCTGGAGATCGGATCCCCGCTCGCGAAAAAACGGGTCATCAAGGGAGCGATAGATCGACAGCCATCGTTCTCCCGCTTCCTCCAGCGCCCGTTCTGAACTGGCAAGATCCTGCCGGATGCGATTTTCAATCTCGGAAATAAGATGCTTATCCTCCAGCATCAACAGGTGAGCATCAATGATGAACGAATGTTCATTTCCCAGCTGCTTTTGAAATTTTTCCTTGATGACCTCGAGCTGTTCTCGGGACTTCCGCAGCGCTTTTCTCAACCTCAGGATTTCAGCCTCGACTTCCTCCGTGTTAATTCGCAGCGGATAGAGGACCGCGGATCTGGCCCCAATGTTTACGGCGGTGCCCAGCGCCACGCCGGGAGCGAGCCCGACACCCATCAGCTGTCGCGAGTCCTTTCCCTCAGAAAATTCCTTCATTTCTGCTCACCGAACTTGTTTTGAATCAGACCCACAATAGCTTCCAAAGCCGCTTCCTCATCCCGACCATTGGCTCGCAAGTTCAGATCAGTTCCACGCGCTGCCGCCAGCAGCAGAATGCCCAGGATGCTCTTGCCGTCGATCTCTTCATGGCTGTTCAAACGCGCCACTTTAATGTCACTTTCAAACTGCGACGCAATTCTTACAAACTTGGCCGCAGCCCTGGCGTGCAGCCCTAATTCGTTTTGAATGCGAACCGTCCTTTCAATCATTCTCCGAGCAACTCACTGGCTATTGAAATATTTTTCTGGCCCTGCTGCTTGATGGCCCGGACCAATTCTGAAAGACTCTCCGATCCACTCTGACTGGCCAGCTTGACAATCATGGGAAGGTTTACACCGGTAATAACTTCCACTTCACCCTTCTTGAGCAAAGAAAGCGAGAGATTGGAAGGTGTGCCGCCAAACATGTCCGTCAAGATAATCACCCCTTTGCCCTGATTGATGGACTGTAGCCTCTGTTCAATCTCACGCTTGGACTCGTTGAGATCGTCGTGCCACCCGATGGAGTAGGCGGCGATATGCGAGATTTCTCCGACGATCATCTCTGCTGCCGCCACCAACTCGTGGCCGAGTTGGCCGTGAGTCACAACGAGCCCGCCCACCAAAGGAGAGGTAGTCATTTTCAATGCAAATCTCTGTGAATTAAATTGACCTGGTATCCCGCTTTTACCAGCTTTTCTTTCAGCGCCCCCGCCACCATTACCGAACGGTGTTTTCCACCCGTACACCCAACAGAAACCGTGAGATAGCTCTTCCCTTCCCTGGCATATTTGGGCAACAGATATTCTAGCATTTCGCTGATTTTGGCAATCGTCTCCACGGTCTCCCGCCGTTTGAGCAAGTAGCGGACGACTTCTGGATCGCAACCTGTTTTTTCTTTCAGACCTGGCACAAAGTTTGGGTTGACCAGGAAACGGACGTCGAACACCAGGTCGGAGTTATGCGGAATGCCGTACTTATAACCAAAACTCACAATGGAAAGCTGCAGTTGTTCGGCTTGTCCGGGCTGTTGAAATGTCTCATAAATAAACTTACGCAGGTCATGTACGGTGTAATTGCTGGTATCGATCACCAGATCGGCGAGGGTGCGGATAGCCGACAGTTTGCGTCGTTCACTTCGGACTCCTTGAAACAGCGAGCGATTTTTGGCTAGCGGATGAATGCGGCGGGTCTCGCTGTAGCGGCGTGCCAGAATCTCGTCCGCTGCATCCACAAAGATAATGGTGGATTTTAAATGGGCGCGCTTCAGCTTGCGAAAAAGTTTCTTGAATTCTGCTACAGATTCTCTCAGGCGGACGTCGACCACGATCGCTAGTTTGCGGATTTCGCCTCCTGAAGCAGCTGTCATCTGGATCAATCGCGGAATCAAGGCGGTCGGAAGATTGTCCACGCAGAAATAGCCCAGGTCTTCCAGGGCCTTGAAGACGGTATGCTTCCCTGAGCCGCTCATACCGGTGATGATGACCAGAGATTCGAGCTGTTGAGATTGTGTCAAAGTCGGCTTCGTCAGGGTTTTTGCAGAAGTTGATCCAGCTGCCGTACAAATTCGCGAGATGGGCTATAGCCCTGATTTTTTAAGAGCTGGATTCTCACCGCCACCTCAACCAGAGTGGCCAGGTGTCGCCCCGGGGCCACCGGCATTGTCACCAGAGGCACCGGAACATCCAGGAAATGCTGGTAGCTTTCGTCCACTCCCAAACGGTCATACTCTTCGTCCGACTTCCAGCGCACCATGTGGATCGCCAGATCAATGGTCTTGGCGCGACTCAGAACCGACACGCCAAAGAGTTCCTTCAGGTTCAAGATTCCCAGGCCGCGCAGTTCCATGTGGAATTGGAAATCGGGGGGGCCGGTGCCCACGAGCCGATCCACTCCCAGCTTGCGGATCACTACCATGTCGTCACTGACCAGCCGGTGACCGCGTAGGATGAGGTCCAGAGCACATTCACTTTTTCCGATACCGGAAACACCGAATAGCAGGACGCCCAGGTTGAAAACGTCCATCAACACGCCGTGTATTGAAGTGCGCGGGGCCAGCTTTTCCTCCAGAAAACCGGTGACTTGCGTGATGGCGACGGAACTCAACACCGGCGTGCGCAGGATGGGCACGCGGTTGCGATCGGCTGCGTCCAGCAAAATCAATGGAGGCTGCAGTCCTCTGGTAATGAGAATGCAACAGAGAGAACGCGAGAAAACTCTTTGAATCGCCTCCCGCAGCTCTTGATCGGAAAGACGCCGCAGGTAGTTTATTTCTGTGCCGCCGATAAACTGCACGCGTCCTTTATGAACATAGTCGACGTATCCGGCCAGCGCGAGTCCCAGCTTTTGAATGCGTGGCGACGTGATCTCGTTCTCCAGACCTTCTTTACCTGCGATCAAACTCAGGTTCAGGGTGGTGTCAGGCGTCTCGTACAGGTCCCGGACTTGCGCATGCAGGCTGGGAGCAGCTCCACTCATCAATTCAATCATAAGGGTAGCCGGTCCCTGGTCAATAGCGAAAGCTGAAAAATGCTCTGAAGGATTGCGAATTCATCTTCCATCAGGCTCGCACAAAGCGAAGCGGAGTAAGCGCTCATTGACATGCGCGCCTCGGAACGATTCCTCCTGCGGTGGCGGCTGCTAAATTATCACTGGAATCAGAGGCGCGCACGAAGCGCCAGCGAAGTAAGCGCTCGGGTTCATCGCAGCAGAAGCGCTCATTGACATGCGCGCCTCGGAACGATTCCTCCTGCGGTGGCGGCTGCTAGAACAGCACGGCCATTTTTCTTTCGCGCGACCCATGAATTTTCATTTGGTCGCGGTATTTTGCTACCGTACGGCGAGTGATTTGTATTCCCTCGAGATTAAGCAGACGCGAAATCTTCTGGTCGGAAAGAGGTTTCTTGGGGTTCTCCTCTCCGATGATTTTTCGAATCTTCTCCTTAACGTGAACGATGGAGAGGTTCTCACCCTGGATGCTCTCCACACCAATGGTAAAGAACTTGCGAAGCTCGATGACACCCTGAGGAGTATAGGCATATTTGTTGGTGACAACCCGGCTAATGGTAGAGGAATGTACGCCCAATTCTTCTGCGACATCTTTGATGAGCATGGGTTTCAAATACATCAGCCCCTTCTCCAGAAACTCCTTCTGACGTTCCACCACCGCCAGACAGACCCGGTAAATAGTCTGCTTGCGCTGATCAATACTCTTTAACAGTTCCAGGGCAGAGCGGAATCTCTCTTTGATGAAGCTCTTGGTGTCACGAGTGACATTATTCGCTTTCAAGAGATCGCGGTAGGACTGGTTGAGCCGGAGCTTGGGCAAGCCGTCCTCGTTCATCAAGATCTCGTAATCATTGCCCACTTTGTAAATGTAAACATCAGGTTCGATGTAAACCGGCGTCTTGGAACTGTGTTTTTCTCCAGGCTTGGGAGAAAACTGTCTCAGGTCTTCGAGGGCTGCGGAAATATCTTCCATCTCGCACTGCAGTTCGCGGGCAATCTCTTTGAATTTGCGGACCTCGATTAAAGGAAGGTAATCCTGGACCAGTTTTTCAAGCAGCGTCCCTCCCTGGCCGGCGGCGCGTATCTGGATCAAAAGACATTCCTGAAGGCTGCGACTCCCTACCCCGGCAGGATCCATTCCCTGCACTACTTTCAGAGCTTCCTCCACCCTCTCCAGCGGAACAGAGAGGCTGTTGCTGATCTCTTCGAGAGAAAGCGTCAAAAATCCGTCCTCATCAAGATTGCCGATAATAAAGTAAGCAATCTCATGAATCTCAGGGGGTACTTCCAGAAGCCCCAGCTGCCAGTTGAGGTGATCCATCAAAGAAGTGGGACGAACCAAAAAGCTCTCGAAGGAAGGACGATCGTCGGAACTTTCAAACTCCCGGCTGGTTTGGCTGGGAGCCAGGTATTCGCCAAAAAAGTATTCGTAGTCAAAATCTTCAAAGGTGTCTTTTTCCTCTACCGTAGGCTCCTTGTCGGCGGGTCTTTCAGGAATAGTCTCCTGTTCAGTCCTTTCGCCGAGTTCCGGATCGTTGGCATCATTAGCTTCTTCCAGAACGGGGTTCTCGACCAATTCCTGATTAAGAAGCTCGGAAAGTTCCAACCGGCTGAGTGTCAACAGCTCAATCTTCTGCAGCAATGACGGAGTCATGGCGAGCCTTTGCGACACCGTCATGTTCAGAGCAGGTCTTAGCTGTTGTCTTCGCGCCATAATTCACTTCCCAGGGGCCACACTGTGCTTTGAGTGGGTGCCGGAGCAAGATTGAGGATACTGATAAACGACAAGCTCAGCCGAAGAGAGTTTCGAATTGCGCTACTGATCTATTCACCTCACATCTCAACACTCGTTTAGTATAGTCGGAAATGTTCACCCAGGTAAACTCTGCGGACCTCTATATCCGAGGATAATTCCTCCGGCGTCCCTGATTTGAAAATGCTTCCTTCTTTGATGATGTAAGCGCGATCGGTGATCTTGAGCGTTTCTCTAACGTTGTGGTCCGTCACCAGGACCCCGATATTGCGTGACCGTAACTGTGTGATGATACGCTGGATGTCTAAAACGGCCAGCGGATCGATTCCTGCAAAGGGCTCGTCAAGCAGAATGAAAGCAGGACCAAGAACCAGTGAGCGCGCGATTTCCAGCCGGCGCCGCTCTCCACCTGAAAGTGTGTAAGCCGGATTCTTGCGCAGGGAAGCGATCCCGAATTCTTCGAGCAGTTCGCTGACCTTCTGGTCCGCCATGCCTGGATTCATATCGAGCGTTTCGGCGATTGCATAAAGGTTGTCCTCCACGGAGAGTTTTCTAAAAACCGAGGGCTCCTGAGGAAGATAACTGATACCGCTTCGTGCGCGCAGGTACATGGGCAGCATGGTGATGTCCCGTCCGTTCAGCAGGACTGTACCGCCATCCGGAGCAGTCAGGCCGACCAGCATATAAAAGGTCGTTGTTTTCCCCGCTCCGTTTGGACCCAGCAAGCCCACCACTTCACCGGCATTCACAAACAGGCTGACATGACTGACAACCTTGCGGCCTTGATAGGATTTATTAAGGTTTAACGCCTCTAAGATTGCGCTACTTTTATCCAAACCTGCTCCTTAAGGCACCTGAGAGGCAGTCGAACTTTCTACAAGAACCCGATTCTCGCGAATAAAAAAGGTCAACTGGCGGCCTGAAAAGCGGCCGCGGCCCGGCTCAAAAACATAGGCGCCCTTGCCTTCAAGCACCACCTTCTGTTCTTCTGGAAAAAACCTCGCCGTCTCCCCCTCTCCAACCCTCTGTCTTTGCGTGAGGTGAACTCCCCCGGCGGCCGTGACCTTCTCCAGCTTTGAACTGTTGCTGCCGCTGAAGTGCGCTTCGACAAGGGGCGCTTTCAGAACCAGCTCCTCGCTTCTCAACACAACGTCGTTTTCATAGCGGGCCAGATTGTTTCGATAGGTGAGCTTACCGGAAGAAAGCCAGTATTTCTTTGGCGACGAATCCTGTTCTTGAATCAGAAAACTCTTTACCTCCCCTTCAATGACCATTTCCTCGGACTTATTGTTCATCCGTATCAGTTGACCGCTGATTGAATTGGCTCCCTGCACTAGACGTGGGGAGGACGAATACTGAACCCAGCCGCTTGCCGAATCTGCCTGCATAGCGCCCGCGATCAACAGAAAGCTTTGCCCATCGCGCCGCAATACCGTTCGAACGGCGCCAGTGGCGGTTATTTTCTCCCGGCCGGGATCAAGCACCAAACTCGAGGCGGTAGTCTCGCCTTCGGCAAAGCGCAGCACGGGAGGTTTTTTCCCTGAGACTGTCACGGTACCGCTTACGGCATCGTAAACTCCACGCTCCCCGAAAATCTCTGTCCCTGAGGAATCGCCTGACGTGAAATGGAAGTTTTCCGATTGAACAATTTGCTGCAAGATTCCAGCTCGATAAAATACTTCCAGGTCGTTGCTGGAGGTGGAACGTCTGCTTTCACCTTGCAGAAACTCCAAAACCACTCCGCCAGTGGATGAAATTCTCTCAAGAACCCCTTGCAGGAAAGCGGCGCGAACCGCCGGAGCCTGAAATACCTGCCGGCCCCGTGGAGATTGGTTTTCCACGACGGTTTGGCTCCGGCTCACAAGCTCGCGTACCAATCCTCTCTCGTATGCGAGGTCGACCACCCCGACGGTGGTCAATTTTCGCGATTGGTCGCCTCGCTTGAACTCGATGACGACATTGCCCCGCGCCCGGGCACTCTCCATGAGTTGACCGGGTGCAAGGAAAACCTCGATTTGCTGCCCGTGAATGTTTTCAGAACCTGCGGGGCCGCTCTCTCGGTGAATGGCAACATTGCCTTCCATGGAAACTCTGTTCAGCTCTGATCTGTGACCGTGAAAGAAGGCCGTTAACGTCCGGGAACGGGAATCTACAATCTTTAAGCGCGGCGATCGGAAGTTGACCTCTTCCTCCGCCCGCAGATCTTCGATGGTCTCTCCCCGGGGATCAAACTTCCCGCGAATGCTCGCGGCCGTCAGATAATCTCCACCAGAGACCGCTTTGTTCTCGTAAGCTGCCTGGGGAGGTCCAAGCACTTCAAAGTTAACCAGCTTGCCTTCTTTCAAGTAGGTATCTATTTGGTTTCCAGAAAACTGTTCACCTGCAGAAGTACGATACCGGGCATTGCCGATTACAGATAACTTCTGGACTTCCTTTTGGGGGCTGAGAAACACCTCCACCTGCTCGCCTGTCAGTTCGCCCCGGTTGCTGGTAATCCGGGTGTTACCCGCCATCTGAATGTATTCACCCGCGAGCTGATAATCTGCCCTTTCAGCCGTAACTTCAGCCTTTCCGCCATTCTGCGGCAACACCACGGCGAACCCTCTATCCACCCTTAATTGTTTTTTGCCGATGTCATAAAACAGCGACTTGCCCTCGCCTTGCGCCTGTTGGAGCTTGAAACTGAAATGCTGATTGATGTGCACCCATTCCTTGTCAAGATCGGCGCGCACTTCTTCGGAAGAGACCTCCAGACCGTCCGGTAGCTGAATGCGGACCTGACCGGAAAATACAATCTCTTTTCGGGCAAGGTTGTAGACGGCGTTTTCACCGTAAACGTTCTCCTGGGTCTTCTGTTGGGCATCAAAGCGGGTTAGCCGGACATTTTTCAAGGTGTGGATTCCCCCGACACTTTCCGTACTCACTTCGGCCTCCACCTTGAAAACCGGCTTGCCATCGCGGTTTTGCGAGTATTCAAATCGCGTGGTTTGATGGCTGATCTCCGGCGGCAGAAGTTTGCCCTCGGGCACACGGACAGCCTGGCGTTGTCGCCAATACAAATTGGCGGCAATGGCAATCACAAGCACAATCACCAAGGCCGCCAATGTTTTTTTCAAAAAGCTCGACTGCATATTCATCAGCGCAGGACAATTCCTTGGTCGGAGGATTCAGAGGGATTTTGATTCGCCTTGCTCCGTCTTACGGTGCGTGACGAATATCGCGAATGGTCAGTAACAGCCTGTCTTCTCCCTGATACGTTTCCCGGGTCAATGTATAAGCAAAATCAAAGAACTGACCCGTTCGTATGGTATCAGCCAGAGAGCCATTTTTCCACCAGATGGCATTCAAACGGGACCCGTTACTCCGAACCTGAAACTTCAGGTGCTGTTCCTTCAGCACCCAGGGACCTGCCGCAATGTCCACCTGCTTGGATGCAAATACGGGTAGAGGGTTGCCCGATCCAAATGGAGCCAGTTGCTCCAGGTCGTTCCAGAGATCGAGTGATACCGAAGTGATCGGCAGCATGGAATCGATCTGGAGCATGGGAGGGGGCAGCTCGTCCCCCAGAACGAGCCGGGCTATGTTGTCGAGGCGCACGGTCAATTCCGGTATTCGATCAGTCAAAACAGTGCACCCGACGGCCTGCGCATGTCCTCCATGCTGAACCAGCAGGTCGCGACAGTCATCCAGCGCCTCAAGGAGGTGAAAACCTGGAATGCTTCTGCCGGAGGCTTGAGAGTAGGGTTGATCTATGGAAAAAACCAGGACGGGGCGGTGGAATCTCTCCATGAGACGGGAGGCGACGATGCCTATGACGCCACGATGCCACCCTCGGCCTGCCACCACCAGCACTCGCCGCGCAAAGTCTTGGGGAGATTCCCGGAAATGTTCCTCGATCTCAGCCAGAATGCGTTGCTCTTCTTTCTGGCGCTTCGCGTTTTTCTGATTCATCTGCTGAACCGTAGCTTCGGCAAGGTCGTAGTTGTCTATGGAAAAGAGTTCTACAATTTCGCGTCCTCCGCCCATGCGAGTCACAGCATTGATGCGGGGTGCGAGCTTAAAGGCAATGTCGAACAAGTTGACGCGCCCCTCCACTCCCGAGCCGTTCAACAGCGCCTTCAAACCATGATTTCGAGGTTCGGCCAACCCATCCAGGCCGAATTTGACGAAGAGCCGGTTTTCACCAAGCAAAGGAACGATGTCCCCAATGGTCCCAATCGCCACCAGCTTGAGAAAGTGGATGAGCACCGAGCTTCGTCCGGTTCTTTCAAAAAGAGCCTGGATCAGTTTAAAAACCACGCCGACAGCAGCGAGATTCTTGTCCGGATAACCACAGTCAGCCCGGCGTGGGTTCAGCACGGCAACTGCTGCAGGAAGCTCATGGTCCGGCAGGTGGTGGTCGGTGATGATCAGGTCCAGGCCGAAGTGCCGGGCTGCTTCACAAGCCTCGAACGCGCGGATTCCGCTGTCAACCGTCACCACCAGCTTGAATCCTCTTTCCCACGCCTGGCGGAGTGGCTCCTTCCGTACGCCATAACCTTCTTCGAGACGTTTGGGGATGTAAAAATCGACTTCCCCTCCCAGCATTTCAATGGCGCGTTTCAGCACAACCGTGGCGGTGATGCCGTCCACATCGTAATCCCCGTAAACGAGTATTTTTTCTCTCCGCGACACCGCCTGCAGGATGCGCCCTGCAGCTAACTCCATGTCCTTCATTAGTAAAGGGTTATGCAGATCATCAAGGCTGGGCCGTAAGAAAGATCGCGCCTGCTCAGAATCGCTGATCCCGCGCTGGCAAAGCAGCCGGGCAACCAGGGGAGGGATACTCAAATCAGTGGTCAATCGCTGAACAGCATCAGGCGGAGCCCCGAGTACGTGCCAAGAATAACTCACTGGCGGAGTTTACCAACCGCCCCTGACCACCCATCGGTACTGTCCTAAGTTAGGACATTACCCACCCATCAGGGTGACAGCCCGGCTCTTGAATGCGCAGCCGCGGGACTTGAAAACACTAATGACCGGAAATCTTCGAAGTTGGTTTATGGGCCCTGGTGAGAGGCTTCTCCGTGATGAGAACCTGCCGAGCTGATGGCGGCGTGAATCCCTTCAACGTAGTGCATGTAGCTCACATAGGCTTCCACAAAGCTTCGGCCTGCTTCCACGCTCTTTTCCTGGCTTTTCCTGGCTTCGACCACTTTTTCGAACCTTTCCCTTAGAGCTGAACGCAAGGCACCCGCCAGTTCTCCGCCCATGTGCTCGACCGAGCCGGTGGCAAGCGCCGCGTCCGCCAGGGTGACAATGGGCTCAGCCGGCTCATTCTTAAGCCCTGTGTAGGGAGCGCCCTCGCCGGCACGGTGCAAACGCACCACGGTTTCGAAAAAATACTCGTCGGCCAGCTCTTGAGCTGCCGCGCCTTGGTCGCGAACCGCCAGAGTTTTTTCGAAGACGCCTCTCACCTCCGCTTCGTTTTCCACTTTGATCCACTTCAGGACGGGTGTCAGATCTTTCTTTTGAAGGGCGGCTTTGGCGTCCTGAACCACGGGCCCGTTCCGGGTGTCGCAATGGGCCAGCAGGCTTCGCACTGGGACAATGCCGATTACTACCAACACCACTACTCTCAATCCAACTGTTCTTTTGCCCCTCATGGCATGCACCTCCCTGCATCTGCGAAAAAACATCGGAATTGGTCAAGTCTACGCGCTCTTCTCACAAAGCTTCAATGGGGCCGCGATCAATTGATCGCGGAATCCTCTAGCGCCCTAACCTGATGGATTGTCAAAGATCTACCAAGCCACTGCGAGCGCTTGTCGTCAGAAGGCACTTGTCCGCGTCCGTAGGGTAAAGGTGAAATAGAATCGAAAAGCAGGTTTATCGCTCCATGTAGGGGCCTACCTTTTTCCGCCAAATCATACGTGTCAAGGAACTTTGGAGGGGTTTTCTTGCCTATGAAGGGATCCAGCCCGTAGTCGACGTTTGTTGACGCTGCTCTCGGTGCTCTAACTAGTTCTCGTCCGAAAAGTGGCATTTTGAGAAACGGCATAAGGCTTGGATAGCATTTGATCTTAACCGGATTTTAGGTTCAACGCCGTCTTTACGTCATCGTCATGGCCTCGCGCTCGATTGCACACTCATTGGAGG
>JACQSY010000055.1 GCA_016211085.1 Acidobacteriota bacterium | reverse complement strand
CGCGGTGAATACGTTCCCGGGCCTTGTACACACCGCCCGTCACATCACGAAAGTGGGCTGTACTAGAAGTCGCACGAGCGAACCCGCAAGGGACGCAGGCGCCGACGGTATGGTTCATGATTGGGGTGAAGTCGTAACAAGGTAGCTGTAGGAGAACCTGTGGCTGGATCACCTCCTTTCTAACAGGTCCCGGCGGTGCCAACCGCCGATACCACGCTCTCTCGCTCCCATCCGATTGTCTAAGAACCCCCCAAAGCAGAAACGCTTCGCGAGTTTTGAAGGGCTGTCGTTTACTCCGTTGGAGCTTCGAGATCGCTGGCAGCCGTAGCCAGGCTGGAGGAAGGTTTTTCCAGGGGAGCTGATACTCCGGCCTTGATGACCAGGACGTGGCATTCGGCTCCTCGAACCAGGGCTTGCGCGGTGCTGCCGAGCACCGTGCGCGCCAGGGCGCCTCGGCCGCGAGTTCCCACGACAATCAAGTCAGTATTTTTGCGGATTGCGTATTCGAGGATGGCGGTTTTGGGCTTGCCCGCCATGACCACTTTCTTGATTTTGAAGGGTTGTGAGGGATGGGGTGCCGCCGCCTCAACGTGGCGCAGCTGTTCGTTCATCTCCTCGACCGCCGTATCCATGGCCTCCCGCGTGGTAGTCCCAAGGGCGGGCTCCAGTATGTGGAGGATGTAGAGCGTGGCACCGAACCGCCCGCACAGCAAGTAGGCCGCCTCAAGAGCTGCCTGCGATGCATCGGAAAAATCTGTTGCGACAAGAACCTTCAAGAGTTCCATCGGGGCAGACTAAACACGCGTCAAAAACTTGGAAAAGTTTAGCAGCCGGGGATGAACAATTTTTGCTCCGTAGCTGAAAAGCACACTTGGGGGAAAACGCCGGGTTGAGCGCTAATGCTCCTGCGCACCTGCGCCCCCTCTCGATAGGGAGAAGGAAGATGCAGCAAGGCATCTTCCCTGAGAGCTGCTACTTGATTTTGATTTTTTCGGAGGCCTTTTTGCCTGCGGGAGGTTTGGGAATGCGTATTTCGAGCACGCCGTCCTTGAAGGTGGCCTCAATTTCTTCGGCCTTAACCTCGACCGGGAGAGGCATTCGTCGATAAAACTTTCCCCAGGCCCGTTCGGCTCTGAAGAAGTGTTCTTCCTTTACTTCTTTTTCTGATTGACGCTCGCCTCGAAGCACCAGGTCTCCATCCTCAAGACAAACCTCGACATCCTCCTTCCGGGTTCCCGGCAGGTCGGCTTGAATCACCAGCCATCCTTCTTTCTCGAAAACGTCGATCTTGGGACTCCAGCCTCCGACCCGCGTGGAGGGCACCAGCGTGCGCGGCCACGCAAAGGTGAGTCCTGCCAGCCGTTCCATTTCCTCGAAAAGGTCTGCGAAAGCATCGTGGAACTGCCGGCGTACCGGCTGCCGTTCTGTTGTTTTTTCAAGCACTGTAGCCATAGTTCCTCCTTTGCCCTTGGTGAGGGCAAAAGGCGAACCAGGGGAGGCCTTAGCAAACCGGTGTGCCAAAAGTACTTCTGAGAGGCGGTGTGCAATCGGCAGTTGGAGGACCCGCACTCGTGCCCGTTTTCCAACAAGGGTGCCCGCTGCATTTTTCCTGTCGAGTGCGGATCGGCCTCCGGTGGAGTGGCAGATCTTCAGGCTGGAGCGGGCTCTCGCGCAGGTTTCCGGGACTCGAGTTGAAAACGCGTGGATCTGTTGTTAGTCTCCCCTGTTGTCGTTCGGGTTCGTGTTAGACTAAACATCCGTTTCGTGGGGGTATAGCTCAGCTGGTAGAGCACCTGCTTTGCAAGCAGGGGGTCAGCGGTTCGAATCCGCTTACCTCCACCAATGGTTTTAAAAAGGCAGTAGCCAATACAGGCGATTGTCCCGAAGAAGAACAGGAACTGTGGCAATCGCTGGAGTGCCTCATGCACTGCCTGAGGGATTTCTACCCTGCCAAAAAAGAAGTAGCTGCCTGCCAGATACATGATGAAAAACCCGACGGTAAACTTGAGCCAGCGTCTGAACAACCGGTGATAAAGCAGGATGGCAGTCAGGTAAACGAACAGCACAACACAAGAAAACTGGTAAGCTCCAAACAGGAAATTCTGCATTTAAGCTTCTCCCAAAATTGAGCAGACCTCGTTAGAAGGCAAAACATGGCACGCTCCAGAGTTTCCTTAGGGTATTTCGGGATTGCTTAGTCTTTAAACTGCGTGTCATCAAGACCCTCTGAGGCACAGCGCGAGAAAAGCAGAAGAGGAAAAGGTTGTGCTGCAGGATTGAGCATTTGAGTCGGTAATGACGGAGACTAGGAAATCTGCAGAAGCCATTTCCACAGCGGCACAAATCGAACTTTGTTCCCGTTCAAAGTTTCCTCGCCTTCATTCTCTTCTGTGACGACGAGCGCATCTTTGCACTTCAGCTCAGCCATTGCTTTCTTAAGGCTTCTCAACTCCCGGTCTTTTGTCTTGAGATCGGAAACATTCCAACATACCTGAATCAACTGTCTGACCTTCAATCCTTCCTTCAGCACGAAATCCACTTCGCGATGATGAACATCTTTCCAATAAAAGAGTTCCAATCCTGGGTTGAGAGCCTGCTGTCTGTTCAACTCCAGGAAAACCATATTCTCAGCAAGCCTTCCAATGTTCTCACTAAACCGAAACCCAATAGCATTGCTCAAGCCAGTGTCAATCGAGTAAACCTTTCTCGGGTCTTTCTCCTGAACCTTCACCCGGAATGAAAACCGTTTCAGGAAAAAGAAAAGGTAGACCTGCTCCAGATAACCAGAAAATCTTTCGATGGTTCCTCGTGTCACCTTTAAGTATTTCTCAATTGAGCCATAGGTGGTCAGCGTTGCAATATTGCTGGCATAGAACTTAATCAGGTCTTTTAACTCCTGTTGCTTTCTTATCCTGAAGCGCCGCATCAGATCCTTGGTTACGAGATCCTCGAAATAATTCAGCAGAATCTCTCTTTTTTGGTCTGATAGAGCAACCTCAGGAAACGAGCCAGATTCAAGATAACTGCGCAACAGTCTGTTAATCTCAATGCGCTTATCAACAATGTCTAGCTTGCCTTTAAGCTCAAGTTTATTGAACGAAAGAAACTCCTGGAATGACAAAGGGAAAACGCTCAAGTCAAGATGCCTTCCTGTGAGCAGAGTGCCAAGCTCTTTGCTTAGCAGGTTTGCATTCGAGCCCGATACGACAATCTTTGCTTTTCTCAGCTCGTGCATCGAGCGCACCCATTTTTCCCAGCCACTGACTTCTTGGGCCTCGTCGAGGAAGACGAAAACCTGGCCTTGAGGGGCAAGAAATTCCAGATAGGTGTCGTAAATCTGGCCAAGCAATTTGACATCAAGCTTCGAGAACCTCGGGTCTTCGAGGTTGACGAACAGAACGTTGTTCTTGTTAACACCCTCTGCCTGCAGCCCATTGGCTGCCTGCCTCATAAGAAAGGACTTGCCCGCTCTTCTGGCTCCGGTTATGGTAACCACCTGGTTGGTTTTTAAAAAACCCATGAGCTTGCTGAGATACTGATTGCGCGGCACGCCAGCATTCAGCTCCCTTGTCCATGGATTCCAATCTTGCAGTACAGCCAAGATGTCAGTCTTGTTCATTTTGTAAGCTTCTATCTTACAATATTTATAAATTTTGCGATTTTTTGATGTTTTTAATGATTTGCAGGCTCAAGAATGACAAAAGCCGAGTTGGTTGATGAAGTCGCTAAAAACACCGGACTCACGAAGTTAGAGGCAGATGCTGTCGTGGATTTGGTCTTGGGCAGCATTGTGGAAGCGCTCAACTCTGGAGAGAAAATTGAATTAAGAGGATTTGGCAGTTTCCGTTTGAGGCAAAAAAATCCACGACGAGGGCGCAACCCGAAGACCGGCGAAGCTGTTAACGTCCCTGCCAAGAGAATTGCATACTTCAAGCCTGGAAAAGAAAAAGAATTGGAGGAGATTATCAACTCATAACGATGGCACGAAGATTTTCCAACGACTCCGCATCGCTACTTTCCAAACGCAATCTTCCAACGCCTTCTTGGACTATCAAAGCGGACTTGCTTAGGATTGAAATGCTCTGAATCAAAGGAGCCACCAACCCATTCCAGCATGCTCTCGTGCTCCTCGTGAGCTGGGTTCAGAACAGCTTCCAAGAATTCCTGATAACCCCCAATTCCACCACAGTCTTCGGGCGGGCATGCACGCTCTCCTGCGATGCACTTTGGATACTTGGAATGCATGTCTCGGGGAAGAATCTTTTCCAGAACTACGTCATGCTGCCAGCTGTCCCCAAAGTCATACTCGTATTCTGCTTTAGGCTTTTTAAGTGAGAAGTAGTCGGAGATAGGCAGTTCCCAGCCGGGAAGTATTTCCAAATCAAAAGCCTCTTCCTCGTCGGGGATTCCAATCACTTCTCTTTCCTTGGTCGTGGGATTGAGGATGCGGAACATATGAAGGTGATAATCCAGCCAGCCCATTGAGTCCTGGATGGCAACATGTAGATCCCAGAAGGTGTAATTGGATGGAACCTGCATCCGACGCCAGATAGCTGGCTCTATTCCCTCCAACGAAATTCTAAACTGATAGACTTCGGTGAAAATCTTACGGCTCGCTTTTCCTTTCTTGGAGGTTGCCATGTTGCTAGAAGCAGAGTTTAGTCCTTAATGCTGATCGCAGCCCAGAGAAAGCTTGTGTTATGGGGATATCAGGACAGCAATCTAATCACTGGGAAGGTTCCGCGCGCGAGCGCCGCCGGGCACCCGTCGGCAGCACCACAGCCCTAGATGCGATGGTTCCCACCTTTGGATTCATGCACTCGATAGTTCAAATAGATGATGCCGGTCCCAGAGGATGAGCCCGCGTTCCTTGCCAAAAGCGATAGCATCGGCTGAGAAACCGCTGGGACAGACGAGCACTCCACGCGCGCCCGCCAATTGTCTGGGCAACGAGCCGTTCAGTTCTCGAACCGCATCCACGCCGACAGGCGACGAGTGATTCTTGCATTGAACGTAAAGACTCACTTGGACACCCACGTCATCATCGCGCTGCGCTATAAGGTCTATTCCACCGTCCCGCGTCGGCGGTGTGCTTTGAACGCGCCACCCCTTGCGCTCCAATAGCCGCTTGACGTAGTCCTCGAACTCAAGCCCGCTCATTTCTGAATAGTTTGCCGCAGTCCCAGCACTTCGTCGCGAGGACTTCGCACGCTCAGGTGGTGTCAGCCCAAAGAGACCAAAGAGTTCTTCGCTCGTCAGTTTCGATTTCAAGTCGATCGAGACGTCGTCTACCAGTTCGTCAAAGAGCAACTGCTTTTCCCGAAGGATTTGGTCAATTTTCTCCTCGATCGTGTCTTCGCAAGTGTACTTGTAAACGTTGACCGGAAAGGTCTGGCCGAGGCGGTGGCTACGGTCTTCGGCTTGATGCTCGATCGCTGGATTCCACCATCGGTCGAAGTGGAACACGTAGGAGGCTTCCTGTAAATTTAGACCCTGCCCGCCGGCGCGCACAGAAAGGACAAGAACCTTTCGAGCCTGATTCTCTTTGAATTCTCTGATAGTGGCATCCTTTTGCGAGGGCAAAAGATCGCCCGTATAAACAAGCGGCTGAAGCAATTCAAGCGCCGAAGTGATTGCCCGCACGCCGTGCCTCTTGTCTGTAAACTGAGAGAAAATGAGCGCGCGATGCCTTCCGATGTTATGGTGCTCAATCGGTCACGGACGTCATCGAGTTTCGCTGATTGCCCGGTGGCCGGGCAGAAATTGCAAATCTGCTTCAATCTCATAATGAGTTCCGGGACATTTTCCACTCTGTAGTGGATGTGCAGGCCCTGCGAAGTGTGCAAGGAATTCAGATCGATCTCAAGAATGAACGCGCCCTCAGGGCAGGTGCTGACCCTCGAAGATCGGGTCAAGCGTCGGCGTGGTAGCACCCGGCCGGCCATGGCGCGGCGAGTCCACAAGCGTGCAGATGGCAGAAAATGACGGGGCACTCGCGAACGGCGCTGAAGGGGTGAAGTTTAGGCACGAATTCGGAGTCGGAATACGCAGATCCTTTCTATTGTGACTTTTCCTGGATCCGATATCCGCAATGGTACTGCCCCGCCAGGGTGTGTTGGACGCGAGTCACCTCCGCATCGGCAAGATCACGAATAAAGCAAAGCTCCTCATCACAGATCATGGGAAAGGATTTGGCGACGCTGGGAAGGGCACAGTTATGCTCGGTCAGCAAAAAGGCCTCGTCCTCTGTCACGGTCACGTCCGCCATATAGCCGCATTCTGACAAGATGAGGCTGATTTCGCGTACCCGCTCTTCCAGATTCTTGCCTTTCATTCGGTGCAAGTAGCGGGCCGTCATCTCCTGGCGGCGCCGCCGCAGCACCTGGTTAATTTTGTCTTGCCCGTCGAGTTCCCGGATGCTCGAGAGCAGCTCGAATGCGAGGCGGTCATACTCCTTCGGAAACTCGCCGTCTCCTCGTTCCGTGAGCGAGTGTATGGTGGCTGGACGGCCGCGGGGCCGATGCTCGATTCTGGCTTGGATCAAACCTGCGGCACGAAGATTTAGCAGATGGCGACGCACGGCCATGGTGGTTAATCCGCAAGCTTCGGCAATAGCCTTTGCCTCGGCTCCTCCAGTTTTCTTAAGAAAATGAAGGATTTGCGTCCTTGTTGACTGATCGCCCACCATGACTTTTTTACTATAGTCATTATTAGAGCTTTTTGTCAATAGTAAACTTTTTAAACATTTGAATTGACAAAATGGTTAACGTGCCGTATAAAAGCAGCAGGATCCAATCCAATGGAAGGTCAGTAGAGAGGGGCCCATCCATGCCGCGCTGAAGGGGGCCCGGTGAAAGGGCACCGTTTGCAGATAGCATCTCTGGGCCTAAGACACGTTCCTTACTTCAAGGAGCAAAGGATTTGGGATGAAAGAAACAATGATTTCCGATTCAAGCATGCAGGCGGGAAGAGGCAGAAGCCAAGCGCCTGCCGTAGAGCGCGAACTCAAGCCGCCTGGCACACGCCCCGAGAGTGCGGTCGAGGAGTTTGTAGCCCAGGATTACAAGTACGGCTTCTACACCGAGGTGGAGCAAGAAGTGATTCCTCCAGGCCTGAACGAGGACATCATCCGGCTGATCTCGTCCAAAAAGGGAGAAGCGAAGTTCATGCTGGACTGGAGGCTGAAGTCGTATCGGCGCTGGCTGACGATGGAGGAGCCGAGTTGGCAGAACGTCCATTACCTGCCGATCGATTATCAAAAAATCATCTACTACGCTGCGCCAAAGCCGAAAGCGCCCGGCCCCGCGAGCCTGGAAGAGGTGGATCCGGAGATCATCAGAACTTTCGAAAAGCTCGGAATCCCGCTTGAGGAGCAGAAGCGACTGGCCGGCGTCGCGGTTGACGCCGTCTTTGACAGTGTGTCGGTGGCGACTACCTTCAAGGAGAAGCTGGCGGAACTGGGCATCATCTTTTGCTCTTTCTCTGAAGCAGTGCAGCAACATCCCGAACTGGTGGAGAAGTACTTGGGCTCAGTCGTGCCCCATTCAGACAACTTTTTTGCGGCGTTGAACTCAGCCGTCTTTAGCGATGGTTCGTTTTGTTACATCCCCAAGGGAGTGCGCTGCCCCATGGAGCTTTCCACCTACTTCCGGATCAATGCCAGAGACACCGGCCAGTTCGAACGCACTCTCATCATTGCCGAAGTGGGAAGCTACGTGAGTTATCTGGTAGGCTGTACGGCGCCGATGCGTGACTCCAACCAGCTTCATGCAGCGGTGGTGGAACTCATCGCGCTGGACCACGCGCAGATCAAGTATTCGACCATTCAGAACTGGTATCCGGGCGACAAGCAGGGAAGAGGCGGCATTTACAACTTCGTGACCAAACGAGGTAAATGCCTGGGCGCGCATTCGAAGATCTCGTGGACCCAGGTGGAGACCGGTTCCGCAATTACCTGGAAATACCCGGGCTGCATTCTGCAGGGCGATCACTCTATCGGAGAGTTTTATTCGGTGGCCCTTACCAACAATTACCAGCAGGCTGATACCGGCACCAAGATGATCCATATCGGAAGGAATACGCGCAGCACAATTGTCTCCAAAGGCATTTCAGCCGGGCACGGGCAGAATACTTATCGAGGCCTGGTGAAGATCTTAAAGGGCGCAACAGGAGCAAGGAATTATTCTCAATGCGACTCGTTGCTCCTGGGGGATAAATGTGGTGCTCACACGTTTCCCTATCTCGAGGTCAAGAACAGCAGTTCAACCGTAGAGCACGAAGCTTCCACTTCAAAGATTGGTGAAGACCAGATTTTTTACTGTCGTCAGCGCGGGCTTTCAAATGAAGATGCGGTCTCCATGATCGTCAATGGTTTTTGCAGGCAGGTATTTAAAGAATTGCCTATGGAATTTGCTGTCGAGGCCCATAAGCTGCTGGGGGTCAGCCTCGAGGGCAGTGTAGGTTAACCGGGAGAGCTTAAGGAATGCTGGAAATTAAAAATCTTCGCGCGAGCGTTGACAACAACGAGATCCTGAAGGGCATTGATCTCTCAATTCGGGCGGGCGAGGTACACGCCATCATGGGTCCGAATGGATCAGGCAAGAGCACCCTGGCGCAGGTACTGGCCGGACGAGAGGCCTTCGCGGTCACAGCAGGCGCTGTGACCTATCAGGGACGTGACCTGCTGGCCATGCCTCCTGAAGAGCGCGCCCGCGAGGGAATCTTTCTGGCCTTTCAATATCCGGTGGAGATTCCGGGCGTAAGCAATCTGTACTTTGTGCGAACGGCGCTCAACACCATTCGCAAGCAGCAGGGGTTGGAAGAGCTGGATGCCATGGACTTTCTCGCGTTGGCCAAAGAGAAGATGAAATTGCTGGGGATCGATGAAACGTTGATGGGCCGTCCAGTAAATGAGGGATTTTCGGGTGGCGAGAAGAAACGTAACGAGATCTTGCAGATGTTGGTGTTGGAACCCAAGCTGGCCATCCTGGATGAAACGGATTCGGGCCTGGATATTGATGCAGTACGAATCGTTGCTGACGGCGTAAACGCACTGCGCAGCGCCGAGCGCGCCATCCTGGTCGTCACCCATTATCAGCGTCTGCTGAACTACATCATTCCCGACCATGTTCATGTTCTGTACAACGGCCGGTTGGTTAAATCAGGCGACAAGAACCTGGCCTTGGAACTTGAAGAAAAAGGCTATTCCTGGCTGGAGCAGGGAGCGGCGGCCTGATGATTGAAGTTGATCGCGAAACAGAACCATACCTGGCGAGCTTTGCCGCGCTCGAAGAGCAACGGAGAGGAGAACCACGGTGGGTCCGCTGGCTTCGCGAAAGCGCAATGGAGCGCTTCATGGGCCTGGGTTTTCCCACCAGTCGCCTCGAAGACTGGAAGTTCACCAGTGTCTCGCCAATTACCCGCATGTCTTTTCAGCTTGCACCGCATAGAGCGAACGGGTTAAGCGTCTCCGAGCTCGAGCAGTTGTCTTTTCTAAACCTGGGCCGACCCTGCCTCACCTTCATTGATGGTCATTACTCCCCAAAGCTTTCCACTCCAGGCGTGGCGGAAGCAGGGGTACGGATGGGGAGCCTGGCAGACGCGCTGCAGGAAGGATCGAGTGTTGCGCAAGAGCATCTCGGGCGCCACGCACTTTATACAGATCAAGCTTTTGCTGCCCTCAACACCGCGTTCTTGCACGATGGGGCATTCCTGGAAGTTCCCAAAGGGGTGGTGATGCGGGCACCGATTCATTTGTTGTTCCTGTTCACCGCGGGAGGAACGCCCCTTGTTTCGCATCCTCGGAGCTTGCTCTTGGTTGGCCGTGAAAGCCAAGTCGACATCGTCGAAAGTTACGTTGCGCTGGGTGAAGGAGTTTATTTCACCAATGCCATTACCGAGCTAGTGCTGGGCGAGAATGCTATTGTCAATCATTACCGGCTGCAGCGGGAAAGCCCTCTCTCGTTCCACGTAGCGACGCTGCAGGCTGAGCAGGGACGCGCCAGCACCTTAATCTCCCACAACATTTCCATGGGCGGCGCCTTGGTTCGCAACGAAATCAACTCCGTGCTAAGCGGTGAAGGGGCCGAGTGCACGCTCCACGGCCTCTATCTGGCGACCGGCCTGCAGCATGTGGATAACCACACTGTCATTGATCACGCCAGGCCGCACTGCAGCAGCCGCGAGGTCTATAAGGGGATTCTGGACGGCCAGGCATCCGCGGTGTTCAACGGCAAGATCATTGTGCGCAAGGATGCGCAAAAAACCGATGCCAAGCAGACCAACAAGAACCTGCTGCTTTCCGATGACGCCACCGTCAACACCAAGCCGCAGCTGGAGATCTACGCCGATGATGTGAAGTGCACTCATGGAGCGACTATAGGGCAGCTGAATGAAGAAGCCGTCTTTTATTTGCGTTCCCGGGGCATCAGCCGGGAAGAAGCGCGCAAGTTGCTGACATACGCCTTTGCCAACGAGATTGTGTCTCGAATCCAGGTTGCGCCGATTCGATCAGGACTGGAGGAGTTGGTGCCTCGGCAATTGGGGAAGTATGAGAGCTGAGAACATCACATTGGAATCACGGTCAGTGAGTCTTGGGTTTGACGTGGAGCGCATTCGTCAGGACTTTCCGATACTGAAGCAGAAAATAAAGGGGAAGACTCTGATCTACCTCGACAATGCGGCTACAACGCAAAAGCCGGAAGCTGTCCTGGAGGCGCTGCGGCGCTACTACACTTCAAAGAATTCAAACGTGCATCGGGGTGTGCATTGGCTCAGCGAGCAGGCCACTCGAGATTACGAGGCGGCCCGTCATCGGGTAAAGAGTTTTCTCAACGCCGGAAGCGAACATGAAATCATTTTCGTTCGGGGCGCCACCGAGGCCATCAACCTGGTTGCACATAGTTTTGGCAGGAAGTGGGTTCAGGCCGGAGATGAAATCGTGATCTCGGCAATGGAGCACCACTCCAACATTGTCCCCTGGCAGATCCTTTGCGAAGAAAAAGGCGCGGCCTTGCGCGTGGCGCCAATCAACGACGAGGGAGAGATGGTGCTTGAGGAGTATGAAAAGCTGCTCAATTCCAGGACCCGGCTGGTCGCGGTGACGCATGTGTCCAATGCGCTGGGGACGGTGAACCCGATCCGGAGCATCATCCAGGCTGCACATTCCAAGGGTATACCCGTACTCATCGATGGCGCCCAGGCTGCACCGCATCTGAAAGTGGACGTACAGGAACTGGGTTGTGAATTCTATGTATTTTCCGGCCACAAGATTTATGGCCCGACGGGGATTGGTGTGTTGTACGGCAAGGAGAGACTGCTTGACCAGATGCCCCCCTATCAGGGCGGGGGCGAAATGATTCGTTCCGTTACCTTTCAAAAGACTATCTACAACCAATTGCCTTACAAGTTTGAGGCGGGCACGCCTCACATAGCCGGCGCCATCGGTTTGGCGGCAGCAATTGACTATGTAAACGCCCTTGGCCTTGAAACTGTGGCCCACTATGAGCAAATGCTGCTGGCCCATGCCACTGAGGCGCTGGCTGCTGTCCGCGGGGTCCGGATCATCGGCACGGCTCAAGACAAAGCGGCGGTGGTCTCGTTTGTCCTGGACGGCGTCCACGCTCATGACGTGGGTACGATCCTGGACCAGCAGGGGATCGCGATTCGTGCGGGACATCACTGTGCCATGCCGGTGATGGAGCGTTTTGGAGTTTCGGCGACCGCTCGAGTATCGCTGGCTTTTTACAACACGAGACAAGAGATTGATGCAGTAGCGGCGAGCATTCATAAGGTCCGCGAGGTGTTTGGCTGATGTCGGACCTGCGGCAGCTTTATCAGGAAGTCATCCTCGATCATTACAAGAAGCCCCGTAATTTCCACCCACTGGCGGATGCGCACCGGAGTGCGGAAGGGTACAACCCGCTCTGCGGTGACAAAGTCACCGTCTATCTCAAAGTCGAGGACGGCCTGTTGTCGGATATCAGCTTTATCGGTTCAGGTTGTGCAATATCCATGGCTTCTGCGTCGATGATGACCGCGAGCTTGAAAGGGAAAACGGTGACAGAAGCGGAAGCCTTTTTTGAGAGGTTTCATGCTCTGGTAACCGGCCGGGCGGGAACCAATGCAGAGGCGAAGCTGGGTAAGCTGGCGGCCTTTTCCGGGGTGTGCGAGTTTCCAATCCGGGTGAAATGCGCGAGCCTTCCCTGGCATGCGCTGCGCGCCGCCCTTGAAGCCAAAGAGGAAACAGTGTCAACGGAATAAGAACTGTGTAGGAAAGTAACGTCGATGAACAGCTCGATCAACAAACTCGTTATCGTAGGACGCGATTGCGAGGCAATCCAGATTCCAAGCGGAGAACCGGTAAAAATTTCTGAGGGAACACGGGTACGAATTATTCAGGCGCTGGGCGGGGATTACACGGCGATGACCGAACAGGGATACCTGGTGCGGATCTCCGGTAAAGACGCTGGTGCCATCGGTGAAAAGCCGGCGCCGGCGCCAACTGCTTTGGACTCCGGCGCCTCAGCGGAGCCTCAAGAGGTCGAAAAACAAGTCTGGAATCAGCTAAGAACTTGCTACGATCCGGAGATTCCGGTCAACATTGTGGATCTTGGCCTGGTTTATTCGTGTGTGATCGCGCCGCTCCCGGAAGGCGGCAACCGGGTGCAGATCACGATGACGTTGACAGCTCCGGGATGCGGCATGGGCGAAGTGCTGAAAAACGACATCGAACACAAAATGCTGAGTGTGCCCGGAGTGACTGAAGCTTCTGTGGAAATAGTTTTCGATCCGCCCTGGGACCGAAGCAGAATGTCAGAGGCCGCGCTGCTGCAGCTGGGCATGCTGTGGTAAATTGCGTCACCTGGTGGTGAAGACCTGGGCAAAGCGGCGGATGTTCCCGCCTTTCTCCTGTTGGAATTTTTCTGCATCCGTCAAGCGCCGGAAAGCGACCAGGCTCGGCAGGCAGCGGTCCCAGGTTACGGTTCGTGTTCCTCCCATGAAATCGCGCGTAATCAGATCCGGGCAGCAGAGACGGATCGAGCTGGCTTCGACATAGAAAGCCTCCTGAGCAGGAAAGAGATCTCCATGATAAAAATCAGTGACTTTCATGGAGCGAGCGATGCCCGGATTCTGTTGAATATAGCGCTGGCCGCAGCGGGGGCAACAGACGTCGCGGACGGTTCCATCTTTCTCAGCAATCTGAAAATAGGTTCGTTCGTGGAGGGGCCGGGAACAAATTTCACAGGCTGATGGCCATGGCGTACACTGGAGCGTGAATAACGCCAGCGCCACGATCCATCCCATGCCAAGGGTCAGCAAAAGGCGGCGTTTCATAACTCACCCCACAGTCTGACGGGGGGCCGAGGTCTTACGCTCGGGCGGATAGTAGCTTGATCCGAAAATTCGCACCCACAAATAATCATAAACCCCTTCCGGAATCAGCGCTTTGACCTGAAAGCGAAAGGTGCGTGTAGGTCCGCCGGTGCTTTTCTCTTCAGAAACGAGTTCCAGCTCTCGATCGGAGGTTATGGCGAAGGACTGGATCTCACGGTAAAGCCAGCTCCGAGAATCCTCCGGGTCTTCGGAACGGAACACAATACGATCGCCAAGAATTTGCAGGACGCCTTCTGAGCCGCTCAAGAACTTTTGGTGCTTGACAGGCAGAAGAAAGGCGGCCCTTTCCTCCTGGGCAGGGAGGAGGGCGCTTACGAAAACTCCGGAAATTCTCGAGCGCAGGAATTCGCTCAGTTCGGCAGAAAACGGCTCCGAGACTTTAAATCGGAATTTTCGGTCCTTCCCAAAGCGCCATTTTTGGTCCTCGTAAGTGAGAATCTCTATTTTTTGGGGCTCCAACTTCAACTGCTGGATATCATCGAGACGCCAGCTGAGGCGTCGTTCTTTTCGAACGTACTCAATTTCCGTTCCGGTAATTTTCAAGATTCCTTTTTGATTGCGCCCCAACCGTAACCACTCGGCTTCGAACTCCCAGACTTGCTGCCCGAACAGCGGCTGCATCAGCACCAGGGATACTATGCAGGCAACCATGATTTTCATACGGTGACCTCACGTTTCTTCTTAATTTCAAAATGCCATTTCCAAATCTCGTAAATGGCGGGATAGACCAGCAGCTCCAGGATAAATGAAGTAAAAATTCCGCCGATCATAGGAGCTGCAATACGTTTCATGACGTCAGCTCCGGTTCCCGTCGACCACATGATGGGAAACAAGCCCATGAACATGACGCCGACCGTCATGACCTTGGGGCGAAGGCGCTTCACGGCTCCGTGCACAATGGTTTCCCGCAATTCTTTTTTGGTTCGAATTCCGAATTTCTTAAGACGTTCGGCATAAGCGAGGTCAAGATAGAGCAGCATGAACACGGCGGTCTCCGCGTCCACGCCCATCAGCGCAATTAACCCCACCCAGACGGCGATGCTCATGTTGTAGCCGAGCAGGTAGAGCAGCCAGATGGCGCCCACGGCGGAGAAGGGAACGGCAAGAAAGATGATGAACGTTTTCACGACGGACCGGGTGTTGAAATAAAGCAAAAGGAAGATAGTGAAAAGCGTAATCGGAACCACCAGCATCAGCTTTTGCTTGGCGCGTTCCATATATTCGTATTGGCCGCTCCACACCAGGTGGTAACCCGGCGGCAACTGAAGGTTTTCACTGACGATCCTCTTGGCCTCGTTGATGTAGCTCCCCACATCGCGACCAGCAATATCGACGTACACGTAGCCGCTGAGCATCCCGTTTTCATTGCGGATCATGGCAGGACCTGAAACAACTTTGATATCGGCCAGTTGCGCCATGGGGATCTGACGGCCCCAGGGGTCCATCACCAGCGTTTTTTTCAATGCATCCACGTTGCCACGGAAGCCTCGAAAATAGCGGACGTTGACGGGATAGCGTTCCCTGCCCTCTACGGTGGTGGTAATGTTCTCGCCTCCTACGGCCGACATCACCACGTCCTGCACATCGTCGACTCGCAATCCATAGCGAGCCAGCTCGTCACGCCTGAGTACGAAATCAACGAAGTACCCACCGGCAGTCCGTTCGGCAAACACACTGGTCGTTCCGGGAAGATTCTGCAATACCATCTCCAGGTGCTGGCCGATTTCTTCTATTTTCTTGAGGTCGGGTCCCAGAACTTTTATGCCGATGGGCGTGCGGATACCGGTGGTCAACATATCCACACGAGCTTTGATGGGCATGGTCCAGGCGTTCGACAATCCAGGAATCTGAAGAGCTTGATTCAATCCGCGGGGCCCATAAATTAAATCCTCCAGAGTAATACGATCACGCCAGCCGTGGCGGAAGATCGATTGGAGAAACTCAGGGGCCCAGCCGCTATACCAGCGCTCGACCTTGCGCCAT
The DNA here is from genome assembly GCA_016211085.1 of Acidobacteriota bacterium. GTDB lineage: Bacteria > Acidobacteriota > UBA6911 > RPQK01 > JACQSY01 > JACQSY01. Next base: position 12,634 of record JACQSY010000055.1, on the reverse strand, counting down.
TCCTCTTCCGGCTTGAGCACGATAACGGTTTCCATCATGGAGAAGGGCGCCGGGTCGGTGGCAGTTTCCGCGCGGCCGGCCTTCCCAAAGACCCGTTCAACTTCCGGGAAGGTTTTTAAGATGCGATCCTGGGTCTGCAGCACCTGTTCTGCCTCAGTCACAGACATCCCGGGCAATGTAGTGGGCATGTAAAGAAGCACGCCTTCGTTTAAAGGTGGCATGAACTCAGATCCCAACTGGTTGTAAACCGGTATGGTGGCGACCACCACCAGGATTGCAAGGATGATGGTGAGATACTGGTGACGCAGCACCAGTTCGACCGCCGGCTGGTAAATCTTCATCAGGGGCCGGCTGATGGGATGTTGCTCTTCGCTGTGGATCTTTCCGACCAGAACTGCATTGGCAATACGGGAAAGGAAGCGCGGCCGGAAGTTGTACTCTTTCATGTGGATGAAGAGCAGACGAATGGCCGGATCCAGGGTAATTGCAAGCAGTGCCGCCGCCACTATCGAGAAGTTCTTGGTGAAGGCGAGCGGCTTGAAGAGCCGGCCTTCCTGCCCTTCCAGGGCGAAGACCGGCATGAAGGAGACGGCAATGACCAGGAGGGCGAAAAAGCTGGGTCCCCCCACTTCCTTGACTGCAGAAATCACCACATCGTTGTAGTCTCCGGGTCTTCCTTCGTGCTCCCACTGTTCCAGCTTTTTGTGCGTCTGCTCAACCACCACGATGGCGGCATCCACCATGGCGCCAATGGCCACTGCAATGCCTCCCAGGGACATGATGTTCGCGGTCATGTCCGACCAATACATGGGGATAAAGGCAATGATCACGGCGATGGGGATGGTGACGATGGGGATCAGGGCGCTGGGAATGTGCCACAAGAAGATCAGGATCACCAGCGAGACTATGATGAGCTCTTCGGTCAATGTGCGGCGCAACGTCTCAATCGACCGGAGGATGAGGTCAGATCGATCATAGGTGGTGATGATCCTCACGCCATTGGGGAGGTTGGGCTGAATCTCGCGAATCTTGTTCTTGACGCGTTCGATCACCTCGAGGGCGTTTTCCCCGAATCGCATGATGACCACGGCGCCCACCACTTGACCTTCGCCGTCCAACTCGGCAATACCGCGCCGCATATCGGGACCGAGCACCACTCGCCCCAGGTGTTTAACCAGAACCGGCGCCCCGCTTTGTGGGTTGGCGGTGACGACGATGTCCTCAACGTCGGCCACTGATTTTATGTAGCCACGACCCCGCACCATATACTCACGGCCGCTCAGTTCCAGGAGTCTGCCGCCGACGTCGTTATTCCCCTTGCGCACCGCCTCCACGACGGTGTCGAGAGGCAGGCCGTAAGCGCGAAGCGCGTTAGGGTCCACATTGATTTGATACTGGCGGACAAATCCGCCGATGGGTGCCACTTCGGCCACCCCCGGAACGGATTGGATGTAGTAACGCAAATACCAGTCCTGCAATGACCGCAACTGGGCCAGGTCGTGTTTTCCAGAGGAATCCACCAGCGCGTATTGGAACACCCAACCGATGGCAGTCTCGTCCCGCGCCAGCTCGACCTGCACTCCCTCAGGTAAACGGGGGAGAATATTGCTGAGGTATTCAAGGGTGCGGGAGCGGGCCCAGTAAATGTCCGTCCCTTCTTCAAAGACGATGTAAACGTAGGAGTATCCGAAATCGGAGAAGCCACGGATGTCCTTGACCCTGGGGATCCCCAGCAAGCTGGAAACAATGGGGTAAGTAACTTGATCCTCGATGATGTCGGGGCTGCGGTCCCAACGCGAGTAAATGATGACCTGCGTGTCCGATAGATCCGGAAGGGCATCGATATCGATGTTTTGAATGGACCAGATTCCCCCCAGGACCGCTGCCGCCACAAACAAAAAGACAATAAACTTGTTATGGGCGCTGAACTCAATAATTCGGTTGATCATTACTCACCTGCTCACCGCGGATTGTGGCTGCCGTGGTCTTCACGCCCTTGATGTCCCTGATGCTCAGAGCCTGAAGGCGGATTAGGTTTTGGCTCTTCCTTTGCCGGCTTTCCTTCAGGTTGGCTATGATCCTGCGATGGGGTAGCACCATGTTGGCTATGATCCTCCATCGGAGGCGAGGGCCTGGGCTGGCCCGCCGGTTCTGATGGCGGGTTCTGCTGGGGTTTCGGCGGTGGGGTATGGTTACGATGATTCGTTTCCGGTTGCTTTTGCTGTGGAACCTTTGGCTCTGCCGGAGCGTGGCCCCCGTGACCCATCCCCGCCATAGCGCCCATGGCCGCTTTCAGGCGGCTTTCCGAATCCACCAGGAAGTTGGCTGAGGTCACCACTTTTTCCCCCGGCTGAAGCCCCGCGCGCACGACGTAATAGCCATCCACTTCAGCTCCGATGGTTACTTTGCGCGGCTCAAAGAAGCCGCGATCATGGGCCACGAAGACAATCTGTTCGGTTCCGGAATCCATCACTGCCTCCGAAGGCACTGTGACCTGGGTGCCGTGGCCGGCGCGAAAAGTCACATTGACATACATGTCAGGTTTCAGGACGTAGCCGGTATTGGGAACCTGAATGCGCACCTTTAAAGTACGGGTGTCAGGGTCGAGCTGTGGATAGATGTAATCCACTCTTCCCTGAAGAATCTGGCCGGGCAGATAGGCAAGATCCAATTGTGCGGTTTGGCCGATGCGAAGCAGAGGCATTTCATACTCGTATACATCCGCCAGCACCCAGACGTTTGAGAGGTCGGCGATGGCGTAAAGTTCTGTTTCCGACGTTACCCGCTGCCGGTCGTAGGCGTTACGTTCCAGGACAAACCCGCTCACGGGGGAGAACAGAGTCAATGCTTTTTTAATCTCGCCAGTTTTCTCAATCCGCTCAATGGTTGCTTCGTCGACATCCCACAAAAGCAACCGCTGGCGCGCCGCTTCGTAGAGGGAACGCGAACCGGAAGAAATCTCTTTGAAGGAACTTTGCGAGAGGGAATCACGCGCCCGAGCGGCCAGTAGAAATTCATTTTGGGTGGCGACCAACGCGGGACTATAGATTTCAAGCAAAGGTTGATTTTTTCGGACAAACTGGCCCGTGAAATCCACGTGGACCTTTTCAATCCAGCCATCGATTTTGGGGTGCACGCGGGTTATCCGGGTCTCGTCATAGCTGATGCGGCCCACGGTGCGCACCGTTTCCTCAAGCGGCATGCGAGTGACGGTGCCGTAACGAACGCCCATCAATTGCTGTTTGCCGGTGGGAATTTGAATCCAGTTTTCGGGGACTTCCTGCGTTGGCTCCTGGTCGGCGTATACCGGCACCAGATCCATTCCGCAATCGGGCGCCTTTCCGGGTTTGTCCGACTTGTACTGGGGATGCATGGGGTCGACCCAATAAAGAATCCGGTGGTTTTCTGAATCCGTCGAGACAGCTTCTTTATCTGCAGGCTGGAAACGATCCTGTAGATTTCTCCAGTCAATTTTTCCTCCCACCAGCCCGAGGAAGAACACCAACGCCAGCAGTAAGATTTTTTTCATTTCAATTCACCGCCTTTCACTTTGCCAACTCAATTCCCACCAGCGCTTCCAGGCGTGCCAATGCCTTCTGGTGATCGGCCACCACTTCGTAATATTTGAGTTCGTAATCGAGAAGCGTCACCAGACTGTCTATGAGTGTAAGAAAGTTCACGGAGCCCACTTGATAAGCAGCCAAGGCGGAATCGACGGACAAACTCGATTGAGGGATGACGCCGTCGCGATAAAGCTCGAGCAACCTTCTGGAGGTGGTCGTTTGCAGGTAAAGGTCTTTCAGCTCAAAGTAGAGGCGGGCGTTTTGCCATTCGTATTTCTTGCGCGCGCTGGAAAGGGCTACTGCCGCGGCCCCAATCTCCGGTTCTTGCTTGCGCCAGAAATAAAGAGGAATGCGGGCTCCCACCATCCAGCCGTACATTTCCGGCATTTGCTGGCGGTTGGTGTATGTAAAACCCACTTCGAAGTCCGGGTAAAGCTGCTTGCGCGCCAGCTGAAGTTCCCGATCGGAACGGTCAATAGTACGTTCCTGCATTTTCAGCATGGGCGAATTCTTCACGGCAAGAAGCCACAGTTCTTCTATGGAGAAGTCAAAAGAGGACGGGGTCACTTCGGCCAGTTTGGCCAAGGGGGTCTCGGGAGGACGATAAAGCAGATTGTTGAGCAAGGCCTGGGAAACGGCTTCGCGTTGTTCCAGAACCAGCAGACGATCCAACAACTTGGAGATCTCCACCTGCGCTCGGATCACATCCTGCTGGAGGCCTTCGCCCACCTGGTAACGGGCCTGGCTGATTTCTGAAAACTGTTCGAGCAGCTTCTTGTTTTTATTGACTGTATCCAGTGAACGCGTGAGGAACCACTGTTCGTAATAGGCTTCCTTGAGTTCGGAGACGACCTGGCGGCGGAGCTGTTCGTAAGCCCACCATTCCTCTTCAGCCTCCGCCTGGGCTATCCTTCCCTGCAATCGCAGCTTTCCCGGAAAAGGAATCTCCTGCGTCACAGTGAAATTTCTCCCGCTGCTCGGATCCCCTGCTTGCAGAGTGGGGGGGAAAAAGTCCCCCATGGTTTGAAACTGCAGCGAGGGGTCGGGCAACGTCGCCGCGGGTCTTATGCGCAGGCGCTTGGCATCGACGGATCGGCGCGCGGCCTGGATCAGCGGATTCTTTGAAGTCGCCTCTTCCACAAGGGCGCCCAGGGAGAGTGGCACAGACTCGTCGGATTGTTCCTGAAAGGGGGCTGCTGCCAGCATCGCCGAGGGCAGAAAGGCGGCTGCGACCCACCCCCAAAAGAGGCTTTTCAGAACCATGATGTTCACTTTTGAAATCTTCCTTTCGTCTTCTTTCTCATTTTCCCCCAATCGTATGGGGGCAAAACTATTCTGAAATGGCTGTTAGGCCGGAAGAACGAGGATCAGATTCTGAGGATGGTCGAGGAGGACAGCGGACTGGAAAGGATGGGAGTTCCAACAAAGCTGGCGGAAGGGCCTGAAGAAAGGACCGGCGCGATCAACGTAGAGGCAGAAAGCTTTTCCACCGAAAAAAGTGGCGTCGTGGTGGGCAGGACTATGTCCGCAGCGCTCTCCAGGCACGCTTCAACCGTGGAGTAGGCAGGCGCCGGTTGCCCCTGATGACAGTTGTCGGCGTTGTCGGCCGGCATGGATGCCAGCAGGCAGTCCCACAAACAAGGAGAAAAGGCAAAGGCGGAAACCGAGGTTGCGAGCAAGAGCACCAAAACCCCTCGCCTCATCGTTGCTGTTCGCCATGACCTGCGTTCGCTCATGTTACTTTCCGCTTATTTCCCTAGCAATTTACAGGCCCAACTTTACAAGGCCGAGCCCTATTGTAACCCAAAACCGTTGGGTCCTGAAGCATTGAACGCCGCGCCCCGACGCGGCGGCCGTACTGAACCGATCGATTTTCTCCCGCGGGAGAGCGTTTTCGGCACAGCTTTGCGTAATATCACTCATACTTAATTTAGCGTGACGCCTCGTAGCTGGCGTGAACGCCGACTCAGGATTTTGATTCGCGAGGCGCCGAGCTTCCCAGCGAGGAAGGCAACTGAAAACGTCAAGTTCACATCCAGAAAACCGGCCTTTTTCTTTCAAGCGGACAAGCGGTTGTTCGTGCGCCAGCGTTGGCCGGAAAAACCTGCGGGTGATTAACTCCCTTTAGCTTTTCCCTTGGACTTTTTGACCTCGATATTGGTCGCTAGCTTCATGCCCATTTCTTCGCGGTATTTGACCTTTACTTCGGTGCCCGGAGCAATCTCTCCTTTCGTTTTGGTCTGATCGGTGAGGGAAAGCATGATGGTTTCGACCTTTCCGTTTTTCATCACTGCAAGGGCCATAGAAGACTGATCAACACTAAGTACCCTTCCGGTGTGCGTGCCCGTTTTCATGGATTCGTGTTCAGGCATGGGCATCGACATCCCACCTTCACCGTGGCCCCCATGTTGCCCGCCGGACATTCCTTCTACGCGCTGGCTTTCACCATGGCCTCCATGTTGTGCGATGACTATTTCAATCAAACCCATCATCAAGAAAACCACAACGGATGAGATCATTAAGCGTCCTGGCTTCACGAGTTCTTTCCTCCTCTCTGCAGAACGCGGGTCTTCAAAGCTCTTGCAACGCATCACAGTCAGACTTTGGAACTGGCTCATGACTTTTGCCTCCTTAGGCCTTTTATTAATGGTTTAAAAAACAGAAAAGCAGTTCTCCTGTCCTACTGATAGTAGGCTTTAGCAATGTACTGCTGGAGCATTCTTTGCGAATTAAAAAATGACCCGTTAAGCGCTATGCAGTGGCGCATGATCTCCGCATACTGCTCCCTTTGGAAATAAAAGAGCGGCAAAATATTTTCCTGCAACTGCCTGTAGAGTGAGTGGGCGTCCTTCTTAACATCTCCCTCATTTTCTGAGGCAATGGCCCATCCCGTTATTCCTTCTATATGTCCTTCCAGCCACCAGCCATCCAGAACGCTTAAGCTTGGAACTCCATTGAAGGCTGCTTTCATCCCGCTCGTTCCGGATGCCTCCAGGGGCGGCTGGGGCGTATTCAGCCAGAGGTCGACTCCTGAAGTGAGCAATTTAGCCAAATCGAAATCATAGTTTTCCAAGTAGACTAGATGTATTTCGGAAGGCAGTTTCTCATTGAGCTGAAAAATATTTTGAATTATCTCCTTACCAGCCCAGTCCTGGGGATGCGCCTTTCCGGCAAAAAGCAATTGAAGCGACCCCTGCTCGGACGCAATCGCTTGAAGCCGTCCGAGATCCTGGAAAAGCAGATGGGCTCTTTTGTATGCGGTGGCTCGCCGGGCAAAACCAATCGTAAAGACATCCTCATTCAAACCGACCTTTCCACGGTATCGAAGAGTCTTGATTAATGCGAGCTTAGCTTGCTGATGTGCTTTCCAGATCAGGCGCGTTGGGATCTTCAGTGCCGATCTTAGGCTGAAGTTGTCCTCCCGCCATCCGGGGATGAATTGGTCGAATAACTCTTGAAACGGAGCTGCCGTCCACGTGTGGGCATGGACGCCGTTGGTGATTGACTCAATCGGATAGCGAGGAAATATCTGATGAGATATTTCGCCGTGGCGCTTGGCAACGCCGTTAATAAAATGGCTGAGATTAAATCCCAGGAAGGTCATGTTGAGCAGGCCTTCGCAGCAGAAAATCTCCTTCATACTATAAAGTTCGCTTCGGTTTATGACTGCATCAACCATCTCCAGCGGAAACTTGTCGTGGCCGGATTCGACGGACGTATGGGTTGTAAATATACATTGGCGGCGGATCTGCTCTACGTCCTCGTGAGTGACAGAGCCTCGAGATGCCGCACGCGCCTGTTCGTCCAGAAGCTCTAGTACTAGGAGGCTGGAGTGGCCTTCATTCATGTGGAAACGTCCGATGTCGCGATAGCCTAAAGAGCGGAGCATGCGCACACCGCCGATTCCCAGGACCACTTCCTGGCATAAACGGTAGAGTGAATCTCCTCCGTACAAGTTATCGGTGAGAGTCTGAGTCCAAGGCTCATTGTGGGGGAGAAGGGTGTCCAGGAAGTAAACCGGCACCTTAAAATGATTTCGGCTTTCGATTTCGTATTTCCATGCGGCAAGAGTCACTGGATGGCCTCGAATGTCCACGTGAGCATACTGATGGGTGTCCTCAAGGTGAGCTAAAACATTCCAATTCTCAGGTTCCTCAATTTGTCTTCCGTCGTCGTCCAGTCTCTGGCGAAAATAGCCACGACGGTGAAGCAGAGTGACACCAACCATAGAAATTTCTTGATCTGCGGCGGAGCGAAGGAAGTCTCCGGCTAAGATCCCCAAGCCGCCGCTGTAGGTTGGGATCGCCGGTTCAACCGCAATCTCCATCGAAAAGTACGCAACATCGGCTTGAGCAGATTGGATTTTGTGCATAGGTGGGCTAGACTCCCTGATGCGCAGTGACGAAATCTGTGTGTTTTTGATCAAGCGGCTCGCTGATATTATTCATGTCACTTGCCCCTGTAGCTTATTTCGGTTTTGCGAAATAGCCTAGCCGTGTCTGAACACGAAGCTTCTTCTTGGTCAGAGGATCTGAGGCAATCACTCGAAGCATGCGCCAGGTTCCATCCGGAGCAATGTCGGGGTAGTAGCCGATAGAATACTGACTTGCTACTTCCTCGGCGATTCTTTGCATAGCTCGGGCACATTCCACGTCGTCCTGCGGAAAATGAGCGTTGGCTCCGGAAAGCCGAGCCAATTTTTCCAGCTTCTTGCGCTCTCCCCAGTTCAAGAATTTAAAAAAAGACTTGCTCGCCAGCTCTTCACCCATTCCGACGGGATAGATGGGCACCTCCGCCTCCGCCGTCTCCTTCAAAAGATCTCCAAAGCTTAGAGAGCTTGCGTTGTCTTCTCCGTCCGTGACGACCACCAACACCTTCCTTTTATTTTTTGCGGCTTGCATTTGTTCCAGGCCGGTTCCCACGGCGTCCCACAGTGCCGTATTGCCCGTTGCACGGAGTGAATGGAGAGCCCGTGCAAGGATTTTTCGCTCGCTTGTAAAGGGCACCAAGAGTTGCGGGTGTTCGTTGAAACTCAGCAGGAACATTTCATCTCCCAAACCCGCATCGAGCATGTGAATGCCCGCCTGGTATACCTGGCGCATCATGTTGGCCATGCTGCCACTCCGGTCCAAGACTATGCCCCAGGAGACAGGAACCCGCCCCGGAATAAAGTGCTGGATGTGCTGCTCCACTTCATTTTCAAATACCTTGAAGTCGTAACGGCTGAGCCCGTTTGCGAACCGCCCGCTGTCATCCGTCGCGATGACATACAGTGCCACCATGTTCACATCCACTCGAATGCTTACTGTCTGGTCGGAGCGGGCCGGCGAACTTTCAACGTCGGGTGATGCTGCAAACGAAAGGAAACCCAGGAAGCAGAAAATCAAGAAGAACGGTAAAGGGGCTCTTGCCATAATCCAGTTAACACTTCGAGAATCGTGAAAGCTCTCATTCAATGGGATTAAAATACGTGACATTATGCGGTTGTGTGGAAATTGCATGTGAAGACCCCCTATGCGGTTGCCGCTTCGCAGGCACTTGGGGAGAAAGTAGGGACCAGGCCTAGACGTGCCAGGCTCGTCAGCACCCTCTCCGGTCTACCCCAATCACTCCATCCTACATTTTCCAAGCGTACAACCAAGCTTTGACGGTGTGCGTTTGCAAGCAGCTCGCCCGAAAAATTAGCAACTTCGAGCTGACTGTAGACTTTTTCCAGCTTTTTGCTTTCGATCCGGGGGTTGCCGGCAGCCAGGGTGTCTCGAAATTGCTCAAATTGCCGCATTAGCGAGGGCAAATACATCTTTCCCAGCTCCCACAGCGTTTTCGCCTTGGCCGCGACGATCATCGTGTTCAGCATATCTCCCCTTTGAAAAAAAAACTGCGCATCTACCTGGCTGGGTTTTTCCTGAAAACGAAGAACAGTTCGGGGTGCCAGGAGCTCCAGGCCTTCCGTCAACGGAGGTCCTGCCTGAATCCAGCCGTAATCCGTTTCCGGAGACTCGGGCGCAACGCCCACCAATATAAGAAAGGCGGGAAACTGCTCCGCCCAACAAACGGTTCTTTTCATCTGAACCAAGAACGCTTCTTCCGGATAGACAAAGTGATCTGAAGGAAAGATGACAACGGTGGCCTCCGGCTTGACGCTCATTATGTAAGTCAAGGCGACGAACACGCCGGCCGCTGTATCACGGGACGCCGGCTGCTCGATAATGGTGCCGGTCAACCTTCGCTCTTCGGTGTCGAGATATTGATGATGTCCTTTCCCAATGACCGCGATGACGCGTTGCTTGTTTGTAAGGCGAGAGGCGCGGTCCAACGTATGCTGAAGCATCGAGCGCGTCCCCGTGAAAGCACAGTATTGTTTTGGGCGGGCGGTACCCAGCCATTGTTCAATGACCGACCGCATCCGGATCCCTTCCCCGCCTGCCAGGACAATCGCCCAGTAGTGCCCTTTTTCTGCGTTCTGGAGATCGAACTCGTGAGGAGAGATCACCCTTCTGTTTTTTTTATTGCCCTTCATGAATTCTTCTCCTGCCCATCACTGGAGCACCTGGGAATGGAATCGTCTTGAAAATATTCTTGATCGTCTGCACACGAAGCGGAGGGAACGATCCCGTAACGCTTATGAAAGAGCCCAGGAGTTGTCCTGGCTCAACCTCCCACCGCAACCCACCCGGTAAGGGAATATCAGATTCTGAGGCTTGTGAACGGTAAATAAGGGACAGGATCAGGATGGGAACGGGGCATCACCGCTGCCAGAGGAGGAGAGTATTCCATGCGAGGATGCAAAACAGAGGGCAAAAGTGTGGCATCCAGAAGCATCGGCTCGGGAGGCGGGAGGGAGTCCAGATCGCGAACGCACGCCAGAACGCATTCGACGCTGGCTGCATGAAGATCTGCAATGGAAGCCTTCACACAGAGAAGCCCTGGAGACTGGTTGCTGGGATGACTCTGATGGGTTGAATGGTTAGAGCTGCGAACACAAGCGACGTAGCAATAAGGCGAGCTAACGGCAGCGGCACCTAAAGAGAGAATCAAAAAAGACGTAACCCCCAAAAAAAATCGCTGATGCATTTCTATGGGCTGTTCTAATCTCAACATTGATTTAAGCAAGCCTTGGTCCACATCGGCAACCGCAATAATTTGCTGATATGGAAAGATTTATTACTACCGCTGCCTGGAGTAAGTCCCCTTTTATGTTGGGAAGCCAACAGACTTTGTGGCATTTCAGCTCAGGTCAGAGGCGGAGGGCAGCGAAGAGGCTGTTTCAAAACTCAGGGATTCGTAATTTTCGATGTGCCAGTAGCTGTGCACCCGAAGCCTGTTCATTCCCACTCGCGCCTACGGCACGTGCCTCTGATGTTTCTGTCTTAGTCTCGTGGCCCCGTGATCTTCGACGCGCGGGTTGAATTCGGAGCTGAGAGGGTGTCCTGAAGTCTTTTCTTCTCACGTCCATGTGGAGCAAACTAACAGTAATGGGTTTCTCGCTGGGCTGAGTGCCTGTCTGGATCATGCGGGTCGGCATTCCATCATGAATGCCATGAATAAATTGTGTAAGGCTGCAGTCATCCTTTCTGCTCTGTTTCTTTTGCTTATCGCCCTACTTACCTATTGGGCGTGGTTTTCGGTTTCCAGCGGTCTGAGTGCACAGGAGGAGCCGAGCACAGCGGAGTATTGCTGGCGATATGCTGAGGAAGGCCGCCATGCCTGTAGAGGCCAGGAATATGGAAAATCCCGTGCCCTCCAGCGCAGCCTCCTTGCGAGAGACCATGGTTCATTTTGCCGAACATTGCGCATTCTGTCATGGATACGACGGCAGCGGTCAAACAGGGGTTGGCCGCGGACTTTATCCAAAACCGCCGGATCTGAGAAGAGAACCCGCACAGACACTAAGAGACGGAGAGCTTTTTTTATCATCTCCAACGGAATCCGCCTGAGCGGGATGCCCGCCTTTGGTCAACTGGACACAGAGGAAGAGATCTGGAAACTGGTTCACTTTGTCCGCGGAGGAGCTGGCCGAGATGGAAAACATAGCTGCCCGAGGCGCCAAAAAGCATCGGCATTAAGGATTGAGAGAAGGAGCAATTGAAGCTCGCGTCGCTTTTTCATCCTCTCTGATAGCCGGTGAGCGGTCGTGAAATGGATCGAGCGTCGCCGAGAAGTTTTCTTGGCGCAAGGGTGAGTCTGAGTCGTTGGTTTTAATCTGACTTAAGTTACTGGAAGAGTCGAATGGCATCTAATGTGGAGGAAACTCATGAAGGCAAGCCTGAAACATTTTCTTCTCCTTAGCCTGATTTCATTACCCATCCGCGGGACCGCCGCGGCGTCACCCGCGGAAGAGGAGGAAGTCCGCGAGACGCTCCATAAAAGCGCCCTCGGTTTTGAACAGAACGATATCGGAGCGCTCAGCCAGGTTTGGGCCACTGACGAGTCCCTGACGGTTTTTGAAAACGGCAGTGCTGACTACGGTTGGACTCAGTATCGCGATCATCACCTGATCCCCGAAATGGCCGAGATGAAGAATACCCGCTACAAACTGACCGATATTCGACCTCGTGTTTTCGGTACGACGGCGTGGGCAACTTTCAAATACTCGATCACGGCTGATTTCAAGGGCCGTCACATTGAAGGGGAAGGCCTCGGCACGGACGTCCTAGAAAAACAGAAGGGGAAGTGGCGCATCGTTCACTGGAACTCTTGTGCGACACGTCGTTCCACTCCAAGCTCCGGAGAGCAAGGGTAGATTGAACCCGTTGGCCCGCGGGTTCCCTGTGTTGGTGGAATGATCTTAAATTCGAGCCGGCTTGCCTTGACTTGAATCCGGGAAGCGGCGCGAGAGCCCGGTGCCGCAAGCATGGCGTGTTGGCTATAGCGCTCACGGGCCAACTCCCTGTCAAGCCATCATAAAATGTAACCCGAGGGGGTCTTACTTTCCATTTGAAAAACGACTCGTAGTAGGGCCTGTGGGCAAGTGGTAAGCCGCCTGCTTTTTGGGCGGGTTTCTACTTTTCCATCAGGCGGTTGTTCTTTCTTTTTTTGGCGCTTTTTTTCTTGCTTGGCCTCTCACTGAT
>JACQSY010000054.1 GCA_016211085.1 Acidobacteriota bacterium | reverse complement strand
GGAGAAGTTGGTTGAAAATGCTGCAGAATCGATTCACGGCTGAGTCCTCCCTTTCGATCAGTTATAGACATAACCAATCTGAGGGAATGCCTCAGCCGCTTCAACTCGAAAAGTTATTTTGGACAAGAGTGGTTATCATCACCCCAGTCTTTGGAGAGCGTGATGGCGAAGAATTACGTAAGGCAGATCATGACAGGAAAAGAGATGGACCTTGCTCTGTCTCGAATCGCCGCTGAAATCATAGAAGCTCATCAGGACTTGGGCGATACCGTTCTGGTAGGAATACGGCGTCGCGGGGTTCCACTGGCTGAAAAGTTGGTCAAGAAGATTGAAAAACTTTCTGGAAAACGACTCCCGCTGGGCGTGCTGGACATCACCTTCTACCGGGACGACTTATCCATGGTGGACAATCAACCGGTCGTCGAAGGCTCGCACCTGGATTTTGATGTGGCTGGCAAGTCGGTGCTGCTGGTGGATGACGTGCTTTTTACCGGCCGGACCACTCGCGCGGCCCTTGACAACCTGGTTGACTATGGGCGACCGCGTAAAGTGGAGTTGGTGGTGTTGATTGACCGCGGGCACCGCGAGCTGCCTATTCAGGCCGACTATGTGGGGAAGTACGTGGAAACCGCGGTAAACGAAGTGGTGGAGGTTCGGGTTTCTGCGGTGGACGAAGAGGAAGCAGTTTATTTATCTACCCGGGAACTCATAGGAAAGAGAATATCCGCTGAGCAATAGCGGTTAAGCGTTGCCGGACCCGGCCGGCGGCAACACCAGTTACCACAAGCTTGGTATGGCTCTTCACGGACGACACCTGCTTGGCATTGAAGAACTCTCCGGCGACGATATTAAGCTGATTCTCACAACTTCCCGAAGCTTTCGTGAAATCTTCACCAGAGCCATCAAGAAAGTCCCCACTCTGCGCGGCAAAACCGTCATTAATCTGTTTTTCGAGCCATCCACTCGGACACGCTCTTCTTTTGAAATAGCCGCCAAGCGTTTGAGCGCAGATACCATTAACTTCAATGTGTCTTCCAGCAGCATTGTCAAGGGGGAGTCCTTGATAGACACAGGGCGGAATCTGCAGTCGATGGCGCCCGACATCATCGTGGTGCGGCACACGGACGCCGGGGCTCCCCACCTGCTGGCCCGCTGCTGCAAAGGACTGTCGATAGTCAATGCCGGAGACGGGATGCACGAGCATCCCACGCAGGCCCTTCTGGACGCGCTTACCATCCTGGACCATAAGAACAAAATAGGGGGCCTGAAAGTTGCCATCATTGGCGATATTGCTCACAGCCGGGTTGCGCGTTCGAACGCCCTGTTGTTGAAAAAGCTGGGAGCAGAGGTGTGGATTTGCGGGCCGCCGACGCTCATTCCTCTGGAAATCCGCCAGTATGGAGTCCAAGTTACGTTTCAAATGAAAGAAGCTCTTGAGGATGCGGATATCATCATGATGCTGCGCACGCAAAAAGAGCGGCAGAAAGAGGTCTTTTATCCTTCGGTGAAGGAATACTCGATCCTGTACGGCCTGAACAAGCAAAAGATGAAATGGGCCAAGAAAACTGCCATTGTGATGCACCCGGGCCCCATTAACCGCGGCGTGGAAATTGATCCGGAGCTTGCCGAAGGCGAATACTCCGTCATACTCGAGCAGGTGACTAACGGCGTGGCTGTGCGCATGGCGGTTCTTTACCTCCTGCTGGGTGCTAGTGAGGAGATGGAGGCATGACCCTTCTGCTTCGCGGTGGAAAGATCATCGATCCCTCACAGAGGCTGGAGCAGGTGGGAGACCTGCTGATTCAAAGAGGACGTATTTCAGGCTTTGGGAAAATCCCGGCAAGAAAAACCTGGACTGTTCTGGAGGCACGGAATTGGATTGTTGCCCCTGGTTTTATCGATATGCACGTTCACCTTCGTGAGCCGGGTCGCGAAGATGAGGAAACCATCGAAAGCGGGAGCCGGGCCGCTGCCGCGGGAGGCTTTACCAGTATCGTGTGCATGCCCAACACCCGACCTATAAATGACAGTGCTTCCATTACTCGCTACGTTCTCGAAAGGGCTCGAGAGGTAGGCCTGGTGAACGTTTTTCCTGCCGGGGCCATCACGAAAGAATCAAAAGGTGAAGAGTTGGCGGAGATTGGCGAGATGGTGAATGCAGGCGCCGTCGCCATCACCGATAATGGGAATGGGGTGCAAAACAATCAGATCATGAGAAGGGCTCTTGAATATTCGCGGATTTTTGATATTCCAGTGGTGGATCATTGTGAAGAGCGGAACTTGGCGGCGGCGGGCTGCATGAACGAAGGCCCCCGTTCAACACGGTTGGGGATGCCGGGCATGAGCCGTGCTGCCGAAGAGGTTCACGTGGCGCGCGATGTGATCCTAAGCCGTATTACCGGAGGGCGTGCCCACATAGCGCATATTTCGACGCGTGAGTCGCTGGAGTGGGTGCGGCAGGCAAAAAAGCAGCACATACCGGTCACCTGCGAGGTGACGCCCCATCATTTTGTTTTGAGCGAAGAAGATATTACCAGTTACGACACCAACTTTAAGATGAATCCCCCTCTCAGGGAACCTGCGGATCGTAAGGCGGTGCTGAAAGCGCTGGCAGACGGAACCATTGATTCTATCGCGACCGATCACGCTCCCCATACTCAGTTTGAAAAAGAGGAAACGTTTGAAGCCGCGGCCAACGGTATTGTAGGGCTCGAGACCGCCGTGCCGCTCGCCTGGGAGTTCCTGATACGGCGTAATCTCCTGACGCCTTTGCGTCTGGTGGAGCTTCTCAGTACGACCCCCAATCGAATTCTCAAGCTAGGCCGTGGGACTCTGAGTGAAGGAGCCATCGCTGACGTTACCGTCATTGATCCGGAGCGGGAAATGAAGGTTGACGTAGAGAAGTTTAAATCCAAAAGCCGCAACTCTCCCTTTGGAGGGTGGGTCCTGCACGGAATTCCCGTATTCACAATCGTGGCCGGCAAGATCGTCCATAGCGCCTCCGCTTGATATCTCACAGCCTTTCCTGCGGTCGTAACATCCCGTGATAAAATAAGTTCTCGAAATTAGTGCTCATGTTTTTTCGTTTCTGGAAACTCCTTTGTCTGTCACTGGTGTCGACCTGTGCCCTGGGCCAGCAGTTCCAGGATGTGGTCCGTTATCAGTTGCGCGCTGATGTCGACCAGGTGAGGGCTGGAGAGCAACTCACCGCTCGATTAATTGCACACATCAGCAAAGGATGGCACCTCTATTCAATGACTCAGCCTTCCGGAGGGCCGATTCCGACCACCATTCAGATTGAGAAAAACCCCGTGTTTGTGATGGCGGGTCCGGTTCTACAGCCGCCGGTTCACACGTGGTTCGACCAGAATTTTGGAATCGAGACGCAGTATTTCGAGGGCAGCGTGGAGTTTGAGATACCGGTCCTAGTCGTTGCTGATGCCACCATGGGCACGTACATGCTGCCCGTCAGTGTCACCTACATGGTGTGCAGCGATACGCTGTGCCTGCCGCCCCAAACCCGTCAGATGAAAGTTGGCATCGAGGTCAAGGATGCGCTATCGCTGAAGAATGAGAGTGTGAATACCCTGGCCACCGCCTCTCCAGGATCGAAAGCTCGAGAGAACGCAGAGAAAATTGACACGCCTGTTCAGGGAGGTTCCAAGCAGGTTTTGCCAGCGACCCCTTCTAAGCCTCTCCCCGCTGAAGCGGGGGGTCGTGCTTTACCGACATCAACCTGGGCTTATCTTGGATTCGCTGCAGTTATGGGCGCTCTGGCGCTCACGACGCCGTGCGTCTTTCCGATGATTCCAATCACGGTCTCTTACTTCACGCAACGACGCGGTACCAGGAAGCGCGCGGTTGGGGACGCGGCTCTGTATTCTGTCGGGATCGTTTTAACGTTCACTCTGATTGGATTCTTGCTGACTTTAATTTTTGGCGCCGGTGGAATAAACCGACTGGCAGCCAACCCTGCTGTCAACCTGGTCATCGCCGCCATCTTCATTCTATTCGCGCTGAACCTATTCGGGATGCTTCGCATTCAAGTTCCTTCCCAATGGCTGAGCTTTCTGGGCCGTCAATCTGGAACCGGCGGGGCCACCGGCATTTTGCTGATGGCTTTGACCTTTTCACTTACGTCTTTCACCTGCACCGTACCGTTCGTGGGCACTGTCATGGTGGCCGCACTTCAAGGCGACGTGATTTGGTCGCTGGCGGGCGTCACCATGTTTGCTCTGGTTTTTTCAGCGCCTTTCTTTGCGCTGGCAATTTTCCCCTCTTTTCTGCATTCACTGCCTCGCAGCGGCAACTGGATGAACTCTATGAAAATCACGATGGGATTCCTGGAGTTGGCTGCCTCCGTCAAATTCCTCAGCAACGTGGACTTGGTGTATCAATGGGAGTGGCTCACGCGCCCCGTTTTTGTGACGATCTGGCTGGCGATTTCACTGGTAACATTTCTTTATTTATTGGGTAAGTTCCATTTTCCGCACGAAACTCCTCCGGTTTCGATAGGAGGAGGACGGGTCTTGTTTTCGATCTTTTTTCTGGCCTTGACTGTTTATCTGCTGCGGGGTCTGTTGGGACTTCCACTAGGGGAACTCGACGCCTTTTTGCCCCCCAAGGATTATGGGAATCCGACTTCGGTGGCATGGTTGGGCAGCGGCGCTGATCCGCAGAGCGAGCAGAAATGGCTGAAGAACTATCAGGAGGCGTTGATTGTTTCGCGGGCCCAAAGACGCCCTGTATTTGTCGATTTCACAGGTTACACCTGTACAAACTGCCGCTGGATGGAGGCAAACATTTTCATCTTGCCGGAAGTGAAACAACTTTTTTCAAAGTACGTCCTGGTGCGGCTCTACACGGACGGAACCAAACCGGAACACAAAGAGAATCTTCGCTTTGAGCAGACTCGCTTCGGAACCATTGCGCTTCCACTCTATGCCGTGATGTCTCCTGAAGACGAGATTTTGTCGACGTTCCCTGGTCTCACCCGTAACAAAGAGGAATTCGTCTCGTTCCTGGAAAATGGATTGGCAAGATACGCCGCCTCCAATGGTATTTACCAAGCGCCGTTACTTAACGGGCAGGCTGAGGGAGATTCAGAATAATATCTCCCGGACGGGCAAAGTTATAACGCTCGCGCGCGATGCGCTCAATTTCGTCCGGGTCGTTCTTGATCCGATCAATCTTTTGCAGATGCGTTTGTTGCAGTTCTCTTAATTTCTGGTTTTCGCGCTGCAGCTGCGTCAACGCTTCACGCTGCTTGCGAAGCTTTTGGTAACCACCATCGCCGAAAATCGAGGCGTAAAGTAGAACAAGGGAGATGAGGATGATCACAATGAGCAGCACTTCTCGTTTGGCCTTGCGACTGATCTTCATTGACGTGACGTTATGAGCTCGGTCTTTATTGTTTTCTCAACCGTCGACTCTCGTGAAAACGCTCTTAAGATTGCCAGACAATTCGTTGCAGAACAACTCGTTGCATGTGTAAGCATTATTCCAGACGTACTCTCGGTTTACAAGTGGAAAGGTGTCATGGAGGAGGCTTCTGAGGTGCTGCTCATGATCAAGACTTCCCAGGACAAATTGGGGGCTCTGATGAATCGCCTGCCCGAAGTGCATCCATACGAGATTCCGGAAATCCTGGCCCTGCCGGTTGCACAAGGTCATCCCCCGTACCTGCAGTGGTTGTTCGAACAGACTGATGCCTCGGACCATCAATGAGCGCAGGGTTGTGAGTTGGGATTGCGAGGGAGGTCAAGGAGCAAGCGAGAGGCGGCGTACGTTAGTTATGGGCGAGGACAAGTTCGAGTCAACGGCCCGGAACGACGCAGCGAAAACCCATGGCCGCGGCACGGTCAACGGCGCTGATGGTACGTTGATAAGTGAGCATCTCGCGGGCTGAGCCTATAAAGGAACCGCCCTTGATCACTGTTCGTGATTGTCCCGAGACCGAGGTCATGCTTGAGGTCAACTCTGCAACGTTTCCCGCCATGTCGTAGGCGCCGTAGGGGGACTTGTCGCCCGGGCGGTTGCCGGCCGGTTCAAGTTTCTGTGTGTCGAAATTGGCTGTTTCCGGTTGAGGAAACACATTCCCCCAGGGAAAGTAACGGCCATCGGTTCCGCGGGCTGCTTTCTCCCATTCCTCTTCCGTGGGAAGCCGCCCCCCCCGCCAGCGGCAATAAGCTTGCGCATCTTCACGGGAGACCCAGATCACGGGAAACGTCGCGGCCCATTCCGGGAAAGTCGTCAGATTTAGCCAGTCCTTCAGATAGTCGGAAGTGGATTGAGGCCGGTAGCGAGTGGCCACCGCGAAACGCCGGTATTGTTCATTTGTGACTTCAAATTCGTCAATATGATAGTCCTGCAGCATAATGCTGCGCGGCGGGATCACCATGCTTTCCCTTAAACGCTCGCGCATCTCTGGAAAACGGACTACTGACTGTCTGAAATAGTATTCAAATTGTTGCTCGGTTGCCCCGAAAACAAAACTGCCGGCGGGCACCAGGACCGTACTTTCCAAAGGATGGGGCGAAGCATCGATTGTAACGGCCCCGGGTCCAGGTAAAGACGCCGGCGAAGGGATTTTTGCGAGTTGCTCCTCAGGCGGTTCTTTGGCGGCGGTTTCACTTGGAGCGGTGCTACACGAGGCTGTCAGCAGGAGCAACGTCGTCATCGTTCTCAAAATGTGAGAGCTCAAGATCACCTTCCCGAAAATTTGGCCTTCCTTTTCTGTAAGAAAGCCCGAAGCCCTTCTTTTCCATCGTCAGTTTGAAAGCAGTGGATCTGTCCTTCAATTTCCTGGTCCAAAACTTTTTCCCAGGTGCCAAAGTAGCTGTTGTAAATTCCCCGTTTGATGTATCTCAGCGCAAGGGGAGGGCCGTCGGCCAGTTTGCGTGCGATTTCTTCGGTGCGAGACTCGAGAAAATCGGGGGGGACGACTTCATTGACCAGTCCCAGTTCGAGAGCTTTCGGTGCTGAGATCAGGTCACCCAGCGCCATGATTTCCAGGGCCTTGGAAGGGCCTACCAGACGCGGAAGAATCCAGTAACCTCCCCAGTCCGGATGCATTCCGACACGCACAAAAACTTCGCCAAAAGATGCCTGATCCGAAGCAATCCTCCAATCACAGGAGAGGGCGAGATTACAGCCGCCGCCGGCGGCAGGTCCGTTGACTGCCGCAATCACCATCTGGGGCATGCTCCGGAACAAAAGGAAAAGAGCCTTACCCGCTTCGAGGAGGCTTCTGAAAGATTTGAGGTCGCCATGCATTTGCAAGTGCTCGAGATAGCGAACGTCTGCTCCGGCACAAAAGGCCCGACCATTTCCAGTCACCACAAGCACGATCACGTTGTCATTTTCCGCAACCGCGGCCACCTGCTGGTGCAACAGCTCCGCCATTTCGAGGTCAAACGCGTTGAGCTTTTCAGGCCGGTTCAAGACGATCTGTGCGACACGGTCCCGCACCTGCAGCAGCACGGAAGAAGTCATTTCAGGTAGCCGCGAAGAAAAATCTCAGAGAGGGTGTTGGACACTTCTTCGATTTTCTTGTTTCGCTGAGGGTCATACCAAGTATATACCCAGTTTACCATTCCGAAGAGTGCCAGCGCCGCCAGACGCGGGTCAAGCCGTCGGCGCCGTGACTGATTTTCGTTGAGAATCTGCACCAGCTTTCGAAAATAGGCGCGCTTTTTCTCCTGGATCTTCTGGCTGTAAACACCCGTGAGAGCATCGGATTCGTGAGATACGACTTTCATTTCCGCCAGATTCTCTACAAAGTAACGGAGGTGGTTATGAATGAAGAAACGGATCTTATCGGAGGTTTCCATCTGGTTGGACAACGTATCCAGGTTTTCCAGGACGCTGTCGAAGGCATTTTCCAGGATGAGAAACAGCAGCTCCTCCTTGGTCTGGAAATAATAGTAAAGACCAGCGAGGCTCGCGCCGCTGGCACGGCTTACGTCTCTCACCGACGCCTTATGAAAACCCTTTTCCGCAAATACCTGTGCTGCTGCGTGCAGAATTTCTTTTAACTTAAGATCGTATCGCTCGCTTTTCTCCGTCCGTTTGATGGCGGCTTTTTTCATTGGTGCTTTGTTTTACCACAAGATACCGCAGCTCGTCAGTACGAGCCCCTCGTTTCAACTGTCTGAAGTAGGCTGCGGCGACATGTTTCCGCATTTAAGCCGGCGGACATTTCCCGGGTTCTGTCCGTGTTTTCCGTTACTTCTTCGTTATTCATATCGTTGCGTCGTTCATTTTTGACAGGAAAGGAAATAAATGTCCAACTTCACGCCGCGGTGCTGCTGGTGCGCCGCAGCATGCCCGAATGGAGAATTATACGAATACTGACGGGCACCGACCGACAACGCCACCATACCCGGACAGTTATCCGATTCGTGCTTTGCCGCTCTACGCGAGTGCGCCTGGTCCTGCTGGTGGTTCCCGGGCAGCCGGAGACGCTCTCGGCGCGGATGTTGGTATCTTTGCTGTTATGGTGGCGGCAAGTTTCGCGCAGCTCAGCGGTGGAGAAGGCGCTCTTGCTGGTTCCCGAAGCCTGGAGCGAGGTTTTTCTGAATGTGCTCCCTTGGCTGGACATCCCCTCGAGCTGTTTCAAGTACGAGCTGGATACGTCGAGCCTCCGGCAAATCTACCCGGCGCCTGCAACGTACTCACGCGTACGTCCGCCCTATGTTTTGTTTCCTCTCGCAAGAGAAGTTCCAGCAGCCCTCCAGGAGATCAAGGCGCACTTCCCAACCCTTCAGCTCACTTTCCGCAGAGGACGCTGGGAGTTGTGCCATCTTGGCTTACAAGTCGCCTGGCAATGCTCGGGGGACTCGTGCTGTTACGAGTTCGAGAATCCAAAGCCTTTCCAGAATCTAAGCCGCGAAGTAATCCGCAGTGTTGAAACCATTCTCCACTTGCGGCGTTTTCCGCCGCCGGCCATGGAACACCCTTGTTACAAATGTCTTCCCGAGCGATGGCTGGAAAGCCTGATCCTGGAAAATCCCAAGTTGATTCATGTTGATTTTGAAGGACCGGTTTTCCCTCAGGTACCGTCAAAGCTGGATGGGAGTCGCCGCATTCTGGACCTGCTGGCGGTCACGTCCAATGGAAGATTAGCGGTGATCGAGCTCAAAGTGGAAAAGAGCCTGGATATTATTTTTCAGGGCCTTGAGTATTGGGAACGCGTCCGCCACCATCTGAGGCAAGGTGATTTTACGAGGGAAGGCTATTTTGAAGGTAGACCATTATCCCGGGAGGACCCGTTGTTGTACCTGGTTTGCCCCCTTTTTGAATTCCACGTGACAATGCGAACCATCCGCGGACTCATTCGATGCCGTAACGTCATCCAATGTGTGGGGATCAATACAGACTGGAGGAATGGTTTAAGAGTATTGAGGAGATTCAGCCTGGGAAAGGACTAATCGCCCTTTTTTTCGGCTTCTTTTTCACCGCTTTTCAGAGAACTCTTGAAGTTGCGAATTCCTTCACCAAGACCTTTACCCAGCTGGGGCAAGCGACTTGCTCCAAAAATGACGATGACAATCAAAAGAATGATGATCAGCTCACTCATACCGATGCTGCCCATAAGTGGTTCCTCTCCTAACGCTGTGCCGATGGTACTCTTTTTATTCGACTGCTGTCAAATCGATGATCCCCATCGACTTCGCGCCGCGATTCGTGATCCGGGAGACTATGGCTCGATGACCACCACTGACGACCCCTTTAGAGAAAGTGAGAGCTCACCATTTGCGGTGTCCCAGTATTCTTTCTGTCGGTCGCCGGAGCGGCGAGGTGAACCGGAGAGCTTTTTTGAGACCACTTGCTTGTATGCGGTGAAAAATTGCTGTGCCTCTTCCGGAGAATCCCAGTGGGTGGCCAGGACCAGGACCGACGGACGACCGCTCGATTCATAAAGTTCCACCCTGTCACCATCCCATCCTTCAGAGGCGAGACGTGCCGTTTCTTCTTCAAGGAACTGTCGCAGCAAAAGGTAAATCGTGAACTCGCCAAGGACATTTGAATAAGACCGCTTCCATTTTCCGTCCAGCAACTTGGGGGTCTTGACGGGTGTCGGGTCGTCACGACGGCTGAGGTATTTTTCGGGATGAAGGATCTGTTCTGTCGATTTTGGGGGATCCTTGTAAAGACGGTGAGCCTCCGACCAAAAATGTTGTTGCCGAAAAGCTTGAATAAATCGCACACCGTAAGTGTAAGGGAAGAGCAGAATCTCACGAAGGTACGGAGGGGCGCTGGCAAAGACTTTAAACTGAGCGTCCATCATTGGAAGCTGCTCACGGTTCAAGGCAACGATGTCGGGCACTTGCAAAAAATTTCGCCCGGAAGGCCTTAAAAGGTAGTCAAGCATGATAGCCAGCCCCTCCCCTTCAACAACCGCCTGGTAGGCGGAGCTGGCGTCATCATTGTCCTTAACCCTCATGGAAAGTGTCGACAGGTTGAAATGCTGGTCTTGCAGTGCGTGAAGTATCTCATGGGCCAGCACCGGCTCCTGTACCTCCAACGGTACCCAATCAGCAAGGTACAGGATATCGGCATCTGGGTCGTAGAAGCCCATCACCTGCTCGGAAAGAAGCTCTATGATGAACGACTCTAAATCGAGATCTGCTGGAATCAGACCCAGCTTCACCAGCGCCTTGTTTTCAACCTCCAGTAAATCCGGCGGATATTCCTTCTTGATTTTCTCGATCAGGTACTGTCGAATTTCCTCCCTGCTCTTCACGCGTTTCTCAAAGGGTTGTTTGACGGGTAGCTCGCGGATACGGCTAACCTCTTGAAGGATCCGGTCGGCCGACTGCAAAAGATCATTCCTGCTGTCGTGCGGGCTCAAAGTATTTTGCAGGTAAGACAAGGCGCCGGATACCAGCGCCGCCGCCAGGCCAACGTAAAAAATAAGAGTCACAGCACCATCCTCTTATCGCCAATGCGTCGCGTGACGTGTTCGCGATCAAGGAATTCCAGGTAGGGAATTGCATACTTACGCGTAAGCTGGAATAAATCTTTGAATTCCGTGACGGAAAAAGTCTGACCGCGCGGGAAAGATTTTGTGAGCTGCTCTTTGAGCTGCTCGACTTTTTCAGGAGCGAGAACGAGGTCCGAACTGAGGCGGACCAGTTCTCCGCGTTGAATCAAGTAATAGAAAACATCCCGGATAGTTTCGCCCGGATAGTTCAGGTTAGTAAGAAGCTCTTCCAGGGTCGGAGGGTGCCATCCGCCTTGGTGGACACGGCTTAGAACCTGCTCCTTGATGGCAACCTGCGAGGGAGTCAGTTCCACCTGTTGGCCGTAGAGGGAAACGAAAGTGGACGAGAGCTGAATTTTCTTTAATCGTTCGAGCTCAGTCAGAAGATACTGGAAATAGGCATAGGGCGCGTTCCCAACTACCTTTTCCTTGAGTTCCTCTCGGGACATGCCTGAGCCAAGGGAATTATTGTGATGGAACTCCTGAAGGAGATCCAGCAGGAAGGTTTGAGCTTGTTTCACTTTTTCAGAAGCTGCGACGACCAAGGGGTCCGGCGTAATAAGTGTAACGCCGCTGATTTTATTGATCTGCTCGCGCAGGTAGGCGGGGGTAAAGCCCGTGCGGGCCACCAGTTCTTCCATGGTGGCGGCAGAGTGGGCCGTTGTTTCGATGCAATATTTCAAGAGAGCTGCGTCAAAGTCATCTGACTTTTCTTGCCACTTTTCTAGGAGAGTTTTCAGCTTTGAAAGTGCTTCGACGCGGTTGTGCCGGGTAAGCTTTTGTGGAGCATTGTCAAGAATCACACCGCCGCCCACCGTGGTTAGGGGTGAGTACCGTCTGAGAATGAAAGAGTCCTTCGGGCAGCACAGTACCGGACTATCGAGCCGGACCTGGGCCAGTGCCGATTTTCCCGCATCCAGTTGTTCGCCCTCCATAAGATAAACTTTGCCGAGGAATTCACCACTCCCGCAATGGAAGCGAATGGGACTGCGCTGTTTGAGTTCTGGCGAACCCGGGAGGAGTTGAACCAATGCGTCTAAGAAGAAACAGGCTCGAAAGGTACGGGGTCGTGAAAGGACCATACCGCGCTCCAGCTCTTCTTTTTCGAAGCCGCTCAGGTTTAAGGCGGTTCGCTGGCCTGCGATCGCCCGCTCTGCTTTTTGATTGAAAATCTGGATGCCGCGGACTTTGCCTTCTTTGCCCGAGGGATACACGGCGACCGGATCGTCGCGCCACAACTCGCCGCTGTACAAGGTGCCGGTGACTACAGTACCAAATCCCCGCACCGTAAACACCCGATCGATAGGGAGACGGAAGATCTGAGGTGATGAGTGCGGATGGACGTTTTCAAGTTCCTGGAGCATCACCTTTTTCAATTGTTCAATTCCTTCTCCACTGAGACTGTCCACCGCGACGACAGGCGCGCTTTCAAGGAAGCTTCCTTTTACCAGTTCCCGCACTTCTTCTTCGACCAGTGGCAGCAGTTCAGGCTCAATTGAATTTTTCTTGGTCAGGACGATGATTCCCCGCTGGATCTGAAGGAGCCGGCAAATTTGAAAGTGCTCGACTGTCTGAGGCATGACGGACTCGTCAGCCGCTACCACCAGGAGCACCAGGTGGATTCCTCCAATTCCCGCCAGCATGTTTTTGACGAAACGTTCATGGCCTGGGACATCGATAAAGCCAATTCGATAATTTCCCAGCTGCAAGTGGGCAAAACCGAGATCAATGGTGATACCGCGGCGTTTCTCCTCTTCGAGGCGATCGGTATCAATTCCCGTAAGGGCTTTCAGCAGTGTGGTTTTACCGTGATCAATGTGGCCGGCGGTTCCAACAATGAGATCGCGCATGGAGGTTTTCTATTGTAAACCATTAAAATCAATGGAGGCGAAGCCAGGCTTCCGGCTTTGACAGGAAGCTAACGAGGTCAGTAAAATTAAAAATTTTTTGAGTCAAGAAGACTATGCTGGAAAACCTCTCAACAAAACTTCAAAAGGTCCTGAAAGATCTCAAGGGTGAAGGGCGCATCTCTGAACAGCACATCGATGAGTCGATGCGCGAGATTCGGGTGGCCCTGCTTGAAGCAGATGTTAATTTCAAAGTCGTAAAGGACTTTATCTCACGAGTTCGTGAAAAGGCCCTGGGGCAGGAGGTGCTTCGCAGCCTCACTCCTGGCCAGCATTTAGTCAAGATTGTCCGTGACGAACTCGTCGAGCTGCTCGGTGGAAGCAGTCAAGGGCTCCATTTTGCAATGCTCCCCCCCACGGTGATTTTGATGGTAGGCCTGCAAGGTTCCGGCAAAACGACCACCACCGGCAAACTGGCCTTGTGGCTGAGGAGCAAGGGCCGGAGACCGGCCATGGTCTCGACGGACGTTTACCGCCCGGCCGCAATCGAACAGTTGTCCGTAATTGGCAGGGCGCTGGATTTGCCGGTGTTCGAAGATGTTTCCGCAAAAACTGCGCTTGAACGGGCTCAAAGGAGCCTCAACTACGCCAGGAATACTGGTTTTGACGTTTTGCTGGTGGATACGGCGGGTCGGCTACATATCGACGAAGAATTAATGCTCGAGCTGGAGCAGATGAAGTCTTTATTACAGCCTCGGGAGATCCTTCTGGTCGCGGATGCCATGACCGGGCAGGACGCTGTCAACTCTGCTGCCGATTTTAATCGAAGACTCGATTTGTCAGGCGTAATCCTCACCAAGATGGACGGCGATGCCCGCGGGGGTGCCGCACTCTCGATCAAGGCGATAACTGGAAAATCCATTAAATTCATAGGTGTCGGAGAGAAATACGACGCGATTGAGCCTTTTCATCCGGACCGGATGGCTGGCCGCATTCTGGGGATGGGGGACGTCCTCAGCCTCATTGAGAAGGCTGAAGCTGCGGTTGACGAAAAACAAGCCCGCGAATTGCTGGAGAAGATGCGCAAGGATGAGTTCACCTTGGAAGATTTCCGTGACCAACTGCGCCAAATAAGGAAACTAGGGCCCTTGGAGAACCTGCTCAGCATGATTCCGGGCATGGGTCAGCTCAAGAATGTCGCCATTGATGAAAAGGAACTAAATCATATAGAGGCAATCATCAACTCGATGACGCCGGGCGAGAGGCTTAATCACCGTCTGATTAATGGTTCCCGCCGCAAGCGAATCGCGCGGGGGAGCGGCCGCCCCGTCTCCGAAGTAAACCGTTTATTGAAGCAGTACATGCAAGCGCGTGACATGATGAAAAGCGCCAGCAAAAGGTTTCTTGGTAAGCGCTTGCCGAGGTGAACCTTCCGATTTAACCAATTTTTTGGTAAAGTATTGTTTTTTGGAGGTCTATTTTGCTGAGAATCCGTTTAAGTCGTCATGGGGCCAAGAAGAATCCCCATTATCGTGTAGTCGTTACTGAAAAAAGAAGTCCCCGAGACGGCCGCTTTTTGGAGTTGGTCGGTTACTACAATCCTGCGAAGAAGCCCGTCCTCCTTAATTTGGAACTGGACAGAATCGATTATTGGATTCAGAAGGGAGCCCAGCCTTCTGATACGGTAAAAAGCCTGGTTGAAAAAGTGAGAAAGAGCGCTCCCGAGCCCGCCATAGCGGGCCAGTAGCGATTGTTTCTTGGTCCCGTTTGAAGTGGTCGAGTGGTATTGGTCTTAATCCTTAAAATCTCGGTCGAGCACTGATCATATTACTTGGGTGTTGGGGTAAACAAATCCAAGCTCACATTCACAGGAGGGACCATGAAAGAGCTGATTGAAATGATCGCGAAAGCCTTGGTGGACAATCCCGAACAAGTCAATGTCACAGAAGTGGAAGGGGAGCAAACGACAGTGCTCGAGTTACGGGTTGCTCAGACTGATCTCGGAAAAGTGATTGGGAAGCAGGGACGAACTGCTCGGGCCATCCGGACGCTGCTGGGTGCGGCTGGAATGAAACTGAGAAAGAGATTCGTCCTGGAGATTCTTGAATAAGCTTCCCTTTGTCAGCATTGCGCGGGTTCTAAAAACGCGCGGTATTCGCGGCGAAGTCGCTGCAGAACTCCTGACGGATTTTCCTGAACGCTTCTCCTCCGTAAGTGAGGTTTGTGTCGTAGTCGAAGGAAAGCACTACTGGGAGGAAATCGAGAGTTATTGGTTTCACAAAAATCGCGTCATTCTAAAATTCCGCGGCCGGAACACCCCTGAGTCGGTCCAGAATCTCATCGGCGGAGAATTGCAGATTCCCGAGCGGGAACGGCATCCGTTGCCGGAAGGGAGCTATTATCATTCCGACCTGGTCGGTTGTGAGGTCTTTGAAGGTGACAGCCGACTCGGGACGGTCAAGGAAGTCTTCGGTCTAGGGCAGGGCAGTTGGAATCTGGTTGTCGCCACTGAATCAGGAAAAGAGCTTATGGTTCCTTTGGCCAGGGACTTCATCAGTAGTGTGGATGTGGAGGCCGGGATTATTCGCGTCCAGATCCCTGAGGCATTGAAAGAATTGGCTACCTCCTCGAGCAAAAGGAGGAACACGCTTTCCCGGAAGTAAGTTAAAGAAGTTCTGAGCACAACGGCCACCAGCTATGCGCATCGATATCATCACTATTTTCCCGGACCTCTTCAGCCGTGTCTTTGATTTCGGCATGATCCAGCAGGCCCGGGAACGTCACTTGCTTGAAATCAAATTGGTTGATTTGCGCCAGTTTGCTGAAGACAAGCACCGGACTGTTGATGACCGTATTTATGGCGGCGGCAGCGGCATGGTTCTAAAACCTGAACCCATTTTTAAGGCGGTCGAATCTTGCGCATCGCCTGGTCAGAAGGCGCACGTAGTCCTGCTTTCGCCTCAAGGCACTCGCTTTGATCAGGAAAAGGCCAAACAATTCTCGCTCCGGGACCACTTGATCCTGATTTGCGGGCGGTATGAAGGAGTAGACCAGCGGGTGGCTGATTTTCTGGCGGACGAAGAGATCTCGATCGGCGATTTTGTCCTTTCAGGCGGTGAGTTTGCAGCGCTGGTGATCACGGACGCGGTCAGCAGGCTCCTTCCGGGAGTGGTGGGGAAAGGTGATGCAGTACTGGAGGAATCATTTATGGAAGACCTCCTCGACTATCCCAGCTACACACGCCCTGCCGAGTTTCGCGGTATGAAAGTGCCGGAGATTCTCCTCAGCGGAAATCATGAACAGATTCAACGCTGGAGGGAGGAGGAGCGGCTGCGGCGTACGCAAGAAAGGCGTCCGGATTTGTTGGAGATTGGAAAAGGTTCGAGGACGAAGAAGTAAAAAAAGTTTACAATAGTTCGGCCCGCATCCGAGGCGCGCAGCGAGCGTCAAAGCAGTAAGCGTTCCCGTTTGGCAGTAGGAGCGCTTGTTGGCACAGCAACCTCTAAGCGGCCTGCTTCGGCGCTATCTTCCAGTATCGGAGCCCGCAGGAAAGGCAAGCGGAAAAGCTGAGAAGGCCGCTCCTTTGCAGCGGCGGTTCAGATTCAGTTCTTATCGTGGATTACGGAGGTGCAACGTGAATTTACTAGAAAAAGTTGAACAGAAATTTATGACCCGGGCAATCCCAGAGTTTGCCCCCGGAGATACGGTGCGCGTCAACGTAAAGATCAAGGAAGGTGACAAATTCCGGATTCAGAGTTTTGAAGGCGTGGTTATTGCCCTGAATCGGCGCGGTTTAAAATCTTCGTTTACCGTTCGAAAAGTCTCCTTCGGTTATGGGGTGGAAAGGATTTTCCCCCTTCATTCTCCAATGCTCGACTCAATCGAACGGATCAAGCGAGGAAAAGTCCGAAGGGCCAAGCTTTACTACCTGAGGCAGCGCAAGGGAAAAGCTGCACGAATTAAGGAGATACGCTAGCGGACGTTGGCTCTTTGTAACAATCGTCACCACTTTTCAAGGGGGTTCTCGTTAGAGTCACACTGAAAGATGGCAGGGGCTTTCGGAAGCTTCTGGTCCCGGGGGGTTATGTTAGGGAAGTACGCAGACAAGCAATCCATCTTGCGATCGGCTGAAAAGGCTGTCTTAAACCAAAAGTTTCAACAGGCGATTCGAGAATATGAAAGGTTTGTCGAGCTGGAAGCTCCGGACCCGGGGATACTCAACACTATAGGGGATCTGCTCCTCAAACTGAACCGGACCTCGGAAGCTCTGGGTTACTTCCAACAGGTGGCGGAGCTTTACTCCTGCTCCGGCTTTGCCTTAAAAGCAATTGCCACGTATCGGAAGATTCACAATTTGAATCCTTCCGATCCCCGGATCAACGAAATCCTCGCCGAACTCTACTACCGTCAGAGCTTCGCCTATGACGCCGTTCATCACCTCCTGTTGCTGGTTGAGCACTATCGAAAAGCCAATCAAATTGAACAGGCTATAGCCTGCCTGAAGAAGGCCATTGCGCTGGCGCCTGCGGATTTCAATACTCGCGTGTTGCTGGCGGAACTCTTGGAGCAACGGGACAAAAAAGCTGAGGCGTTGGAACAGTACCAGGAAGCCCTCACCCTTTGCGCCGTACGGGGAGAATGGGCCCAGGTCTTTGAAGTCGCGCCCATTGCTCTGAGCCTGGATGAAGCGAATACCGATATCCTGCAGCGTTACGTAGGCGCTGCGCAAGAGGTGGGACGGTTGCTGGATGCAGAAAACTTCCTGACAAAACGCATAAGCGTCAGCGGCAAGATCTTTCCCTATCAAATTTTCCTCGCCTGGATCTGTGAAAAAAGAGGGGAACCCCGCCGAGCCTGGGAACTGTACCGGGATCTGGAAGAAAACGGATACGCTCATCCGCTGATCCAGGAAGGGCTGGGGCGAACTGGGATGGAAGCAACGCCTGCTGCTGTTCATGATGCTCCGCCGCTGGCAGAGCCCGCCCTGGAGAGGTTCGCGCTCCATAGTCTTGTTGAAACGTCGACTGCTTCGAAGACCCAGGGCTTCTTTGAAATAACCGAGCAGACCGAAACGGAGCTTGTAGAAGATGATGAAGAAGCCCCAACTCCTACAAACTCCGCGGTACCTGCAGACATTCCCTTGATTGGTTCGCTGGAGGAAGCACTTGAAGAAGCGGATTTTTACCTGAAGCTTGGCTTTCGAGATGAGGCGAGAAAATTGCTGGAGCAGCTGCTGCGTTTACACGGCCATGACGAGCGAGTGTTGCGCCGTGCGGAAAAGGCTATGCTCAGTGTTCCCGGACTCGAAGTGCGAGGCGAGCCGGCCAGCGGACAGGATGTCGTTAAGGAAATTACTGATGATTTTGATTCCGAACTCGATTCCGCTCTTGAAGGTCTTTTTACGGGAGCCGAAGAATACCAGGCCGATGAAGTGTTGCGCTACGATGTGGCGGCCAAGACTGATCAGCCGGCGCACAGTTCCCCGCGCTTGCATTATGAGCTGGGTCTTGCTTACAAGGAGATGGGGCTCAATAGCGATGCGCTTCAGGAGTTCTTGAAGGCGGTCGAAGGAATGGAAGATTCAGAATACCAGCCGCAGAAACTTCTCTGTTGCAGCCTGCTTGCAAACACTTTTCTCAACCTTGGAAATTATGACGAGGCGATTCGATGGGCTCAAGCCGGGCTGCAGATTCCGGAGAGGCGGGAGTTTGAATGGAAGGCTCTGCAGTATGACTTGTGCCTTGCGCTGGAGGGGAAGGGAGATTCCAAGAAAGCTTTGAGGGGTTACCGGGAAATCTTAAAGAAGGACCCCAGCTACCGCGACGTTTCCCGCCGTATCAGCCAGCTGGGTGCTAAGCCGCGCGACGAATCAAGGGTATAAGAAGAGCGGAAAAAGCCTGTGGGCCTTCAGCTGAGCCCTTACGGCTCTTGGATCATAACCTTTGGACCAGAACCTCATGTCTTCCCAACCTGTGGTAATGTCAGGGACGGCTTCTCTTCAGTCACAAGCCCCAGTCTGTTGTCGCTATGATGAGCAGGATTTTGTTTTTCGTTTACATCATTTATTGTTTTGAGGTTGGTGTTTTTCTTCTGTTCTTCCCATGGATCCGCATGTGGGAACAAAATGCCCTGCTCACAATTTATCCTTTTTTGCGGCCTTTGGTACTGGATCATTTTTTTCGAGGAGCCGTCTCAGGCCTGGGTGCTGCCAATCTGATACTGGGTGTTTGGGAAATTGCCCATTTTCGCTGCTATTTTAGAAAAGCTTGATCTAGACCCTCCACTTTTCTACGGCATCTCCGATCGGCATTATTTTCCTGATCTGGAGCCTTTGTCGTACCTTGAGTTGTTATTCCAGACGCCTGCTCAAATGCTGCAGTGGCGCGAAGAAGAAATCAATCCTGAGTTGAACCGCTATGCGATAGAGATGGGGGCCGAGTTGGCACGTCATACCGGCAAGCTGTTTCTGGTCAATTCACTGGCGCAAGCTGCCCTGGAGGCAGGATGTAGCGGAGTTCATCTCAAGTCCAATCAGCAAATCTCTCCGGTCCTCGGGATGCGAGAGAAGTGCGGGCGTGACTCTGATTTCTTAGTCGGAAAATCGGCGCACACAGTCAAAGAGGCGGTAGAAGCGGAACGCGATGGGGCTGATTACGTGCTGTTGGGGCCGATCTTTGATCCGCTTTCAAAACAAAAACAAAGTGAGCCTCTGGGCCTCTCCGCGTTGCGAGAAGCAGCTCAGATGCTCTACATTCCTGTATTCGCGCTCGGGGGTGTTGAGGAGCACACCCTCGCCGATCTGAACCGCACCAACGCCATGGGCTTCGCAGGAATTACCTGGCTGCGCAGGGAAGTGGAGAAGCTGTTGGGGAAGCAAACCGCTTCATGAAATACATCTTTTCCGCCGGAAGTTAATTCCACCTTAAAAGCAGAAGCTCGGAGCTGAAGCCGGGGCCGAAGGCAGCACAAAGCCCCAGTTCTCCAGGAGCCGTACGCGCCTCGTGTTGAAGCAAATCGAGGATAAAGATGACGGTGGGAGCCGACATGTTTCCAAACGATTCCAGAACGTGCCGGCTGTAACGCAAATCAGCCGTGGTTACCTGCAGAGCTTCCTTGAACGAGTCCAGCACCTTGGCTCCGCCGGGATGGATGATGAAGTGCTTTATGGCAGTCAGCGATTGCTTCTGACCCGCAAGAAATTCCTCAATGTTTTTACGGATGTGTCGGGAGATCAGTTGAGGAATACTGCGCGAGAAGACGACCTCCAAGCCGCGTTCACTGAATTCCCATCCCATGACGTCCAGCGTTTCAGGCCACAAGGTGCTGCGAACGTCGACAATTTCAATACCCTCTTCTGAGCAATCATCGCCGCACACCAGAACGGCGGCCGCCCCGTCCGCAAACAGTGCCGAGGCGACCAGATTACTCTTGCTGAAGTCGTTCCTTTGGAAAGTCAATGAGGACAGTTCCACGCTGACCAGGAGAATTCGGTGGGCGGGATATGCTTTAGCCAGGTCGAAGCAACGGGCAAGGCCTGCAGCCCCGCCGGCACAGCCGTAACCGAAAATGGGGGTACGGCGGATATTCGCCCCCAGTTTCAGGCGATTAATCAAGTGGGCGTCCAGACTGGGTGTGGCCATTCCGCTGCTGGAGACGAACACCAGCTGGTCCACGTTCCGATGGTGGGCGCCTGCCAGGCACCTCTCAATTGCAGCAAGGCTGAGTTCCGTCGCCGAGCGAATATATTCCGCGTTCTTTTCGCGAAAGCTGTGGTCTTGGCCAAACCACTCCAGGGGAACACTGAAGAAACGGCGCTTGACGCGGACGTTGTCGAAAACAGCAATCAACCGATCAATCTCATGAATGCCGTTGGAAAAATGCAATTTGGCAAGATCGCGGATCCGCTCCTGCGGAAAACAATGTGGCGGCACAGCTGTTCCTATGGAAGCGATCTTGGGCATAGAGGTTATTTTCTTATAGAGAAGGCGGTAACTGAGGAAAGCAAAGCCTTTATTCTTGTTTCCCCTCTGGGGAGCCGGCATCATCTTCAGCCGGACCCAGCCCGAGTTCAGATCCTTTTCTGGCGATTTCAGTAATCTCCTCAGCTTCTAAGATTTCGCGATACAGTTCTTCATCCCGAAGTTGCCGGGCGAACTCTTTGACCAGCTCAAGCTGTGCCTGAAAGACGCCGACCTTGCTGTTCAGCTTCTCGAGAGCCTTTCGGATGTCCTTTGCGGGAGCCGTCTTGTAGCGGGCTTTTTCGTCAATATTGATCATGGCTGAATCAATGGCCCGCTGGTATGAGTGCACCATGTCGCTATAGGTATGAAATTCCAGAGGATTAACCTCCTTCCGGGTCCAGGGTTTGTTCTCCATCCGCCGGCGGATCTCCTCCAGTCTTGTGTTCGCTATTTCAATAAACAGCTCCACTCTCTTGACCAGGGATTGATTCGCCTGAAGTTCTGCAAATTCTTCCGGTGTGAATCGATCGTCCAAAGCAGCCGCGGCCGCCCGCGCAACGGCCTCGTTCGCAGGGAGCAGGTCCACGCTGGCCATATCGCGCGACCGGCTGCTTTGACGGTTGCCCGCGGCAAATGCCTCGCCAAAGATGTGCACCAGGAGCAAATCTCGCAGCCTGTCCAGGTCGCGCGCTGCCATCTCAAAGCTGGGCTGATATTGAAGAAAGACCGAGCCTTTTAATGTATCGATCGTCTCAGCAACCTTACGAATCGTGATCTCGAGCTGTTTTGCTTGTTTGGATCGAAATTCCTTTTTGTTGGTGACGTTCTCCGCTTCGGCGACGACGTGATGGATCAACGAGCGCAGTTGCTGCAGGGTTTCCAGCGATTTTTCCATCGAGTGGCTGCGCACTTCCTTACTAATCATGCGGTCATAACGCTTCAAGACCTCCTCGTAAAGATCAAGGTGACTCTTGAACGCCGGCTCTGAGAGATATTCTTTGTACTCGGCCGGTGTAAAGACTTGTTGAAGCGGTAGCGTCGGGTTGGCACCTGCGGGTCTTGCTCCTCGATCCTGAGCCCATAAGAAATTGAGGCAGAAGAGCGCCAAGAACAGCGGGATGCAGATTCTGTTCATCACATCTTCTCAGGGACGTCAATACCCAACAAGTTCAACCCCTTGAGCATTGCAGCCCGGGTCACCTCTGCGACGTC
>JACQSY010000051.1 GCA_016211085.1 Acidobacteriota bacterium | reverse complement strand
TGCGTCGCCGCACCCGGCCCATGGTTTGCTTTGTCAATGTCGCCAGTGTGGATCGGATTGTGTTCTCGATCTTTAACCGCTTTAACCGTGAATGGAAAAACAACACCCTCCGCATTTTCACACAAGCAGCTTGACGTCACCCGGCCGAAGATTTAAATTGACAAAATGAGTTGGGAAAATGTCTAATCTTCCTCCGACATTCGCCTTGGAATCCCAGGTGTTCAGCAAGGCGGAGAGCTGGAAAGGGAGTGGGTTGACCCTTACAGTTTTATCGTTGCGTTTCTTTTGCTGAACCGGTGGAATTGTCAAAGTGCCGGATTATTTTCGAACAGGAGAATGGGCTACTCACAGAGCGTCCTTTCCACACCGCTTCTTTGAAACCCCGTAGGCAATCTAGTTTGAGTTTGAAAATTTCTTTGTAAAAGTCAGCTTAGTAACTTCCTGCTTAGCAACTTCCTGCACTACTCATGTTATGGACCTAAAGGAGGACAAAATGAGTTTTACCCGAAAATGGAGCCAGGGTAACGGTTCCATTCTGTTGCTTGTAGTGATGTTCCTGATGATTCCGGTTGCGGCACAGGGGACATCCAGAATTTCTGGAGTTGTGAAGGACAGTACCGGAGGGGTGCTTCCGGGCGTTACCGTCACGGCCAAAAACCTCGACACCGGTATCACTCGATCTGTGATCACCGACGATGGAGGCCGTTACCGGATACCGGAACTGAGCCTTGGGAATTATGAAGTTCAGGGTGAATTGACCGGCTTTCAGACCACCGTTCGCAGAGGGCTTAAGCTTGCGATCGGCCTGGAAGCGGTGATCGATATGGTCCTGAACGTCGGAGAGATGACCGAGCGCGTTGAAGTCACCGGCGAGGCGCCTCAAATTGAGACCACCACTTCCACGATCGCCGGGCTTGTCGATGAAAAAAAGGTGCGTGATCTGCCCTTAAACGCTCGAAGCCTGATTGAATTGGCGCCTCTGAAGACCGGTATTGTGTTTGCGGAGTTTGGTGGAACGGGCAATGCCACCGTGGGTTACGCCAAGAAGCTTTCCATTGCAGGCAGCCGGCAGAGCTCGAGTCTTTTCCAGTTGGACGGCGCCAGCATTACCGACCGTTCGGGCGCGCCAGGAAGCGCTGCGGGTCTCATGATGGGTGTTGAGACCATCCGCGAGTTCAACTTGGTCACCAATGCCTACAGCTCTGAATTCGGAAAGCATACCGGCGGCGTCTTCAACGCTGTCACCAAGTCGGGAACCAATGAGCTCCATGGCTCGGTTTTTGAGTTCCTGCGCAATGACAACCTGGATGCCCGGAACTTTTTTGATGGAAAACAGCCGCCTGAGTTCAAGCGAAATCAATTTGGGTTCGCTTTGGGCGGTCCGATCGTGAAGAACCGCACGTTTATCTTTGGAAGCTACGAAGGGTTGCGTGAGCGCCTAGGTTTGACCGAAATCCTCAACGTGCTCAGCAATGACGCGCGGTCCGGAAGATTGCGCAACCGAGCTGGCCAGATTATTCCCATCGCTGATACCGTGAAGGACCTAGTGGCGCTTTATCCTGCCCCTAATGGAAGAGACTTTGGGGATGGCCGCGCCGAATTCATCCGCGGAGTAAGCCGCGACACTGATGAAGACTTCTACACGGTTCGATTCGATCACAATTTCTCAGAGTCCGATTCATTTTTCGCACGTTACACCTATGACGATGCCATCCGCTCTCTTCCGGCAACGCTCAACGTGCTGGGTTCGGATATAACCACCAACCAGTACCTGACCCTTGGCGAGACCAAAGTCTTCTCACCCCAGTTGATTAACAAGTTCATCTTTGCTTACAACCGGAGCAGGGTTGCGCAGTCAGATGAACCTCTTGCCGGTTACAGCCTGAGATCCTTTACCCGTTTTACGAGAGTCGGTTCGACGCCGGTTTTCGGCAACTTCACGGTGGGCGGCATCTCGGGTGCGGGAGGAAGAAACCTTCCCAGCGTGTTTGAGATCAACAACTACTTCCAATTTAAGGATGATCTCTACCTCACCAAAGGCAAGCACTCCCTCAAGTTCGGGGCCGACATCGAGCGGCGCCAGGACAACCGGACGCAGGGCATGTTTGGACGCTCCGGCGTGTTTGGATTTCTGAACATTGAGGATTTTCTGCGCGGCAATGCGGAAAGCTTCAACTCTGTAGTGACCGGAGATGCAGAGCGCTATTTCCGTCAGACGGTTTACGGTTTCTATGTTCAGGATGACATTAAGGTGAACGAGCGTCTCACCATCAATGCAGGCCTTCGCTGGGATCCGACTTCAGACCTGGTGGAGAAGTACGGACGCATCTCCACGCTGCGGTTTGATTATCGAACGCGATTGGGTGTCACCGTGAATGACGCGGTCATTGGCAACCCCATGTTCGACAATCCTTCCATGGCTAATCTTGCACCCCGTGTGGGATTCGCGTGGGATCCAAGGGGCGATACCAAGACCTCGGTTCGCGGCGGTTTTGGTTTGTTCTACGAGCAGCTGAATTCAATGCACACCTCAGGCGGTGATGTTTCCGTTCTGCCGTTGATCGTGGTACGCGGACGTCTGACTGCCAGCCGTATGACGGTTCCCATCGATGTTCCCAACGCCTTCTTTACGCAGAATGCGTTGTTGGCCTCCCAGCCGGAGATCGATCTATTCCTGAACGATCCTCAGCAACCCTACGTAATGAAGTGGAGTTTGGATCTTCAACGGGAACTTTTTGGTGGAACCGTAATTGAGGTGGGCTACACCGGAACCCGTGGTGTTCATTTGCCGATGATTGCAACCTGGAATCCGCGCCAAGTGTCAATCGTGAACGGCCGGCTCTTTGTTGCCCAGAATGCCGCGGTGCGTCATCCGGCGCTGGGCCGGTTGCGTGGCGTCCAGACCACGGCAGCCAGCCAGTATCATGCGGTTCGGCTGGAGTTGAATCGCCGCTTTGCGAATTCTCTGCAGTTCCAGGTTTCTTACACCGGTTCCAAGTCGATTGACGACAGCTCATCCATGAACGGAGCTTCGGATTTCAGCAATGACCGAGGCGCGGCTCAGCGCTATCTGGACACGCGTGATACCGGCTTGTCAGCCTTTGATGTTCGTCACAGCTTTGTGTTCAACTTTACTTACGACCTGCCCGGCCGGAACCTTACCGGAGTCTTGGGCAGGTTAGCTGGAGGTTGGGGTGTCAGTGGCATTGGCCGTTTTAGCAGCGGACACCCGGTAGACCTCGGTTCGGGAGCTCCACCAAGCTGGATGACGTTCGTTGAAGATTTCCCGGACCTGGCACCCGGAGTAACCGAGTTGAACATCGACTCACGCAACCCCAATCGTTACTACGATCCGTCGCAGTTTGTTCTTCCGGCTCCAGGTGTGATCGGGAACCTGGGTCGCAACGTGTTGATCGGCCCGGGAATCGCCAATTTTGACCTGGTGCTGACCAACAATATCCGGGCAACTGAGAGAGTGAATGTGCAGTTCCGCGCGGAACTGTTCAACCTCTTTAACCGCGCCAATTTCGGTTTGCCCCAGAGCAACGTCTTTGATCCGAGAACTTTCCAAGCCCGTGCTGATGCGGGACGCATCACCCGCACCACGACGACGGCCCGGCAGATTCAGTTCGGCTTAAAGGTACTGTTCTAAACATCAAACATGCGGGGGCGCTCAAGCGTCCCCGCAACCGTTTTTCGCCGTATTCCTTTGCGAAAGCCCAAGTGTTGACTTACAAGACCATCCGTGTAATCATCCCGCTCATCCCAGGTGCCTGTGTGAGTACGTTTTGTAGATGAAAGGGGTTTTCTTACGAGGAGAATTATTCGAACCCAAACACTGGTACGCGCCAAAGCTTTCTTATCTCACTTTATTGTTGCCTTCGCGTAATCGAGCTTTGTTGGGCGATTCCCCATGCAGACCAGTCACGTATCTCCATTAACATAAGCCGCGGTTTTGTTGTTGCGAAACTACTTGAGTGAATCTTTTAGACAAAAGCATGCTGCCGATTTTTGCTTGTCTGGCGGCGTGTTGATTTGATGTGGTTTCCGTTTGACAGCTTGACGGCCGGAAGTTACCCTGTTCGTTTATCAGACCGGATTTTGAAATGTCCTGGGCAAATGCAGTGTTCGCACGGGAACTTTCAGACTCGTTTAGGAGGGATTAATGAAGAAGAGTCTTAGCATTAACCTGATTGGCTTAGTTTTACTTTTCTTTGGCTTTACTGCTTCCCCGATCCTGGCTCAGGCCACTACGGGGACTATTCTCGGAGTTGTAAAAGACAGCACTGGAGGAGTCCTCCCCGGAGTGTCGGTTACGACCAAGAATGTGGATACAGGAATCAGCCGAAACGCCATTACTGATGATGGCGGGCGATATCGCATTCCGGAGCTCGGCCTGGGAAACTATGAAGTTCAAGCAGAGCTCACAGGCTTTCAGACCACGGTTCATCGCGGGATTACGTTGACAGTCGGACAGCAGGCGGTCGTGGATATCGTCCTGAATGTCGGTGAGATGACCGAGCGGGTGGAAGTCACCGGCGAGGCGCCGCAGGTGGAAACGACGACTTCAACCATTGCCGGCTTGGTGGATGAGAAGAAAGTTCGCGATTTGCCCCTGAATGCACGCAGCTTGATTGAGCTGGCCCCTCTGAAAAGCGGAATTGTTTTCGCTGATTACGGCGGCGTGGGAAATGCCACCGTTGGTTTCTCCCGAAAGCTTTCCATAGCAGGCAGCCGCCAGAATGCCAGCCTGTTTCAGCTTGATGGCGCAAATATTACGGACCGCTCGGGAGCCCCTGGCAGTGCGGCCGGCCTCATGATGGGCGTGGAGACGATCCGTGAGTTCAATATCGTCACCAATGGTTATAGCGCTGAATACGGCAAGCACACCGGCGGAATTTTCAACGCGGTTACCAAGTCGGGAACCAACGAGATCCACGGTTCTGTGTTTGAGTTCTTGCGTAACGACAACCTGGATGCCCGCAACTTTTTTGATGGTGCGGACACCCCTGAATACAAACGCAATCAATACGGATTTTCCATAGGGGGCCCCATTGTCAGGAACCAGACCTTTTTCTTCGGCAGTTGGGAAGGCCTGAAGGAGAATCTGGGGATCACCCAAACGCTCAATGTTCTGAGCGAGGCGGCTAAGCAGGGCCTGCTTCCAGCATCCGGCGGGCAGGTTCGGCAGGTTGCGGTGGCGGAGAGCGTCAAACCCTTTCTGCACCTATTTCCAAAAGCCAACGGCCGGGATTTAGGAGATGGACGCGCTGAGTTGGTCCGCACCGTTTCCAGAGACACGGACGAAAATTTCTTTACGGTGCGCTTGGATCATAACTTCTCTGAATCTGATTCATTTTTTGGCCGCTACACCATGGATGATGGATCGCAGAATATTCCCACCTCGCTTAATGTCATCGGCTTCAATGACACACGCAGCCAATATTTGACTCTGGGTGAAACCAAGGTATTTTCGCCTCAACTCATCAATAAGTTCGTGTTCGGGCTTAACCGCGCCAATCTTTCGACCAATGACCAGTTGCGGGAAGGCTTCACTTTGGGTTCTTTCTCGGCGTTTAAGGAAGTAAGCGGAATTCCACTCTACGGAGTCATCAATGTCGGCGGATTGGCTGGTGCCGGAGGCCGCGTTCTCCAGACGGTCTTCGAGATCAGCAATTACTACCAGATCAAAGATGACCTGTACGTTACCAAGGGAAAGCACTCATTGAAGTTTGGCGCCGACATTGAAAGGCGCCAGGACAATCGGACTCAAGGCACGTTCCACCGCCAGGGAGTGTTTGAATTTCAAAACATTGAGGACTTCTTGCGCGGCCTGCCGAATTCGTTTTCGGCTGTGGTCGGAGGTAATGCGGAACGCTATTTCCGCCAGACCATCTATGGGTTCTACGTTCAGGATGACATCAAGTTGAAGGACAATTTGACGGTGAACCTGGGCGTTCGTTACGAGCCGACAACGGAACTCACTGAGAAATACGGGCGGATTTCTACACTGCGCGGAGACTATAAGACGCGGCTGAATATCAAGGCGGAGGATGCCGTGCTTGGCAATCCTGCTTTTGAAAATCCTTCGCTGCGGAACTTTGCACCGCGGCTCGGTCTGGCCTGGGATCCGTTCGGAGACGCAAAAATGGCCATTCGTGCTGGTTTTGGCGTCTACCATGAGCAGCTCACCGGCAAGATGTCTTCGGGTGGCGATGTCACGGCCACGCCGATCATCACGCGCCGGGGTCAGATCGTACGCGCCCGGATTCCGGTGCCGATCGATTTCCCCAATGCGTATACCACGCAG
The DNA here is from genome assembly GCA_016211085.1 of Acidobacteriota bacterium. Lineage (GTDB taxonomy): Bacteria > Acidobacteriota > UBA6911 > RPQK01 > JACQSY01 > JACQSY01. The sequence goes on along the minus strand of JACQSY010000051.1, from coordinate 26,389 downwards.
TTCAATTTCATTACCGGGGCTCCGGCCATTGACTTCATTGAGTTTGAGCCTCAGCAGCCGTACGTGATGAAGTGGAGCCTGGATGTTCAACGGGAAATCACACCCGGCACTGCGGTAGAGGTCGGCTACAGCGGTACTCGCGGTGTCCAGCTTCCCCTGAAAGCCATGTGGAACACGCCCATTGTGACCGTTCAGAACGGCCGGCTTTTTGCCGCCCCGACGGCGCCCTTCCGACACCCCGACCTGGGACGCCTGTGGGCGATGCAGATGCAAGCGGCCAGTGCCTATCATGCGCTGCGACTGGAATTCAACCGTCGCTTCAGCAATTCGCTGCAGGCGCAGGCTTCCTACACCTTCTCAAAATCACTAGACGACAGCTCCTCCACCAACGGCGCCAGCGATTTCAGCAACGATAATTCGGCAGTCCAGCGTTATCTCGATGAGAGGATGTGGGGGCCGTCTGCCTTCGATGTCCGAAATAACCTGATGGTGAACTTCACATACGATTTGCCCGGTAAGGGCCTGACCGGAATATCAAACGCTTTTCTGGCCGGCTGGAGCCTGAGCGGAATTCTTCGCTTGAGTGATGGCCATCCCTTCACTGCCGCCTCCGGTGCTCCACCGGCCAATTTCAGCGGCGGCATGTTCCTGCGCGATCTCCCTGATCGCAATCCAGCGGTGCAGGAGGTTGCGATTGACGAGCGGAATCCCAATCGATATTTCGATCCCAATGCATTTCTGTTGCCAACACCGGTGGGAACCCTCGGCAACCTGGGCAGGAACACGTTGAATGCTCCGGGAGTGGCTACGTTCGACTTGGTGACCGCAAAGAACACGTCGGTGAACGAGAGAGTGAACATTCAATTTCGAGCGGAGTTCTTCAACTTGTTCAATCGAGCCAACTTTGGGCTGCCTTCCGCGTCAGTATTCGATCCGCGGACGCGCCAGATCAGCTCCACCGCGGGGCGCATCCGCAATACGATTACCACGTCACGCCAGGTCCAGTTTGGTTTGAAGATCCTGTTCTAAGACAATGACCAAAGCATGCGGCGGGACTCATCGCCGCATGCCTTGGTCAGGGAGGCGTGAGGCGCTCCGGCTTTCAGATTTCTGTAGCTGGGAAGCTGGAAACGCTGATCGAAAGAGAGAAGCAAAGAAGCCCTTGAATGCTTGTAAGCATTCAAGGGCTTTTGTTTTTTTACACTGTTAGAAACCCTTTTATTCGGAAGGTTTCACCCAGATGCCGCGATCATGCATCAGTTTGATCTGTTTTTTGGTGACCTTTTCGGCGTACTCGGCGTGCTTCATCGGTTTGCGTTTCAAATAAAGATTCTTTGGATAAATAGGCTTTTGATACAGCAGCTGGTACAACTCGGTCCGCAAATCCTTCATCCAATTGTCCCATTTGGCGCGGGCACGATGATCACGCAAAGCTTCAATGTCGATGACTCCTCCGACGTAAGTCGACCCGGCGCCATATTCCTGGCGGCCCACGATTTGGCCCCTGTAATTAATGATGAATGAGCGGCCGCCAAAAGTATCGATGGGAGTAGTATCTTCGGGGAACAAATAGTAGGTGCCCATGTTGGGCGCGATTATATACATATTGTTGTCCAGCGCCCGGGCGCGGCTCTGAATTTCGAAGAACTCGTTGCCGGTTCCAGGATGAGGGTACGAAGCGCGGTAGACAATTTCAGCTCCATTCATTGCCAGCGCCCGCGCATTTTCGGGGTAGGAGCCTTCGTTGGCCATCATGATCCCCATACGCCCGATCTCGGTGTCGACCACCGGCCAGAATGCGTTAAGGTTATTCCCATATTTCTTCACCCACCAGTCATAGACATCGTGGGGGCACACCGAATGTTCAACCGGCCACAGCGGGCTCACCTTGTAATGCTTGAGGATGACTTTCCCTTTGGGATTGAGGATGAAGCCCACGTTGAAAAAGACATCCTTGAGGTCCGGATGCTTTGCCTTGGCCTGGGCCATTATGTAGGAGTCGAACTCACGGCAGATTTTTCCAAGCTCCTCGGTCTCTTCGCCGGGGATATCAATGGCACACTCACGGGCGAATTGTGTGTGGTCGAGATCAAGGACCTCATCGTTAAAGGCCTGGAGCGCGCCTTCCGGAACGGCGATGAGGCGAACCGGCAGATCCAGGCTGGACAGCCAGGCTGCTGCTTTGCAAAGGCTGTGGATATGGTCGAGATTGATTTTGATGTCGGACCGTTTGCGAATGCCGCGCACCGTGGGGATCAGTCCCACGGCAGTGTAGGGTTTGATCATAATTTTCCTCCTCATTGCAGGCTCCCGCTGGTCTGTGCAGGAACTCGATGTCCTAAATCTTAGTAAACAGTAACCCCGAAAGAAAACGTGAACAGTTCCTCTCCTCGCACCAGAACACTAACGCGAAAAATGCGCTCTGACAAGACCGATCTTGTGGTTACTTTTTTACCTTCGGCAACCCGGCAAGGGCGGCTTCCAATTTACTTTCGTCATAGCTCTGATCCACGAGCTTTCCGGAAAGGAAGTCTGTATAGGCCTGCATATCGAAGTGACCGTGCCCGGAGAGATTAAAGAGTATAGTCCGTGTTTTCCCTTCTTTCTTGCAAAGCAGGGCCTCGTCAATAGCCCCTTTGATGGCGTGCGTTGCCTCTGGCGCCGGCATGATTCCCTCGGCCCGAGCGAACTGAATGCCGGCAGCAAAACAGTCATTCTGCAAGAAAGCCCGGGATTCGATGAGATTTAGTTCTTGAGCATGGCTCACCAAGGGGGCGACACCGTGATAGCGCAGCCCGCCGGAGTGAAACCCAGGGGGCATGAATGTGGAGCCAAGCGTATGCATTTTCACGAGCGGCGTAAGGTGTGCGGTGTCGCCAAAATCATACGCATATTTACCTCGCGTCAGGGTAGGGCAGGCAGCGGGCTCGGCAGCGATCATGCGGAGCTTGCGTTTTTCCTTAAGCTTCTTATGCAGAAAAGGAAACACCAATCCTGAAAAGTTGCTACCACCTCCCACACAGGCGACCAGCACATCGGGAAAATCGCCGGCCATTTCCATCTGTAAAAGCGCTTCCTCGCCGATGACCGTCTGGTGCAGCAGGACATGATTGAGAACACTCCCCAGAGCATATTTGGTTTTCTTGCCATGCACTGCGACTTCGACTGCTTCACTGATGGCGATACCGAGGCTTCCACTGTTAGAAGGGTCTTTGGCCAGGATCGCGCGTCCCACGGCGGTTTCCGTGCTTGGACTGGGAAGACAGCGGGCTCCGTAGCTTTCGATCAGGGCGCGCCGATAGGGTTTCTGCTCGTAGCTCACCCTGACCATGAAGATGTCCACTTGAAGGTCAAACACAGCTCCGGCGAAGGCGAGGGCGGAACCCCACTGTCCCGCGCCGGTCTCGGTAGCGAGCCTTTCGACTCCCGCCGCCTTGTTGTAAAAGGCTTGTGCCAGCGCGGTGTTGGGTTTATGGCTGCCGGCAGGACTGACCCCTTCGTACTTGTAATAAATCTTGGCCGGGGTATCCAGAACCTTCTCAAGACGGCGTGCGCGGAATAAGGGAGTGGGCCGCCACAAGCGGTACATCTGGCGAATCGGGTCCGGAATGTCGATGTAGCGCTCCTTGCTGAATTCCTGCTGAGCGAGCTCTGAAGGGAACAAAGGTTCAAGGTCAGCCGGGGTGATCGGCTTTTGAGTGCCGGGATGCAGAATCGGAGGCGCCGGCGTTGGCAGGTCCGCCACCAGGTTATACCATTTCTTGGGGATCTGTTCCTCCCGCAAAAGATACTTCACCTTTTCTTTCATTTTCTTGCACTGCTCCGTATCCGCGACATTCTGCGATATCCGGCGCACAGGCGTCAACCGCACCCGCTCCAAATGCTTGACGCTTTGGTAGAAACAACTCAGCCAGCGGAAAATGGATATTATTTCAGGCTGCCCGCGGCAGGGACTGAAGATGAGACTCCCGGCCACGCCGGGAGTCTCATTCCAACTTGAAATGTCCTGTCAGGACCTGCTGCTGACGAAGGTCTTACGCCGGGCCTTGGCTTGCTCGGGTGTCATGATGATGGCCCCAGCAGGACGGAAATTATATTCCCCAGCAAAGCTGGGATGAACGTAGGTGGGACGTCCTCCCATCAGGGTGAGCAAAGCCTGAATTTCCGATATTTGATCTTCCGGAATTGTCAGATAGTCTCTATCGATCACCACCAGGTCCGCATATTTGCCCACTTCTACGGAGCCAACTTGTTTCTCCTTGAGGACATAGCGGGCTCCGTTGATGGTGGTCATCTTCAAAGCGGTCGGGCGATCAACGCGCTCGTGGGCGCCCCAGACGCGGCCCTGCCTGTCCTTACGAGCAATTAAATACTCGAGGTTTTGCCAGCGAGTTCCACCTTCTCCTTCCATGGAAACGTTGATTCCGGCCTGCAGCATTGTTTTTACAGGCGCAATGAAATTGTGAGCGGCTTCTTCGCCGAATACTCTGGACATGTTATAGGCACCTTCCACGCTGGGATTGCAGCTCCACATCAGTCCCAGGCGTGCCGCACGCGGAATGTCTTTCGGGTTAACCAGGCTGCAGTGGTCCATGGCCCATCCTTTAACCGCTCCCGGTTTGGCGGCATCGACTTTCTCGTAGATCGTGATCAACTGGCGGTGAGAGGCATCGCCGGAAACGTGAGTGTTTGCAGTGCGTAATCCATATTGAGCCACCTCGGCATACCAGTCGGAGAAATAATTGCCTTTCAGGGGAGCGGCTTTTCCCCGCAAGCCTCCACGAAACTCAATGTCCAGATGGCACCAGCCCCTTGGATACCATTCCGCCATGGGGTTATCTGCGGCAAGACCCAACGCTCCAAAAGCCGCTTCATCGGTAACAGCCTTGTCGTTTCGCTTCAGGTCCGTGCAATAGCCGAAGCCTGCCCCATCTACCATTCCGGACGAAAGAGAATTCAGCCACAGCACGTCTGATCCTTCTCCGATCTTCTTGTTTTTCCATCGTGCGGGATCAGGGGTATCAAAGGCGGATTGGAAACCGTACGCCATGCGCACCGGCATTTTCCCCTGGGCTTCGATTTCCTCGTATACCTCAATGCTGTAGTCGGCCAAACGCGTGGACACCGTGGTGATGCCTTCGGCCGTCAGTTCTTCCAATTCGAAACGGTAAATATCGGCCAGTTTCTTGGGATCGGGTGTGGAAAGCAGCCCATAAGCCAGGCGGCCCGCAGGTGGTTCCAGATGGCCGTCGGGCCGTCCCTGGTCATCAATTGCATAGCGGCCGTACTTTTCAATGAAATCGCCATATTTAGACCAGAGAATCTCAATTCCTTTGCTGTTGGTCATGTAGCCGCTGTTGGCGGGAACTCCAAGGCTCAGCATCACCGGGTTGTTGGGGGTGACCTTGTCCAGGTCCCAACGTGTCAGCTCTTCCCACAGCAGCTTGATGTTCTCGACGCTCAAGCCGGACATGGAAAAGTACACCCATTCTCCAGGCTTGAACTTGAAGGCGTCTATGATGTCCTTGATTTGTTTCAGAAGGTCGTCTTTGGTCTTAACGATTTTCCAGTTGAGGCGGGTACTGCAGCAGGCCTTCAGCTCCCAGTTCGCCGCCATACCGGCCTTCCGCCGCCTGGTTTACGTGGGTATGAGAGTGAACGATCCCAGGAATGACGGTTTTTCCTTTGAGGTCCAGACGGGTCGTGCTGGGACCCGCCAACTCTAAAACATCGTCGCTGGCGCCTACGGCGATGATCTTACCTTCCCGAACAGCCACCGCTTGAACAATAGAGAAATTACTGTCGACGGTGAGTATTTGACCATTGTAGAGCACCAAGTCTGCTGGGACTTGGGCGTATAGTGAAGCGCCAAGCACCCATCCTGCGAGTAGAAATAAAAACACAGGTCTTCTCATATTCCCTCCTAAATTTGTGCAACAAAAAGCCGGTTTTACCGGCTGGCAAAAAGGAAGCGCAGCCATATTAAAGAAATGGGCTGCCTTGAATGTCAAGAAGAAGCCAATCTATTACTGTCCCGTGGTCGTATCGAATTGGCTCAAGAAATGGGCGGTTGGCGCAGCCGAGTATCGCCAATCCCGGAGCCTGATCTTAGCGGTACTTGACCATGAAGCTCACCGGGTTTGATGTTCCTCCTCTGGGCTGTGGGTTCCAAACGGTCACTGGAAAGGTTCCGACCCGCCTTAGTATTTCAGCGGGAATGAGGGCAGTGAGGATCCCATCCTTGTAATTTGTTTTCAGTCTTGTACCGTCATAGTGAACCACCGATGAACGGGAGAACCCGCGGCCTTTGAGAGTGATCGTGACGTCAGGCGCTCCCTCCACGGCAAATATGGGCTCAATTTCAGTGAGGGATGGAACGGGGAACGTGTAAAAGGAAGGCGGAAACAGTCTGTGCATCGGCACGCTGAAATCATTGTGGTAGGTGTGATCGATGACTTTTCCTCCGAGAATGACCGTCTGGATTTTTCGAGAGTTCCTGATGTCGGCGAGAGGATTGTCTTCCAGAATCAACAAATCTGCGAGCTTTCCCGGTTCAATGGTGCCCAGCAGGTGCTCCTTGCGCATCATTTCCGAAGACCATTTGGTGGCACTCAGAAGCGCCTGCATGGGAGTAAGACCGGCCTGAACCATCAGCCACATCTCTTGGTGAGTCCCGAGTCCCGGAGCAACGTGAGTCACCGAATCCACGCCCGCAACGACCTTGCCGCCCTTGGAGACGAACGCCTTCAGGAACTGTTCGACTTTCCGATATCCATCGTACAACTTTTGTTGCACATCGCCTGGAAGGTCGCTGGCGTGACTATGGTCGATGATCTGGAGCTTGGTCTCCAATGGGATGTAACTAAGGTGCGGGTGCTTCAGCACCTCCCAGCTTTCCTGATCCAGGACCCGTGCCTGCCGGTTGTAAGTTTTCCAGTATGCAAGCAGTGTGGGGTTCACGAAGGTGTTTTTACTGATCAACAGGTCGATCAACTCGTCAAAACGGGCGGGATTCATTAAATGGTGAGGGGGGTAATCGTTGAGAATACCCGGGTCGTCAACGATTCCTCCCGTAAATTGGGGATCCCTGGATCTTTCTTCGAGTACTTTTAGAAAACGCTCCTGATCGTCTACGGTTGACATGGCGATGGTTGCGGAATGTTCCAGGAAGTCGACTCCGGCTATAACGGCTTCTCGAGCTTCGCGAGTATGTCCGGCGACCGGAATGTTAGCTCTATGCGCTTCCTGGCATACGGCTTCGAGCACTTCGGGAGCGAGCCGGACATTGATCTTGATGGCATCGGCGCCCCACTCTATATCCTTTCGAACTTCTTGTCGGGCTTGCTCTGGAGAATCGAGGTAAGTCAGAATTCCCTTCCAGTCAGGCGGAATCACGTCGTAGTCTGGAGTCGGTCTGCCGTCAAAGAGTCTGCCGATGTGGTAAATTCGCGGCCCCTGCATCTTGCCCTTGGCCACGGCCTCCTTGATTGCCTTGGCCCATTCCGGAATATCCCCGAGGTCCAGCACTGTCGTGATGCCGTGAGCGAGGAACAGCTCAAACTGCCAGTCACTGAGGTGCGCATGGGTGTCGATCAGTCCAGGTATCAGGTACTTTCCCCGCGCATTGATACGGGTCCGGTTGCCAGGCACCGCCTGGGAGGCTGCCCGGCCCTGGAGAATGCTTTGAAACTTTCCATCGGAGATAACAATGGTCGCATCCTGAATGGGAGGACCTCCGGTACCATCGATGAGTGTTCCACCTTCAATGATCAGATCCTGGGCTTGAAGGCAGGGAAGTGTGCTGAGAAAACACCACGCAAGTAATGCTTTTTTCATCTTCATAAGGATTCACCTGTCCCACTTATTTCGCAGAAAGATCAAGTGCGGCTTGCTGCTGAGGATACCCACAACAGCGGGATCTTAGCATTGTGAAAAAAAGTCGCAAGCGTTGTTTTAGGAAAGAGGCGGGACTGAGTACCCCAATTCATCAATACGGTCACGTTTGTTGCGAGCGCAACGGCGGCCAGATCGAGACGTGACGACGAGGCGATGCCGGTCCATCGGCGAAGAGGAGCAACAAGGCGATGGCTGTCCCGCCGCAACCCTTTGGGCGAGTGGGGAGGGGAACCCGGCTGAAACTGCTAATTCAGCCGAGCCTCTTGGGGAGATTACTTTGCTTCTTCGATCTTGCTGACCTGAAGGTTATTACCCTCGAGATGGCCAGTGACGGTTACCTTGACTTCACTCTCTTTGCTGGTCTTTTCCAGGATGTTCCAGGCCTGAGCGTCGCCGGTTTTGTCGAATTTCAGGAATTTCCCATCAGCAACAATGCCGTATCCGGCGTTCTTGCAGTTGTCCGACTTTGCACAGGATACTTTATGGCCAGAAGCTTTGGCTGCATCCGCCGCTATCTTCGGACCACAATTGGCATCGACAAGAGTACCCGTCTTGATGGCCTCCGCAGCCCACGTGAAGAGGCTGCCCGAAAGCCACAGTGCGAAAAGAGAAACAGAGACGCGCTTCATAAGCTTTCCTCCTTAACATTTTGGCAAGTGGAACTAGATATTATATATAATTTCAAAACCTCGCATTCAAGCTTCGCCCAGCCGGGTGAGCGTAGCGAAGGAGTCGATGATCAGGGAAAAATCAGGACTTTTCTTGCTGGGCGGATGGCTATTGGGAACCGTTTTGATCTGGTGGATTGCCTCGACTAACTTTTCGATGGTGGAGCAGGTCCTCGCGGCTGTGGAGAAGATTGAAAAAGCGGCCGGGCCGCTTGAAGAAGACCAGCTCAGGCCTCTCTTTCGGCACCTTGCTGCCGAATTGAATCGGTACTTTTTTCATCACTGGGCTGTGCTACAAATTGTACTTGCGGTGCTGTTGTTGGCGATCGTCGCGCCCGGCAGTCATCAGGGAAAGAAATACGATCTTCTTCTCGTCTCTCTAATGGGAGGAATCGTCATCGCGTTTGCTGCCTACGTCACCCCGGAGATGGTCAGGGAAGGAGAAAAGCTTGATTTCGCTTTGGGAGAGGCAGCGGCCCGGCGCCGCTTCGGGATACTGCATGGTCTCTACGTAGGGTTGGATATATTCAAGCTACTCCTTGGGCTGGTATTAAGCTGGCGCCTGTGGCGGCGTACGTCAGGCGTCGGCGCTTGAATTCTTGATAAACAGGGCCTCCGATGGATGAGAAACTGAATCCTTTTTTGACCGATGGTGAAGGAACAGTCGACGAGCAAGAGCTCCTTAAGGAAGCAATGTGCGGCGTTCGCCCTTTGTCTTTTGAGAACCAACGTGTCGAGCTGGAAAAAAAGGCGCGGGTTCCCGCAGCCTGCTCCTCCTCCGCTGACGTTTTGCAGGATCTCGTCAACGGTAAAACAGAGTTTGAGTGGTTTTACAGCGGCGAATATGTGGAAGGGAGCTTGCCTTCAAACAATCCGATGCTCCTCAGACGTCTGCGGGAAGGAAGGTTCTCAGTTCAAGCGGAGCTGGACCTTCACGGCATGACACAAAAAGAAGCCCGGCTGGAGGTGGAATTGTTTATCCGCCAGTGTGTCAAACGCCAACTCACCTGTGTGCGCCTCATCCACGGTCAAGGCAAAAACTCTCGTAACCACGCCGGGATATTGAAGGAAAAAGTACAAAGCTGGCTTCGGCAAAAGCGCCTCGCCCGCCATGTCGTCGCCTACACATCCGCGCGTCCGGTGGATGGAGGCTTTGGCGCTCTTTATGTCCTGTTAAATCGTTCTTCGTAGCCGCAAACGTTTGCCACAGGAATAAGCCTTTGCAAGCAGACTCATGAGGCTTTCAATGTTTGTGTTTGCCGTTGGCAATGGGCGGGCTTCGGGTCTGTCTACCTTCAGGATTTCTTGACTTGCTCTCTGAGAAACGATTTGAGTCGATTTTCCATGGCGCGGGGGATTTGAACTTGCTGGTCCCGCAAGCGGCGCGTCAGTTCTGAAGACGTCTTATAAGTACGCAGGAAATTCAAGCAGGGTGGGCAGGCTGAAAGGTGTTCGTCAAGCCTCTGTTTAATACCGGTGTCAAGTGTTCCTTCCAGGTAATCCATTAATAGGTCGGTGCATTGTTTGCAGCTAATGAAGGCTTTCATAGCAAACCTCCGAAATGCCGACCGCTGAAATGCTTAGCCAATCGTTCACGGACGAAGAGCCTGGCGCGATGAATACGGGTTTTGGTAGCGGCCTCTTTAATCCCCAGCAAGGCAGAAATTTCTCGTATGGAGTAACCTTCAATCTCTCTTAAAACCAGAGGAGCGCGATATTCGAAGGGAAGCACCTGCACAGCGTCGTAAATCAAGCCACCAACTTCCTTGTTGAGCAGCAGCTGTTCGGGATCCACACCCCAGTCAAAAACGGGATGGCTATGCTGGCCGTCCGCCGAGAATTGCGGCAGGTGATCATCCATGCGTAATTCGTGTTCCCGGGTGGCTCGATTCTTGCGGAGCCAGATGATGGAGTTGTTGATGGCAATCCGCTTGATCCAGGGCCAGATATCTCCCTGGTCACGAAAGGTCTCAATCTTGCGCACGATTTTGACCAGCGTGTCCTGCAGGATCTCTTCTGCATCCTGAGGGTTCTTGGTGTAATTCAGAATCACGCCGAACAGGGGACGAGAATACTGGTGCACGAGTTCGTCGATAGCTTCATCCTCAAGCTTGCGAAGACCCTCTACCAGCTGTGGCTGTTCCATTCCCTTCGTCTTCATTTGCACCACCTAAAATACATGAATTCACTAAAGGTGTAAAAGCAACATTGACCGCCAGATCTTCTGTGCAATCCAATTGCTTTTCAGTGGGGTGAGTTGATAGGCTTTTTTAATGAAGTGGAAGCAGTTCTTGATAGGCTTCGCCTGGGTTGCCACTTCCGCCTTGGCCCAACAGCCGCCTCCCTCGCGGCCACAATCCATCCCCAAGTCGCAGGTTCTGCGTTCTCGTGAAGACCATGGAAATATCACGCGGGCAGTACTCGCCAACGGAATGACGGTGCTGGTCGAGGACCGGATCGAACGTCCTTTAGCGGCAGTGGCCAGCTATTTCCGCCGGGGCTGGTCAGACGAACCGGCCTCTCTTGCCGGAGCTTCACGCCTCCTCAGCCGATTGCGAGAAAAGCTGCCTACTCAGTCCGGCACCCCTTTCAAGGAACAGCTGGGCGAATTAGGGGCGATTAGCGGTTCTGATGTCGGACCAGACCATTTGTTTTTTTACGACGTTGGTCCTGCCGAGAACGTCGTCAAAATCATTGAGGCGCGGAGGGAAGCTCTTCAAAATCTCCGTATTGACCCGCAAGTTCTTCAAGAAGAAATTGCCTGGCTGGTCAGAGAGGGCCAGCAGTTGACGCAGGATTACTTTCTGGCTGCTCATGATCGGATGAATGCACTGCTGGACTTGAGGAGAGTTTCCGCTCCCCCAATCTCACGAGAGCTTGACGCCGTCTCCTTGAACGCTTATTCACAGAGGATATTCAGGCCTTCCAACCACATACTGGTGGTGTCCGGGGCGGTGGATCGCCATCAGCTATTGCAAAAGATAGTGCAGGTGTTTTCGTCACCGGCCCGCACGCCACCGGGCGCTGAGAAGGGGGAAGAAACAGCTGCTACGGGGAAGAACGGGTTCCGGTATTTTCATGTGAGGGCTGATGTCACGGAGCCCTATCTTCTGCTGGCCTTACGACTGCCGGCTTACTCGCTTCAAGAACGAATTCCGGCACTGCTGCTGCAGTATGTGCTGGGGGAGGGAAGAGGCGCCCTGCTCACGCAAGAAGGGAAGGAGGTTGCCGCTAACGTGTCCTCCGCTGTCCAAATGCAACCCGGTCTCGGCATGATCTCCTTCTTCCTGAAATTGGAACCGGACAAAGTCGATGCTTCAGAGGGAAAAGTATTTTCCGTCCTGGAACAAATTCGAGCCGAGGGTACCAGCGCCGCGGAACTGGAGCGCGCGAAAGCACTGCTGTTGCGTGATTACCTTCAGCAGTTGGAGGCACTCGAGAGCAGGGCATATTTGTTAGCACGCAACGAAGCAGAAGGTAATTATCGCGCCCGAGACCGGATGGTCGAAGACATCCAAAAGGTTACACAAGCCGATATGGCCGCCTTTTTAAAGCGGCACGTTTCTGAGCAGAACCTGGCTCTTTTGGAATACTTTCCCAAATCTTTCGAGCAGAGAATGTTTACTTCGGAGTCGTTCCTGGAAGCAATGAAGATGATGCGCACGGGCTTGGCGGAACGCGAGCCGTTGTTGAATTCAGTCGAGCCTTTGGGCGTATCAATTCGAGCCGCGGCCGCCTCGGTACCAGCTGGATTGAAAAAAACATCCATCTTGCGGGGACCGGAGATTTTGTTGCTGGAAGACAATAAGGCTCCGCTGGTCCACGTTGGCTTTTTCTATTCGGGAGGGCGTATTCAGGAAACTCCTCAGACGGCGGGCGTGACCGAACTGGCACTGCGTGTTTTGCTCGAGAGTGCGGGAGGAGAGAAGTCATCCCAGTGGTGGGCCACGCTGGAACAAATGGGAGCGCGTCTGCAGCCGGTAAATGAGCCTGATTTTTTTGGTTTTCAATCGACAGTCCTTCCCCCGTATCTCGAGCCGTTTTTGAAGACAATGGGTATCTGGCTGAAATCGCCCCCCATTGATCCTGGCGTTCTGGGAGCAGAGTTGGCCGCGCTGTTGAGCACTCAGGAAACAACTTCCGATGGGGCTTTGAAGTCAATCTTTGAGCGGTTGAAGGCCGCAGTTTTTGAGAACCATCCTTATGGTTTGCCCAGTGTCAACAGCCAGGCGATTCAGACGGTGAGTCTGGAATCTCTTCAGTCATGGGTCAAAGCTTCCATCTCCAGTGTGCATCCACTCATAGTGATCCACGGTAATGTCCAAGGCACCGGTTTCTTGCAAGACGTTGCGCCGGTGCTGGCGGACGCCGCCCGCAAACCTGTGGAGCCGGCAAGGGTCGCCACGGCGTCGCCAAAGTCCACTACCAGAGAATTCTCCCTCCTCTCGGTCCCGTGGTTTGCTGTAGCTTTTTCCTCTCCCCCGAGGAACAGCCTGCAAGAGCATGCCTTGCGCGTGCTGGAAAACCTGACCCGTGCTTCAATAATCACTCCGTCGGTGTCGTTTACTGCTGACTTCCAGGCCCATCCTGAACGATGGCATGACTGGTTGATCGGGCACGACTCGTATGCTGGTGGTGGCATTTTCTACAGCCTTTCAGCCATGCGGCAAGGGGGGCCAAGTACAGTGGGCGTCTTAGAGCAAAATGTGAAGCGTATCGCTGCGGGCGAGGTCCGCACCGATGAATTTCTCAAGGCATTGGATGCCACGATTGCCCACTTTTACATCCACCGTCAGCGCGGCGATCAGCACGTCCGCAACATTGGAAGGGATGCGCTATCCAGTCAGAGACCCGCTACCACTGAGTCGGAGATTCTCCGTCAGCTTAAAGAAATCAAAAGAGAAGATCTTCAGGAAGTCGCTCGTGAGTACCTGTGGCCCGCCACAGACTCAGAACAGCAGTAGCAGAAGTTTTAGCTCCAAGTATTGACGAGCGACACTTTAACGTTCGACGATGGAGCGCATGAAAGTTGTAATCATGGCTGGAGGGCACGGGACGCGCTTCTGGCCGCTCAGTAGAAAAAACCGTCCCAAACAGTTCCTGCGGCTGGGAGGGGAACGTTCGCTTCTCAGGCAGGCGGTCGATCGTCTGCTCCCCATAATGGCCGTGGAAGATGTTTTCGTCGTGACAGGTGAATCGTATGTCGAGCAGATTCTAAATGAATTGCCCGAGCTGAAAAGAGAACAGGTGATCGTTGAACCACAAAGCCTGAGTACGGCGCCTTGTATTGGTCTTTCTGCCGTTTACCTGAAAAAGCGCGGCTGGGGGGAAGAGGCAATGGCGGTGCTTCCTTCCGACCATTTTATTTCAGACACCGAAGAGTTCTGCAGGGTGCTGAAAGCAGCCGAAATTCTTTCCAGGAAGCAGTACCTGGTCACGTTTGGAATTGAGCCGAGCCATCCAGCTACAGGCTATGGCTACATCCAGAGGGGACGAAAGCTGGAGGAGATCGACGGTACGGCAGCCTACGAGGTGAAGCGATTTACGGAAAAACCAAAGCCGGCTACTGCGTCCCGTTTTTTCCAGCAGGGAGATTATCTGTGGAACAGCGGGATGTTTGTGTGGTCTGTGAACGAGATACTCCAGGAAATGCGTCAACATTTGCCGGATCTTTACGAGGTTCTCAGCGAAATTGAGAAAGTTTGGGAAGATCGCGGGCGGGTGAGAAGACTTTTTTCCCGAGCGGAGAAGATTTCCATAGATTACGGGGTCATGGAAAAAACCCGGCGCGTGGCGGTGCTGCCGTGCAAACTGGGATGGTGTGATGTAGGGAACCTTCAGATTCTTTCACGGCTCCTCAAAAAAGATTTCCAGGGCATCGCCTCTAACACGAGGTATGTCTCAGTGGACAGCCGCAATTGCACGCTTTCCGCATCCAAGGACAAGTTGATCGCACTGATTGGCGTTGAAGACCTGGTAATTATTGAAACCGCTGATGCCATTCTCGTATGTGACAGTCGCAGGACGGAGGACGTCAAAAAAGCCGTCCAGGAGATTGAAGACCAGGGGTGGGTGGAGAACCTCTAGACACTGGCTTTTGAAGGCGTCGATAATCATGGAAAGGCAAACCGACCGTGTAAATAAAGATTATGTTGAGATCCTCGATGACCTGTCGGCTGTGCGAACCAGGGATCCGCAGGGAATCCTGGAAATTCTTGGAAAGGTGGATCGGCAGATTGAAGAATCTCTTCAAATTGGAAGTGAAGCATCGGTTGCCGCTCAGGGACAGTTCGCAAACGTCTTGATGGCAGGCTTAGGAGGGTCGGCGATCGGTGGAGACTTTGTGAAAGCTTTTTTGGGGAACCGCCTGAAAATTCCTTTTTACATACATCGGAATTATTCGCTTCCTGCGTTTGTGGGTCGTTCCACCCTGGTGCTCGTCTCCAGTTACTCCGGAAATACTGAAGAGACGCTTTCCGCCTTTCATGAAGCGCGAGCGGCGGGCGCACCCATAATTGTATTCAGTTCCAACGGGCAGCTTTATAAGCTTGCTCGTGAATTTCACATTCCTACAGTTCAGATTCCTTCGGGATTTCCTCCGCGTACGGCGCTGGGCTATTCGGCCATTCCTATTCTCAAGGTGCTGGCGCAGTTGGGGATTGCTACGGATTTAACTGAGGAGATCCGTGCGGCGTTGCCTTTTATCCGGCAACAGACTTCGCTGCTTTGCTGCGCAGAACCTTTCTCTAGAAATCGCGCCAAACAGTTGGCCGCTCGCATCCATCAAAAACTTCCAGTGGTCTATGGCAGCCAGGACCGTCTGGAAATGGTGGCACTGCGTTGGCGAGGTCAGTTCTCTGAAAACGGCAAGGCTCTTGCCTATTCCAACGGCATTCCTGAGATGAACCACAACGAAATTGTGGGCTGGAAGCACCCGGCAGACCTGCTGACTCAAGTTGTTCCGATTTTTCTTCGAGACGTCGAAGACCATCCTAGAATCCAAAAAAGGATTGAATTCACACGGGCCCTGTTACAGCGACAATCAGGAACCTCTATCGAGTGCTGGGCGGAGGGTAAGAGTTGGTTTGAAAGGTTGTGGTCCTTGATTTTGCTGGGCGATTTTGCAAGCGTCTATCTCGCCTTTCTCAACGGCGAGGATCCCACACCGGTTGAGGTCATAGAATCACTGAAAAACGAGTTGAAGAAAGGCGATCAATGAATCCGGAGATCTTTCGTGAATACGACATTCGTGGCGTTGCGGACATAGACCTGGCCAGCAGTGTTGTGACCACTCTGGGTTCCGCATTGGGCAGCTATATGAAGGAGAACGGCTGCAAACGTATCACTCTGGGACGTGATTGTAGATTGAGTTCCACCCGTCTTCGAAATGATCTGGTGGCAGGACTAAAGTCGACCGGCCTGACTATTGTTGATATCGGCGTTTGCCCGACTCCCGTGCTTTATTTTTCGTTGCACACGCTCAAGCCGGATGGTGGAATCATGATTACCGGAAGCCATAATCCTCCGGAGTACAACGGATTCAAAGTCGCCGTCGGCAAGACAACCATCTATGGCGAGGAGATACAGAAGGTGCGTCGAATTGCTGAGAAAGGCAGTTTTTCCCGCGGCGAGGATTTATTGGAGGAATACTCAGTGCTCCCCGAATACCAGCAGCACCTGGTCTCTTCGTTCGAGATTTTCACCAGGCCCTCCAAAGTGGTGGTGGACTGTGGCAATGGCACCGCCTCGGTCGCGGCCGGCGACGTGTACCGAAAGCTTGGGTGCAAGGTGATCGACCTTTTTTGCGGTATGGATGGTCACTTTCCTAACCATCATCCCGATCCCACGGTAATTGAGAACCTCCAGGACCTGATCCGCAAAGTAGAAGAGGAAGAAGCCGATCTGGGGATCGCATTCGACGGGGATGCGGATCGTATCGGCGTGGTCGACGAAAAGGGAAACATTCTCTTTGGCGACCAGCTTATGATCGTGTACGCCCGAGACATCCTGGCTTCCAACCCGGGAGCCACTATCATTGGAGAAGTGAAATCCTCCAAGACGCTTTATGATGATATTGAAAAACGCAAGGGTCGCGGCATCATGTGGAAGGCGGGTCACTCGCTGATCAAGGCGAAAATGAAGGAGGAGAAGGCTCTCTTCGCCGGTGAGATGAGCGGCCACATGTTTTTCGCCGACCGGCATTATGGCTATGATGATGCCATTTATGCGGGGGCGCGCCTCCTTGAAATATTATCCAGGACGGGAAAAAGACTCTCCGAACTGATGGCCGATGTTCCGCGGAATTTCAGCACACCGGAAATTCGAGTGGACTGCCCCGACCGCTATAAATTTCAAGTCGTAAAAGAGCTCAGCGAATATTTCGGCCGGCACTATGAAACCATCACGGTAGACGGTGTGCGCGTTCAACTTAAGGACGGCTGGGCTCTGGTGCGCGCTTCTAATACCCAGCCGGTACTGGTGCTGCGCTTTGAGGCGGAAACTGCCGATCGCCTGAGGCAAATTCGCAGCATGGTCGAGGAAAGACTACAGGAAGTCATGTCTCGAGTGGCGGCAGCCAGCTCTTGAAACCAATGGAAGCTTTTCATGTTTTTGTAGTCAGCGACGGTACGGGCGAGACGGCTTACCGAATGCTCAAAGCCGCCATGCGGCAGTTCAAACGAGAGGCCCTCATCACCCGCTTCGCCAACGTCCGTGACGAAGAGCGGATTCGGGAGATCACTGAGACAGCGGCCAAGAATCGCACTCTGGTGCTTTATACCTTTGCGCATGAGGAGTTGCGGCGTCTGCTGAGAAACGCAGCCAGGGAATCAGGCACGGAATGCATCGACTTGCTGGGTCCTCTCATGGACGAATTGGAAGCGTTTTTCAAAGAAGAGCCGGTCTCCCAGCCAGGTCTGTTGCATCAGGTGGACGAAGATTATTTCGCGCGAATTGAGGCCATTGAATACGCCATTCAGCACGATGACAGTCGGTCGATTAAGGACCTGGAAACGGCGGATATCGTCATCGTGGGCGTGAGCAGAACCTCAAAGACACCCCTTTCCATCTACCTGGCCCAGGAGGGGTGGAAAGTGGCCAACATTCCGGTCGTACTGGGTCTTGAGCTCCCTTCGGAATTATTTCGAATCGACCAGGGCCGCATAGCATGCCTGACCATCGACCCCTTCAGGCTTTCAGAGATTCGCCGCGCCCGCCTCAAGCAGATGGGTTTGCAAGAGAGTACTTATGCGGAGCCACGCCGCATCCTCGAAGAACTGCAATACGCTCAAATAATTTATAACGAGCACCCGTTGTGGCCCGTTATCGATGTCACTGGTAAGTCGATTGAGGAGGCTTCTCAGGAAGTCCTGGATATCCTCTTTGGCAAGGACCGCAAGCTTCAGTTCGTACAATGACTAGACCGCTCATTCTGCCTTTTGCAAATAACAGCCTGCCATAGGATAATCCGGATTTTCTAAAGAGCAGTAACGCGCCGCCTTATGAGCTTAAAAACGATCTCCGCCTCAAAGTATCACAGCTACGGGAACGATTTCTTGGTTGTTCCAGCCGGGCAGATTTCAGAAGAGCAGTACTCGAGATTCGCTGTGAACATTTGTGATACCCACAGGGGTGTGGGTGCGGATGGATGTATTCTTGTTAAGACCAGCCCTCAAGATGGAGCCTTCGCTGTACGAATATTCAACCGCGATGGAAGCGAAGCCGGCATGTCGGGCAACGGAACCCGGTGTGCCTGCGCTTTTCTTCATCAGCACGGTCATATTCAGGGGCCGTTAACGATTTTGCAGACCTCATCCGGTCGCAAACAATACCATCTGCACAGGACCGCAGCCGGCAGCTGGGCATTTCGTTCCAATCTAGGACTGCCGCAATTTCACCCGGCTAAGATTCCCTTTGAAGCAGCGAAGGGTTTGGAGGAGGTTCAGGATTTGCTCCTTGAAGCGGGCGGACAACAGGTCAAAGTCAGCGCGGTTTCCGTGGGGAATCCCCAATGCGTTGTCTTTGTAGATGAGTTTCCCGACCGCTCTCGTTTTGAACGCATCGGAGCAGCCTTGGAAAGGCATCCTCGATTTCCTGAACGGACCAACGTAAGCTTCGCGAAAGTGGAAGGGGTCAATCAGATTCGCATCCAGATTTGGGAGAGAGGAGTCGGGCCTACTTTTTCATCAGGTACGGGCGCCTGTGGCGCAGCGGTTTGTGCCATCCGTCAGGGAAAAGTCCAGCCGCCGGTCAGGGTCGTCACTGAAACCGGTGTGCAGATAGTGGATTGGTCGCTGGGAAGAGAGATCGTGCTGAGCGGAGAAGCGGTCTTCATTGCGGAGATTCAGTTTTATTGGGGTGAAGGTGACGCATCGAGATCTGATTAAAACAGTCGAGTCCGAACTCGACCAGATGGTGGAATTGCTCCGTCAACTGGTGGAAATGGAAAGTCCATCAACCGAAAAGCAGGCTGTGGATCGTCTGGGACATTTTCTAGCCGATCACATTCGCCAATGTGGCCTGGAACCACGCTTTGAGCAGCGGTCTACTGTGGGAGATATCATTTGGGCCGAGTGGGAAGGAAGCTCTCCTGAAAGAATTCTCGTGCTCTGTCACATCGATACGGTGTGGGAACTGAGCAGTCTGCAACGCAACCCTTTCCGAATTGAAAATGGACGGCTTTACGGCCCCGGAATTTTCGACATGAAATCAGGAGTCGCGGCCACCATGAAGATTCAGGAGTACCTGAACCGCTCTCTTTTGCGTCCGCGCAAAAAGATTCGTTTCCTGTATACCACTGACGAGGAAATCGGCAGCAACGAAAGCCGCGCCTTGATCGAAGAGTTTGCCCGCCAGTCGCAGATGGTGCTCCTGACGGAACCCCCCCTTGCGGGGGGAGTGTTGAAGACCTTCAGAAAAGGCGTAGCCGATTTTACGCTGAAAATCAGGGGCCGCGCTGCTCATGCTGGACTCGAACCTGAAAAAGGCTTGAATGCTCTTGAAGAACTTGCCAGACAAATCGTGCGCATCCAGGCGCTGTCCAACCCCGAACTGGGTACGACCGTCAACGTGACCAAAGCGCACGGTGGAACGCGTGAAAACGTCATTCCGGAATATGCAGAGGCCACTGTGGATGCACGTTTCCGAACGCTCGAGGAGGCATCCCGAATTGAAGGAGACATGCGCAAGCTGTCGCCTCACATACCGGGAGTTCAACTGGAAGTCCTGGGTGGAGTGAACCGTCCTCCCATGCTTCGCACGCACCGCACCGAGGAACTCTTTGCACAGGCTCGGCTGATAGCGGCGGAAATGGGCATTGATCTGCGTGAGGGAGGAACCGGCGGGGGTAGTGACGGGAGCTTCACAGCAGCCTTGGGCATCCCCACGCTGGATGGCCTGGGAGTCAATGGCGGCGGCGCACACGCCGTGGACGAGCACATTGAACTCGCTGCCTTGTCAGAGCGGGTGGCCCTGCTCGCTCGCCTCGTCGAGCGTCTTTAACTGCCGTCATCACGCAGTTTGGCCTGATCCCTTCCCGAAAACAGTTCCCTGGGATTTCCTTGAAGTCTTCCGAACGGCCCATGCCGTTGGCGCGGTTTGAAACTGTTTCAGGTTGATGAACTGGAGTGGGGCATTTCACCCGCCCAACCGTACTATGAAGATTTAATATTGACCCCCCTCGGCGCGTCGTATAAATTCCTTCTGAAATTTTTAGTTAGTACTAAATTTGAAAGAGAAAAAAGCTATGAAAACCATGAAGTCAGCAAAACCGGTAGTACCCGAACGAGGTGAGAGGATTGAGATCGAAAAAGGACACTTGAAGGTCCCGCGCAGGCCGATCATTCCGTTTATTGAAGGTGATGGAATTGGTCCGGATATTTGGAACGCCACCGTGCGAGTCCTGGATGCGGCTGTTAAGAAGGCTTACCAGGGAGAGCGCGAGATTAAGTGGACCGAGATTTACGCAGGCGAGAAGGCGGTGAAAAACTTCGATGAGTGGCTTCCCAAAGAGACCACGGAGGCCATTTCAGAGTTCCGGGTTGCCATCAAAGGGCCCCTTACCACGCCCATCGGCGGCGGCATTCGCAGCTTGAACGTGGCTTTGCGGCAGATTCTGGATCTGTATGCGTGCGTTCGACCTGTGCGTTATATCGCCGGAGTTCCTTCTCCGGTTAAAGAACCCCACAAGGTCAACATGGTGATCTTTCGGGAGAACACCGAAGATGTGTATGCGGGCATCGAGTGGCAGTCCGGAACCCCGGAAGCAGACCAGCTGATAGATTTCATCAATACGCGCCTTAACAAAAACATACGCAAAGGTTCTGGGATAGGGATCAAGCCCATCTCTGCATTTGGAACCAAACGGCTGGTATCCAAAGCGATCCAGTACGCGATTGAGCACGGCCGTAAGCGGGTGACGCTGGTCCACAAAGGAAACATTCAAAAGTTCACTGAAGGAGCCTTTCGCGACTGGGGTTACGAGTTAGCCAAAGAGAAATTCGCAGACTCCGTGATTGATGAAAACGAGATCTGGGAAAAGCACAAAGGCAAGATTCCTGAGGGCAAGGTGATGATCAACGATCGCATTGCCGACAGCATCTTCCAGCAGGTCCTGCTCCGCGCCGACGAGTACGAGATTTTGGCGACTCCCAACCTGAACGGTGACTATCTTTCCGACGCCTGTGCGGCTCAAATCGGCGGTTTGGGAATGGCGCCCGGGGCCAACATTGGAGATGAGGCAGCCCTGTTTGAGGCCACTCACGGCACAGCTCCCAAATATGCAGGCCAGGATAAGGTGAACCCGGGATCCTTGATCTTGTCCGGCGTAATGATGTTGGACCACCTGGGATGGAAAGAGGCTTCCGACCTTGTATATTCCGGACTGAGCAAGACGATTTCTCAGAAAAGAGTGACTTACGATCTGGAGAGGCAGATGGAGGGTGCGGTTGTTCTAAAAACCAGCCAGTTTGGATTTGCAATCATCGAAAACATGTAGCCAAGATTGATCAAAGTACAAGAAGGCATAAGGATGCGTAACAAAGTCAGTGTGATCGGGAGCGGACATGTAGGCGCAACCACCGCCCTGCACGTAGCGCAAAAAGAATTAGCCGATGTTGCTCTGGTGGACATTATTGAAGGAATGCCGCAGGGAAAGGCGTTGGACCTGCTGGAGGCGGGACCGGTCGAGGGCTATGACAGCCGCTTAGCCGGTTCAAACTCTTACGAGAGTACTGCAAACTCAGATATCGTGGTGATCACTGCCGGCCTGCCTCGCAAGCCCGGAATGAGTCGCGACGACCTGTTGCTCAAAAATGCTGGAATTGTCAAGCAGGTCACGGAGAACGTAGCAAAATACAGTCCGGAAGCCATCCTCATTGTGGTCAGCAACCCTCTGGATGCAATGTGCCAGGTAGCAAAGCACGTCAGTGGATTTCCCCGTCAGCGAGTGCTGGGTATGGCCGGGGTTCTCGACTCGGCGCGATTTAGAACCTTCATTGCTCAGGAGCTGAAGGTTTCTGTAGAGAGTACCCACGCTTTTGTACTGGGAGGCCATGGTGACACCATGGTGCCCCTGGCGCGCTACTCAACCGTAGCTGGAATTCCTATAACGGAACTAATTTCCAAAGATCGGTTGGAGGCCATCATCCAGCGTACTCGTGACGGAGGAGCTGAGGTAGTGAAGCTGCTCAAAGAAGGCAGTGCTTATTACGCTCCGGCCGTCTCCGTGGTTGAAATGGTTGAATCCATCTTGAAAGACAAGAAGAAAATTCTACCCTGTGCCGTGTACCTGGAGGGTGAATACGGCATCAGCAACCTTTTCGTGGGTGTGCCTGCAAAGCTGGGTCGGGGAGGAATGGAAGAGGTCCTTCAGATTAATCTCACCACCGATGAAAAGGCCCAGCTTCAGAAATCGGCGGCCTCCGTACAGGAGCTGACGCAAGTGCTCATGCAAAACGGGTATTTGAAATAGCGCCTTTCATCGAGCCGTTTCCAGAGGGAGTTCACGCACGCCGCCCAACGTGAAGAGCGCTTTTCTTGCTGTTTCAGGCCCGACCGCCAGAATGGTAAGGCGGTCGGGATTCAGATATTTGCGAGCTGCGTCCAAAACGTCTTGCGCGGAAACACTTGCCACGCGATCTCTGTATTTCTCCAGGTAGTCGGAAGGGAGTGCAAAGAACCGGTAGCGCACCTGGCGATTGACAATCTCAGCAGGATTGTCAAAGGCGAATACAAAAGAATTAAGCACGGATTCCTTGGCGATTTCCAGCTCCTCGGGTGTCACTGGAGTTTCACGCATCCTTCGAATTTGTTCCACCGAAGACTGCACCGCCCGCAGGGTGGAACCCGCTGCTGTTTCCAGAAACACTGAGAATATTCCATATTCACGCATGCCTGCGCCGAAGTGGCTTCCCACGCTGTAGGCAAGCGCCTGCTCGCTACGGATAGTCCGGAACAGGCGGGAAGAAAAGCCTCCTCCCAGAATCGTATCCATTACGGTCACCGCGAAATAATCCGGATTGCTCTGTTTGATCCCCAGATGGCCAAGGCGAATGTTGGTCTGGTTGATGTCCTTGGCAATGTAATTCAAGGATGGATTCAACTCGGTGGAGACGCCGGCCACTTCCGGAAAATCTATGGTGACAGGTTTCCAATCTCCCAGATGTTTTTCCAGGAGCACCATCATTTCGTCCGAGTCGAAATCACCGGAGACGCCGAGAATAATATTATTGGGATGGAAATATTTTTGGTGAAAAGCCGCCAGGTCCTCCCGTTGAATGCGGTCCAGGTGAGTCATTTCCACGGTACGTGCCAGGGGGTGGTCAGCTCCGTAGACAAGCTTTGTGTATTCACGCGAGACTATTGAGGAAGGGAAGTCATTGCGTCGGCGAATGCCTTCCCGAAGCTGCTCGCGGGACAGCTCAAACTGAGCCGGGTCGAAAGCCGGCTCACGCAGCACGCTGCTGAATAGCTCAAGACCATTTTCGAGATCTTTTTTGAGCACGGAAAACGTGGCCTGTCCAAACTCATCGCCGATGGAAGTCTCCACGGAGGCGGCAATGAACTCCAGACGCTCATTCAGTTCTAAAGGGCTGAGCGCTCGGGTTCCTCCAGAGCGCATCACGGCTCCCGTAAGTTCGGCAAGACCCAGCTTGTCTGCCGGCTCATAAATGCCTCCGGTGCGAATCATGGCAAAGGCGGAAATGGTCGGCAACTCGTGATCCTCGAGTAAGAACACGGTCATTCCGTTTTGAAGCTGTCTCTCGGCTGCCTGGGGAGGCTTGAAGTTGAGGGGAGGAAAAGACAAGTTTTGTACCGACTGTGCCAATGTGGCGTTAAATGCCAGAAGAAATAGTAGCCATCGAATTTTCATAGCAATCCGCTCCCGGCTGGGGCCGGCCTCAGTTAGCAGGTGGTTCAAACAGCGAGGGCTCGAGGGGGACGTTAAATTCGAGCCTGGTAATTTTCTGTGTGAGGACTTTTTGAGCCGCATGGTAGCTGTGTAACGTGAAGGGAACCTGAATGCCTCCGACTTCACGAAAATCCTCGAATTCATCATAGGCCTCGGTTTCCTGTCCCGCCTCGTTTACAGTCTTGTAAGAAACTCTGGTCAGGCGGCCACTCTCCAGATCGAAATGGATCTGGTACTCCCGTCCCAGAGGAGTAAACAGCAGAAGACGCCCCACGGGGCGACCGGCCACACTAAGCGGATCCATCTGGCGCACTGCACTTTCCTTTTGGAGGCCCATCTTGAGCAGCATCAGCGGATCCTTCTCAAAAGAAATCTGCAGTTGCCGGAGGATATGTGGGGGGGCCGGTTGTGCGCCGCCGGGCAGGACCAACCAGCCTTTGTCATGATTGAGGATCTGCACGACCTGTTGGGGGCCCAGCGAGATTTCTGTACGCGTTTTCTCCGGATAGGAAATCAAGCTGGTTGCAATGCCCTTCAGCTGGCTCGACACCATCATGAACTGCGAGTCCGTTTTCCGCGTAGTGATCGCCTGGATATTCCGGCTGCCGCCGTGAGCCGCGACCACCTCCAGAAGTTTCTCTCGGGCTTTAGGGTCATCTGCCGTCGAACCTGAGGCAGGACGTGGTTGCGAGGGAGTATCCGCAGGAGGCTGTAGGAAAGCAATGGTACGGTTTTGCCTAGTGAAATATTGCCGGGCCACGCGCAGGATGTCCTCAGGTTTGACAGCCGTGTATTTAGCCCGCAGGTCCAAAAGCGTCTCCCAGTTTCCCGTCAAGGCTTCGGTTTGAACCAGAGTCCGAGCCAGTCCGGCGTTTGACCGCAAACCGCGAAGAAAGGCGGCGTCCAGCTTATTCAATGTCTTTTGCAACTCTCTTTGGGAGACCGGCTCGGTTTTGAGCAACTCAATTTCGGCAAGTATGGCGTCCTTGACCGTTTGAGGGGTGTGCGGCGCCAGCGGGACTCCGACAAAAAGAAAGAGAGAGGGATATTTCCCATAAATGAGAAATGGGTGGGCCCGGGCGCTCGCCTGAACCGCGACCTTCTTCTCTTCAATGAGAGACTTGTAAAGCCGGGATGTGCGCCCGGAGGAAAGGATGCTTTCAATTACGTCGAAGACCACATCATCAGGATGGTTCACATCAGGCCGGTGATAACCGATGAACAGAAATGGTTGCGAAGGGTATTCAACGGTAACCTGACGCTCCCCCTGCTGGGGAGGTTCAACGGTATGCACCCGGGGCGCCCTGGAGCCTGCGGAAATCGACGAGAAATATTTTTCGAGCAATGGCACTAGTTCCGCCGTCTTGAAGTCCCCGACTATCGAGACAAACGTATTGGCAGGCGTGTAGTACTTTCGATAAAAGTCCTCTGTTTGTTTGCGCGTGATCCTGCGCAGATCCGCCTCCCAGCCAATTCCGGAGTGCTGGCCATAGGGATGAGCAACAAACGTCTGTACAATGAAATTTTCGTAGAGCTTGCCGAAGGGCTGGGTATCCACGCTACGACGCCGTTCCTCCATGACCACGTCTCGTTCTGAATAAAACTGCCTGAGGACGGTGTGGGCCATCCGGTCGGATTCGATTCGCGCCCATAGTTCCAGCTTGTTTGCAGGAAGGCTCACGAAGTATTCGGTCGCATCCATTTGAGTGGTTGCGTTCAAGCCGGTTGCGCCGTGTCGCTCGTAAAGCTGCCCAAGCTCGTTATCCACGATGTACTTCTTCTGCTCCTGTTGAAGCTTCTCCACCTCTTCCTGGAGCCGCCTGATTTTCTCCGCATCAGGCGAGCGCTGATCCTGTTCGGAAATCAACTCGTCCATGACCTGATCGATCTGCTCCATGATCTTGAATTCGGCTTCATAATTGCGTGTTCCGATGGTCTGTGTCCCTTTAAAAGCCATGTGCTCGTAGAGGTGAGCGATTCCCGTTTGTCCGAGGTGTTCGTTGACCGACCCTACGTCGTAATAGAGGTGGAAAGAAATGGTGGGACTGGTATGACGCTCCATCAACAGAAAGGTGAGTCCGTTGTTCAACCGATGCCGGGTCACTTTGCCGCGCAGCGACTCGAGTCCCTGTGCATGGCTGAAGGCGCAAAGCAAAAGTAACAGCCCTAGAAAGGAGCTTGTCTTTTTAAACCAGAGCGTTTTGTTGTGTGTGGAGACCATCTTTCCATCATCGTTTAGTCTCGGTCCACATACAAGTCTTCTTCCCGCGGTGGTTGGGAAACGGAATAGAGATCGTACCCCCTTGGTGAGGATTCGGGTTTTAGGGAAGAGAAGTATGAAAGAACTCAGAAGTTACCTTTCAAAGAAGCAGGCCAGGGCGAAGTGAGCGGAGCGAACGAAGCCCTGGCCTGCTTC
>JACQSY010000005.1 GCA_016211085.1 Acidobacteriota bacterium | reverse complement strand
GACGTAGTCTCAACCCGCTGGAGCTATTCTCGTTCACCCGGCTGCCAGCTTTCACGCACTTACATGATCAATCAGGCCGCAAAGCGCGATCTTTGCAGTCAGTTGAGCTCCCAGCGGGAGGGGCTTGAGAAATGCGGGCTAAATTCGCGGCTGCCAAGAAGTGCCCGAAATCACTTTTTTTTCAACGGCTCTCCAGGGATAATTTCAAAAAAGGGGTTTGCCACATGAAAAGGTGGATTGCATCTCTAGTTTTGCTGGTCGCGTTGGGCATGGGGCTGGCGTGGTCCCAAAAATGGCAGCAGGTGGCGGTTCTCAGCACTGATGTATCGGCAGACGAATCAGATTTGACGGTTCGCATCCAAGCCCCTATCGCTGTCGACCGCCTCATCTTGCTTGAGTCGCGCGACGGGTCACTCAAAGAGACCTACGAAGTCAAACACGTGTTGGGGGACCATCTGCTGATCAAACAAAAGCTCAAGCACTCGTTCCTGGCGGGTTCCCGCGTTTACCAGTAAGATTCGCTCAGGTTGCTAACCGTCATGGATCGTTTTCAGCTTCACGATTTCGTAGGAGAGCATGCCGCGCGGGGTTTGGATCTTGACCTGATCTCCTTCTTCACGGCCCATCAGACTCTTGCCAATAGGCGAGGTGGTTGAGATCAGCCCTTTGTTAACATCGGATTCTTCGCTGCTGACCAGCCGGTAAGTCACCTCAGTATCCGTATTTAGATCTCTAAGTATTACTGTAGAGCCGTAGGACACTCGGTCGGTGGGAAGCTTGTTTAAATTGATAAGAGAAAGCCTGGAAAGACGCTCGCGCAGTTGAGCGAGCTGCGCCTGCACGTAAGACTGTCGTTCTTTGGCTGTCTGATACTCTGCATTTTCACGGAGGTCGCCCAGTTCAAGAGCTGTCTTCAGAGCCAGGGGAGGCTCTTCTCTAAGCTCCCGTTCCAGCTTTCGAATGTTATCTTCAAGTTTCTTTTTTATGTCTTTCAAAAAATCGCTGCCTCGCTTGCAAGATCCAAAATTGGTTTGGGATAAATCCCTAGGTAGAAGGTTCCGATGATCATTATAGCAATCACAATTTTTGCCGAAAGGGGGACCGGCGCCGGCTCGAGAATATCGGAAGGCTCCCACATATACATCAGAACAATGACTCGCAGGTAATAGTATAACCCGACGGCAGACGCCAGTAAGGCAATGACCACCAGGGTGTAATGTTGGCTCTCAATTGCTGCTGCAAACATGAAAAGCTTGCCCATAAACCCCGCGGTTGCCGGGATACCAGCCAGTGAAACTAAAAAACTGGCGAGCGCGGCGCTTAAGTAAGGGTGCCGGCGGGCGGTTCCCCTGAAATCGCTGATGCTCAGAAACCGCTCATTGTCACGCGCCATTACCTGGATCACCGTGAAAGCCCCCACGTTCATCAAAGCATATGCAAACAGATAAAAAAGCATTGCCTGCACTCCCGAGGCATTGTTGGCGCAAAAGCCTACCAACAAGTATCCGGCATGGGCGATCGAGGAGTATGCCAGCATTCTTTTTATGTTGGTTTGGGTCAAAGCCGCTATGTTGCCTACCGCCATGGTAAGGACCGCTGAAATGGAAAGCATCCCCTCCCACTGCTGGCTCAGGTCGGGAAGCATCTGGTAAAAAATGCGAAGCAACGCCACCAGCGCCGCGGCCTTGGAGCTTACCGCCAGGTGCATAGCGATGGGTAGAGGAGCTCCTTCGTATACGTCAGGCGTCCATACGTGGAAAGGAGTCACAGCCGCCTTGAATCCAAAACCCACTGCAATCAGAGCCAAACCCAGTGCCAGCGCCAGTGGGTAAAAGGATGCCGATGAAAGGAAGTCGGCGACTTGAGTGTACCGGGTGGTTCCGGTCGCACCGTAAATAAAAGCAATACCGTAGAGAAGGAATGCCGTCGAGAAAGCACCCAAAATGAAATATTTCAGTGCGGATTCCGTCGATTTCGGGTCTTTCTCGCGAAACGCCACCAGAATGTAGGTAGACACCGACAGAATCTCCAGCCCCAGGAAAGTCAGGATGAGATCGGCGCTGGAGGCCATCAAGCACATGCCGACAGTGGCGAAGGAGAGAAGTGCAAAGAACTCACCGTGCAGGAGCTTTTCCCGTTCCAGATAGCTCATCGCGGAGAGGGTGATGGCTGCGGCAGAAAAGAGGAAAAGCAGCTTGCACAGCTGACTGAAGCTGTCCTGAAACACCATACCGTAAAAACCCTCTCCCGAAAGACCCCATTGCACCACGGTCGCGGCAAACGCGGTCCCAATTCCTAGCAACGCGGGATAGCCCAGCGAATGTTGGCGCTCCCGATCCACCATGGGGGCCGACATCATGAGCAGGATTCCTGAAAGAGAAAGGATGATTTCAGGAAGGAGCGTGGTGTATTCAAGATCCATCGTATTCCCCTGAGACCCGGTAGCGAGGAAGCAGCCGGTCCTGGAATTCCTCGACTCGCTGGAGCACGTTTTCCACAGAGGGGTCCATCAGTCGCAGGAAGGATTGAGAATAAATTCCCATCCAAACGAACAGAATCACCAGAGGCAGCAGGATTAGAGTTTCTCTCGAGTTCAAATCCTTCAAGCCACGATTGGGCTCATGCGTGATCTCCCCCAAGAAAACCCGCTGGTACATCCAGAGCATGTAAACAGCTGAGAGCACCATTCCCGATGCAGCGATAGCAGCCCAGGTGCTGCTTCTCAAAAAAGTGCCTTGCAAAATCAAAAATTCCCCGACAAAGCCGTTTAGTCCAGGCAATCCAATGCTGCTCAGCGTCACAATCATGAAAAATGCAGCCAGTCGCGGCGTGGCATGAGCAAGGCCTCCAAAATCGGAGATCATTCGAGTATGGCGCCGGTCGTAGAGCATTCCCACCAGAAGGAACAGCCCCCCGGTCGACAACCCATGATTGATCATCTGGTAGAGCGCTCCCTGGATTGACTGAAAGTTCAGCGCAAAGATGCCCAGCACCACGAAGCCCAGGTGGCTGACCGATGAGTAAGCCACCAGTTTCTTCACGTCGGGCTGAACCATGGCCACTAGCGCCCCGTAGACGATTCCTATAAGAGCCAGAATCGAGATAACCGGCGCCAGCTGAATGGAAGCAGCCGGGAACAAGGGAATGCAAAAGCGCAGCAGTCCGTAGGTTCCCATCTTCAAAAGTACCCCCGCCAGAACCACGGAACCTGCAGTAGGAGCCTCTACGTGGGCGTCAGGAAGCCAGGTGTGGAATGGAAACAGCGGGACCTTAATGGCAAACGCAATAAAGAAGGCCAGAAAGAGCAAATATTCGACTCCCGGAGGAAGCACGATCCTGCCGTCTCCAATCCGGGCGGTGATCTCCAGGAGATCGAAATTTTCACCGCCATTGTAAAAATACAGAGTAATGACGGCGGCCAGCATGAGAAGCGAGCCCGCCATGGTGTACAGAAAAAACTTCACGGCTGCGTAGATTCGCTGCTCGCCTCCCCACATGCCTATGAGGAAGTACATGGGAATCAACATCACTTCCCAGAAGACGTAGAAAAGTATTAGGTCCAGCGCCACAAAGACGCCCAGCATCCCCAATTCCAGGAAAAGCATAAAAGCGAGGTACAGCTTAAGCTCCCGTGTAATGCTCCAACTGGCGAGGATTGACAAAACCATCAGCAAGGTCGTTAGCAAGACCAGCAACAGGCTGATGCCGTCCACGCCGACGTGGTATCTCACGTGGAAGATCCCGGCATTAAACCAGAGGGAGTTCTGGACTAACTGCATAGATCCTGAAGAAGGATCGAAATAGGTCGTGATCACAAGCGAACAAATTAACGTTGCGATGACGACGGCAAGAGATACGCCCCGAAGCAGATGGGAACGTGAACCAGGGAGCATTCCAACCAACAGGACTCCCGCAGAGGGAATCAGTAAGAGAAGGCTTATCAGGTGTTCAGGCGCAAACATATCGTCTCAGGCCAGGCTGAAGTAGCAGTAAAGGATTACCAGCAGCGCTCCCCACAGAACCCAACTGGCGTAGATGCGCGCGTAACCCGCCTGAATTCTTTTTAGTAGATGTCCCCAGGCCTGAAAAAAGGAACCTGTGCCATTTACAGTTCCGTCAATCAAGCGCACATCAATGGTTCTCCACAGCGTCCTCACCGCCAGCCGGTAGAGCGGATGCACTACCAAGAAATCGTAGATTTCATCCACGTAGAATTTTCTTTCCAGAATTCGGTACACGGAGGGGAAGCGAGACGCCAGTTTCCCGGAAGTCCCTGGCTTGCGGACGTAGAGCAGGTATGAGACAGCAATACCCAGCACCGCCGCAAGGATTGTCACCGACGCCAGGAGTAGCTCCGAGGTATGCGCGGTCTCGGATGCCCCGTGCTGGTACTGGTAGCGAAAGGAAGGTTCCAAAAAGTGTTCAAACCTGTTGATCCCCAGATAAGGAGGCAATCCGATCCATCCGGCGATCAGCGAAAACAAAGCGAGAAACAGCAACGGAATGGATACTGAGTTTGAGTCCTCGCGTGGCGGATGCTTTTCATGATGTCCCCGTCCGTGAAAAGTGAGAAACATCAGGCGGAACATGTAAAACGCAGTCAAGCCTGCTGCCACGAGGCCAAGTGCCCACAACAGCGGGCTTCCCAACGGGCTCTCGTATGCCTTTGCCAGAATCTCATCTTTGGAAAAGAACCCGGCAAAAGGAGGGATGCCTGAGATCGCCAGGGTTCCGATCCACATCGTCAGGCTGGTGATGGGAAGATAGCGGCGCAGGCCGCCCATTTTAAAGAGGTTCTGTTCATGGTGTAGAGCCAGAATGACGCTGCCAGCCCCCAAAAACAGCAGCGCCTTGAAGAAAGCATGTGTAAAAAGGTGAAAAATACCGGCGCCAAAAGCGCCCACACCGACCGCTATGAACATGTAACCTAACTGGCTTACGGTGGAATAGGCTAAGACTCTTTTAATGTCCGTCTGAACGGTGGCTATCAATGCGGCGAATAAAGCAGTGATCGCCCCGATTGAAGCAACGAGGGCCAACACTTCGGGCGTGCGGCTGTAAAGGGCGGCAGAACGGGCCGTCAAATAAACACCTGCAGTAACCATCGTCGCGGCATGGATCAATGCGCTTACCGGCGTCGGACCTTCCATGGCGTCCGGCAGCCAGACGTACAGGGGAATTTGCGCGCTTTTCCCAATGGCGCCGACAAAAAGAAGCAGAGCGATCGCGCTTAAAATCCCAAAGGAGGCTTCAGCTTCTGGAAAGCGCCTCACCACCTGCTCGAAAACAGGAATGAACTCTACACTCTGAAAAGTCCGAAAAATCAACAGTACTCCAAGTATGAAGCCTGCATCGCCGACCCTGTTTACGATGAAAGCCTTTTTTGCCGCATCTCCTGCGCTTTTCCTGTCAAAGTAATAGCCGATCAGAAGGTAGGAACAGAGCCCCACTCCCTCCCAACCAATGAACATCATCAGGTAGTTGTCTGCCAGGGCCAGTACCGACATCATGAAGATGAATAAGTTCAAATACGCGAAGTACCGGTAAAACCCTGGATGTTCCCTCATGTAGCGCGTCGAATAAACGTGGATGAGAAAGCCGACGCCGGTGATGATCAGGATCATCACCATCGATAGCGGGTCCAGAAGCAATCCAAAGCTTGCTACGAAGTTGCCTGATTCAATCCAGGTAAAAAGGTGTTTTGAAAGGACGCGGGACTCTCCCGGCAGATTGGAAAACTGTAAAAACGTGCCGAATGCTACCAGGAAGCTCAAGCCCGACATAAAACAAGCGATTAGTGCGACCATTCCGGCCGGGAACCGCTTGCCCATAAGGCCATTGACCGCCGCACCCAGGAGAGGGAACAGGATCAGAACCCAAAAACCATTCTCGAAGTTGTACGGCACGTGTGTTTACTCAGAAAGAAACCAATCGGCGTGAGGAGGACTCGCGCTGGCGCAAGACACCTCTCTTCGGCTCACCATTTGAGGGAATTCGCCTGGTCCACATCGAGGGTTGATTTGTCCCTAAAGAAGAGCACAATTAAGGCCAGCCCTACCGCTGCCTCAGCGGCAGCCACAATCATGACGAAGAAAACAAAAATCTGTCCGTCGACCTGGTTCAGAAACCTGGAAAAAGCGATAAACGCCAGGTTGACCGCATTGAGCATCAGTTCCACACACATGAACATACTGATGATGTTCCTGTTGATCAGAACTCCCAGAGCCCCCAATGCAAACAGGATGGCTGACAGCATGAGATAGTGGGTGATCGGAACCATGTCTCTAATCCGAGCGTTTTACCAGAACCACCGCCCCAACAATAGCAGCCAGAACCAGGATTGAGGTAATCTCGAAAGGCAACAGATAATCCCGAAATAAATAGGCGGCAATCGTCTCAATTCGTCCCGTCTGCTCCTGTCCGACGTCTAAAGTCGGCCAGGATTCAGCAAGCGCCTGCAGGAGTAATAAAGCCAGGAAGGCGGCCACGGGTAAAGCCAGGATGGTGGTCTTCACCAGCCGGTTGGAGGGAAAACGCTCCGACTCCGGGTCCAAAAGCATGGTCACAAAGAGAAACAGAACCATGATCGCGCCCGCGTAGACAATCACCTGAATGGCAGCCAGAAAATGAGCACCGAGTTGAAAAAAAAGCACCGCCATCGCGCCAAAGCAGACGATCAGAGAGAGCACGCCGTAAATGGCCGTCGACTGGAATACGACCGTCAAAGCCGCAATCACTGAAACACCCGCAAAAAAGTAAAATACTACGTGCTCCATCACAGAACCGGGTATTAAAGTCTATCGGAATTTCCGATTTGAGTCCCCTGAGATTACACTGCTCTCTTGGCGCCCGGGAGTGCCTTTGCTCTTGGATGAAAGCGAAAGCCATCCGCAAATGGCGAGCAAGAATCGTTGGCAAAAACCCCGAACTTGTTGGAACGGGAAAAATTCTCGGCAGGGAAAAACAAACTCGAAGATGCAGTCGCCGGGCACGGCAAACTCCTCATAGTGCTTAAGCTGAGGTGGCATCATCGTTTACTGCTTCCCAGCAACAAAAAATGCATCTTAAGGGAGCCTACCGGGTATGTCAAGGAAGGTGACGATGCCATCCTTGCGGCGCAAACGTTGTATTATTAGAACTTCTAAAGCTGCTTATATGAGCTTATGAACCGCAAACTTGAGATAATCGTCAATGGTCAAAAAACCACTTTGTCGGGAGGCGGACGCACCGTTCAACAACTGGTTCGCGATTTGGACCTTCGCGCCGACCATATTGCCGTCGAAGTCAATGAGCAGATTGTAAGCAAGAAGGAGTGGCCGGTCAGCTTTGTTGAGAATGGAGACCGGATTGAAATCGTACACTTTGTGGGCGGGGGGGCCTCGAAAAACGTGTCAGACAAGCTGGTTATTGGGGGCAGAGAGTTTCAGTCCCGTTTGATAGTGGGTTCCGGGAAATACGAGAGTTTGGATTTGATGCGCCGTGCGCTGGAGGCGAGCGGGGCCGACATGGTGACGGTGGCGGTTCGGCGTGTAGACCTGTCAGCAAAGGAGTCGCTGCTGAATTACATTGATCGCAAACGATTCTTCATTCTGCCCAATACAGCCGGCTGCTACACCGCGCAGGATGCAATCCGATATGCGCATCTGGCACGAGAGGCAGGACTCTCTGAATTCGTGAAACTGGAGGTGATCGGTGATGAGCGGACCCTCTTTCCGGACAACGGGGCCCTTTTAGAAGCCACCCGTGTTCTTGTAAAAGAAGGTTTCGTGGTGTTGCCTTACACCAACGATGACCCCGTAGTGTGCAAGAAACTCGAGGAGGCAGGTGCCGCCGCCGTCATGCCCCTGGGCGCCCCTATAGGATCGGGTCTGGGAATTCAAAATCCCAACAATATTCGCATTATTCTGGAAAACGCGTCTGTGCCTGTGATTGTGGATGCCGGAGTGGGAACCGCATCGGATGCCACCATAGCCATGGAGCTGGGAGTCGACGGTGTCCTCATGAATTCCGGCATTGCGGGCGCCAAGGACCCCGTAACCATGGCCCAGGCCATGAAGCTGGCCGTTGAAGCAGGACGCTTGGCTTTTTTTGCGGGCAGGATTCCCAAGAAGATGTATGCGACGGCGAGCAGCCCTCTCGAAGGAATGCTCACCTGAGCTTCTAATCTAATCCCTATGAAAACCGTGCACGTACACCTGGGTGAGCGTGGCTACGATATTTTGATCGCACCGGGCCTGCTGGAAAAAGCGGGTGACCTGTTTCTGAAAAACAGAGTCGGGAAGAGAATTTTTGTCGTTGCCAACGATGACGTATTTCAGCTGTATGGGCAGTCGCTGCTGGAACAGCTTAGAGAGCGCTTTGAGGCTACCGAAATACTCATCCCGGATGGCGAAAAGCATAAAAATCTGGTCACCGTGGAGAACATTTATACGTACCTGATTGCCCAAGGAGCTGATCGTGATGCGACGCTAGTGGCTCTGGGAGGAGGAGTAACCGGGGACATCGTCGGATTTGCAGCCGCCACCTTCCTGCGCGGCATACGTTACATTCAGGTGCCCACCACGCTGGTCTCACAAGTGGATAGCTCGGTGGGAGGGAAGACCGGTGTCAATTACCACCTGGCCAAGAACATGATCGGCGCCTTTTACCAACCCCATCTGGTCTACATTGATCCCAACACTTTGAGCAGCCTTCCGGAACGCGAGTTCCAATCCGGACTTTATGAGGTCGTCAAGTACGGTCTCATTTACGATGCGGAATTCTTGAGTTATCTGGATTGCCACCTTGAGGCCATAAAGCAACGAGATCCCGCCATTCTGGAACAGGTGATCGGCCGCTGCTGCGAAATCAAGGCGGAAATCACCTCCCTGGATGAACGCGAAAGCGATTTGAGACGTATTTTGAATTTTGGGCACACCTTCGCCCACGCCCTGGAGGCAGTCAATGCCTTTCAGGGCATCACTCATGGCGAAGCCGTCGGCTACGGAATGGTCGCGGCCACGCGACTCTCCCGGTCCAAGGGCCTCCTAAAGCCTGAGCAGGCTGAGCACATCGAAGGCGTGGTGCGTAAGATCGGCCCCTTGCCTTCCATAGAGGATGTCAGCGCCGAGCGCATGCTGGAGTCCATGGAGCGTGACAAAAAGCGCAAGGAGGGTCAGATCATGGTTGTATTGCTGAAGGAGATCGGCAGGACGTTAATTCAGCCTGGCGGGGAAGCGGAAATTTCTGAAATCTGGGAAGAGTTGCGGAGCGCATGTTGAATTCGCCGGCGCTGCATGCTCAAAGAAGGTCGCACGAAGTGCGCCGTATGTTTGGAGCGATTGCTCCCCGCTACGATCTTCTCAACCATCTTCTCTCTCTCACCATAGACCGTCACTGGCGCCAAGTCGCTTCGCGGCGTCTCTTCAGGTTGCTCCCCCAAAATTCAGTCATTCTGGATCTCTGCACCGGGACCGGAGACCTCGCGCTCGACCTGGCTCCCCAAGCCCAGGTAGTCGGATGCGATTTTGCACATCCCATGCTCCAGTTATGCAAAGCCAAGATTGACAAGAAAAAACTTTCCTCTCGAATTACCGTGGTAGAGGGGGATGCTTTGCATCTCCCTTTTGCGTCCTCTTCGTTTCATGCTCTGACCATCGCCTTCGGTTTGCGGAATTTGGAAAGTTACACGGGCGGTCTCCAAGAAATGGTCCGTGTGCTGCGCCCCGGAGGCTTATTGCTGATTCTTGAGTTTTCACGTCCCGGTCTGATGCTCTTTCGACCGATATACTGTTTCTACTTCAACTACATCCTTCCTCGAATCGGAGACTGGATTTCAGGGCAGCGCGGCCCCTACCGCTATCTCCATGACTCGGTCATGAACTTCCCCGACCCTGACGAACTCTCGGCCCTCCTTTTCCAGTCCGGTTTTGTTGTAATAGGTCGCTACGCACTGACCGCCGGCATTGCCAGCTTGTATCTTGCCAAGAAAAAAGTGATGTGAGCTTCTGAACTGCGGATTCAGGGGCAGGCGCCTGGTTTTTCCGATTGCCTCACACTCAGCACTCAGCCTCGGTCTGCGAAGCTGAGTAACCTCGCTCAAAGTGAGAACGTTTGCGAAGAGCTTGCGAAAACAGGTCAAAGAGAGAAGGAGTGATGTCCATACACGTCATCCGTGACGAGCGATGCCCGATCGCCCGCCACCTCACACCCCGAGGGTTACACGGGACCGTGGCTGTCCCGTTGTTGCTCCCCCTCACCGAAGGGCAGGCCTTCGCCTCTCGTCCCGCCTTTGGCTGCCGACACTTAGTGCCTGCCCCGGATTCCGAGTCGAATCATCGCTTGGGGTAATTCGACTCAATTTCATTTCGGATCCACACGTCTGCCGCGCCACTGTAGTCCCGGTGATAATCTCCCGGCGCATTGATGCCGGGAACTGCAGGTACCCAGACTTCGCGAAGTATCTGGTCCGGGTTTCCGTATTTTGCCGCCAGCGTTCTCACTTCCGGATCATCCAGGAGCGTGAGATGGCCTTTGTCAATGATCTTGATGGTCTTGTCATCAACCGTGAGCACTTCGACGGTCGCAAAGTACTGGTGCACGTGAAAATGTCCGTCGGCCACCTGGGGATGCTCTCGCATGTATTGATCGTACTCAGCTCGGACGTGTGACTCGGGGGAGATGGTGAGTCCAAAGCCGAAGTGAATAATTCCGCTGCGTAGGCGTTCCCAGCCGGGCCTTTCTGCTATCAGCGTATCCGTCAGGCGTGCAATCTTGGGATTTGTTCCCAGCGATGATTCCTGAAACCATCCCGCTCCCGCCCCAGGGAACCCAGGCACTTGAGCATCTTTGTTAGCAGCCAGCAGTTGCTGCCACAGTTCCCCATAACGCCCGCCGCCTTCAATGCGGACGATTTTCCCTCCTTCGATGAAAAGTTTCATCGCCGGAAAGGTTCCTGCATGATTCAGGGTGCCGGCAACTACGCCTTTAGCGTCAAAGCCCGGAGGCGTAAATTGCAACGGACTCAGACCGACGTGACCTTTCAGCACCACGTCATAACCGGGCCAGTGCTGCCGGATCTGGTCGAAGTACTCCGGCTTCATCGACCAGCTCAGATCCGTCCCTTCGGGATCCACCACCCTGACACGCTTGGCCTTTTGCAGGATGTCCCACACTTTGCGGTCAATCAGTTCCTGGACCTCGGAGGGAAAGTCGGGAGCTCCGGTGATAAATTTTTCCACGGTGTCCCAGGGGATGTATTCCCACCGAAAAGGCGTATGTGGGATGCCCCCTCCACTGCCCTGGATCAGGATGTCATATTTACCGACGGTGGCAAGCGTAATCGGATCGCTCCGCGTGTCTGCCCTGCGAGGCCGATCCGTAGCCACAAACGGCGCAATTTCCTGCCACCCTTCGGCAGGGCGTTTGGGAGCGGCATCGGTGATCAGGACGTCGGGTCTGCCTCCGGCTTCGCGAATCGCGGCCACAATTGCATCAAGCACCGGCCGCTCGAAATTACTGTTGACTATGATCAACGCGCGTTCCCCTTTTCTAATGTCGTAACCAGGTTTTAGCTGGTCACGCAGGGAGGGTTTCTTGACCACGACCCGCGCGATCTCCAGAAGCTGCTGCTGGGTTCGGGGCGAGAGATCCGGATAACGGGGGGCCGGGTAGGTGCCGCCGGATGTGTCCTGTGCCGCCAGGCTTCCCCTTAGGAAGATAAATGTAAAAAAAGCAACAAGTGCGTGCGCAAAAATTTTTGATCGCATATGCCGGTTCCTTTCCATAGTCCATTCCTGCGGCAACCGCCGCGGAGGATAAGCTTGACTTGTTCCTTGTTCGCGGAGCCGCCAACGCCTGGAACAGCAATTGTTTGAAGAGCGATCCAGGTCGCGTCGAATCTCACGGTCTCCTGTCTCCTCCGCCTTACAGAGGAACGAAAAGTCTGGACCTCAAATCAACGTGAGAGAGAAAACCTTGTTCACAGTTCAGGGGGGAGAGAATGACGGTTGTTTGCTACGCTGCTGTTTCTCCACCCTTGGGAAATTATGGCCGCATCATAGATAGGCCCTTGGGCAAAGTCAAGAAGACCGCCCGAAGAAGTACAAAGAAGGAAGTGAGATCTTCGAACAGCGTTATTGTCAGTCGCATTTCGAATCAGGAGGTATTCGAAATTGACCTGAGCGCCAGTTTCTCCTTGATTGCTTTTCGATGTGGTCATAAAATCAGCCACAAACAATGCGACCCTTGCCATACAGGTTCCATATCACACGGCTTTATAACTGAACGACGACTCACGTTCCGCTGCGCGGCGCATTTCCGACAAGAAAGCACAAACTGGAAAGGTTAAAACCATGTCCCATCGACGACGAGAGTTTCTTCGCAGGACCGTTTACGGTTTGTCCGCCTTGCCCCTGGCAGCGTCAAGGATGCAGGCGGCCCTCCCATCAGACCTTATTCGCCCCGAGGTAATTTTTCACAATGGTAAAATCCTGACCGCCAACAGCCGTTTCGACGTGGTCCAGGCGCTGGCGGTCTATGAGGGTAAGATCCTTGCCCTGGGGACCAATGATGAGATCCGCAGCCTTGCGGGTCCCCATTCACGGCTGGTTGACCTTGAAGGGCGTACCGCAATGCCGGGACTCTACGACGGGCATATCCATCTTTCGCCCGGCCATTCGTCAACGGTTCAGGATTGGACCCACCTTAAGACGCGTGACGAGCTTTTCCAGGCTCTCAAGCGCCGCGCGGCACAGATTCTCCCCGACGAGTGGGTATACGGTTATGTCTCTGGAATAGATCTTCCCAATCGTTGGGAAATTGACGGGGTGGTAGCGGATCGACCCGTGGTGGTGACGACCGGTGCGCACGTGATGACGACGAATTCGCTCGCCTTGCGCAAGGCTGAAGTGACCTCTGCAACGCCTTCGCCTCCCGGAGGGAGGGTGGTCAAGAACGACAAGGGCGAACCGACAGGCAGGTTTGAAGAAATGCCGGCCTGGCGCCTCATGCTCAAGGTGGTTCCTCCCTCCCGTCCCGATACTGATGACCAGATTGTGGACTTTCTCGAGAAACAGATTACAAACCTCTTATCCTTGGGAATTACTTCGGCAAACGTCGCCGGCATCAGGCTTCTGGATCCCAACGACCCCTACCGATACCAGGAGCTCAACAAGATAGGTCCTCTTCAATATCTTTACGCGCGAAAGGGAGCCGGACTACCCCGGCTCACTGTTCAATTAAGGGTCTGGCCGGGGTACGAATACCATGAAGATCCTCTCAAAGAAGGCGTTGAAGCCTCGATCCGTGACATAGAGTCGTTCGGGCTTCACACCGGTTTTGGAAACGACCGCCTGAAAATCGGAGCCCTCAAAATGAGCATTGACGGCAGGGGAGGATTTCGCATCCCTGCTGAGCCGTTTTATCGAGTCGCTCGCAGGGCCCATCAACTTAACTGGCAGCTGGGGATACACGCGAGCGGACTGGATGCCATCCTGGTGGCGGTGGATGGCATGGAAAAGATCCTGAACGAATTCCCAAGGGCTAATCACCGGCACTATGTGCATCACTTTAGCGTTTTGCCCCCGGTCAAGACGCTTGAGACCATGGCCAGGCTCCACATAGGCGTCTCTATCCAGCCTCAGTCTTCCGCCGGACCCGCTGCTTCCGGTTCTCAAACTAACTTGCGAAATCCCCAGAAAATTTTTTCGAAGTATGGAATCCCGCTCGGTTATGGCACTGACCTGCCTGCGTGGGAACTCGTTGGCAAGTCGGCAGGCAGGTATGACTTGTTTTATGGAATCTGGGCTGCCGTTACCCGCAAAACTCCCGACGGGGGAGTTCGCGAGCCCGATGAAAGAGTCAGCGTGGGGGAAGCGATCCGAAATTACACCTGGGGAGCGGCGTATCTGAACTTTGATGAGGCGAAAGTCGGGTCGCTCGAGGTGGGCAAAGCGGCGGATCTGGTGGTCTTGAACCAGGACCCGTTGAATGTCGACCCCGAACGCATCCGTGACACCAAAATTGTCAGGACTGTTCTCGATGGAGAGACAGTATATTCATCTCAGTTTGAATAAAGCGAGGCGAGTGCATCCATGAGAAAAAGAATTTTCTTAATGATTTCTTTGTTGGGGTTTTTTCATCTGCAAATTGGTCTGGCTCAGGTCACGACCGGAAGCTTTAGTGGCATCGTCAAGGACCGAAGCGGAGCAGTGTTGCCCGGTGTTACCGTGGTGATCCGAAACGTGGATACCGGAATAGAGAGATCCCTGCTCACAGACGACGAGGGGCGTTACTACGCTCCGACTCTGCCGCTGGGAAAATATGAACTGGAGGCTCAGCTGGCGGGTTTCTCGACCGAAGTAAGAAGCGGGATCAATCTGACCTTGGGACGGGACGCCGTGGTGAACTTCACACTGGAGGTCGGAGAAATATCCGAAAAAATCGTGGTCTCCGGAGAAGCTCCCATCGTTGAGACAAGGGCCACTCAGGTCATGGGTCTGATTGATGACAAGAAAATACGAGACCTGCCGCTCAACGCGCGAAATTACCTGGACCTCGCCTTGCTGCAAACCAGCTCCTTGTCTGTTCAGAATATTTCTGACTCCATTGTTGGATACTCCGGCACCCACATGGCGATTTCAGGGGCGCAGCCCACCTCCAATACTTTCATGATCGACGGCACTACCACCATGTCGGTGGTGGGGACCGGTCCCGCCAGCGTTTCCGGCAACTCTCTGGGCGTAGAAGCGATCAGAGAATTTACGATCATCACTAATCCTTACGATGCCGAATTTGGGAGGGGCTCCGGCGGCACCATCAATGTGGTGTCACGCTCTGGAACCAACAATTTCAACGGCTCCTTGTTTTACTTTCACCGCAACGACAACATGGATGCCAGGAATTTTTTTGACAGGGATGAGCCTCCTGAATTTCGACGCCATCAGTTTGGCGCATCAGCCGGGGGACCCATCGTTCCCAACAAGACTTTCTTTTTTGCCAACTACGAAGGATTGCGCGAGGGTCTAGGATTGACCACCTTCTCTCAGGTTCCTTCACTGGATGCGCGAAAAGGAATTGTGCGGGGAAGACAGATCAATATCAAACCCGAGGTGAAACCTTACCTGGACCTTTTTCCGCTCCCAAACGGGCGCGATTTTGGAGATGGCAGGGCCGAATATATCGTCCCCTTTACCCAGGTGACGGACGAAGACTACTTTATGGTCAGGCTGGATCACGTCTTCTCCGAAAAGGATTCTATTTTTGGACGCTACACCATCAACGACGGCAGCGGGGTGGTGCCGTTTCGAACTCAACAGTTTCCCAACACCATGAGCAGCCGCAACCAGTATCTGACGCTGCAGCACAATCGCGTTTTTTCGAGCCGTCTTCTCAACACTTTTCGTGCCGGATTTGCACGCGCCCACTTTGCTGAAAGTATCATTGAAAACATCAAAGTGGATCCCAGCCTCATCCTGCAGCGCGGCCGGTGGCTGCCGCAA
The DNA here is from genome assembly GCA_016211085.1 of Acidobacteriota bacterium. Lineage (GTDB taxonomy): Bacteria > Acidobacteriota > UBA6911 > RPQK01 > JACQSY01 > JACQSY01. Next base: position 54,998 of record JACQSY010000005.1, on the reverse strand, counting down.
ATTTCCGTCTCAGGCCTCACCGCGCTGGGCCCCAATGATATCCAGCCCAGGGACTGGGTGGATAACACGTTTGATTTTTACGATGGACTGACTTACACGCGTGGCAGGCACGCTCTGAAAACAGGGATTCAACTGCAACGCATTCAACAAAACGGCTTAAATTCAACGCGCCTGAACTCGCGCTGGAGCTTTTCCACCATTGAGAGTTTCCTGCAAGGAAACGCCACCAGCATGGACATTGCCTTTGTCGACTATTCCGACGTTAATCGGGCTTTTCGCCAGACCTTCTGGGGCGCTTTCGTGCAAGACAATATCCAGCTTTCGCCAAGGCTGACATTAAACCTCGGCTTGCGCGGCGAATACGTGACCACTCTGAACGAGAAGTACGACCGATTAAGCAGGCTCCCATTAGACCGGCTCCTCACGGTGGGCGCGGAAGACATTATCACTGGTTCTCCTTATTACGAGAATCCCGGCCTGACGCTTGCCCAGCGGGTCGGATTAGCATGGGATCCCAAGGGAGACGGCAAGTCGTCAGTTCGAGCGGGTCTGGGAATTTTTTATGACCACGTCTGGTCGTGGTGGATAGCCCAGTACGACTCGTGGCAGATGGCTCCTTGGTACTCCAGCTTTACGTTTCGTCCGGTCCAGTTCCCGATCAAGGCTGACGAACTGTTGACCCGATTGAGGGCTCAGCAGGGCCGGCAAGTGCCGCTCTCGAACCAGGCACAGTGGGTTGGCAGCGACGTGGAAAAACAATACATGATTCAGTACGGTTTGCATCTCCAGCGGGAGATTCTGCCTCAGACGGTCGTCAAAGTGGGCTATTCAGGCTCTCGTGGCGTTCACTTGCCAAGACGCCCTGATTATAACGACGCCTTACCGGAAAAAATCGTAAATGGACTTCCCGTGTTCAGCCTCACTCCGGTGCGGCGCAATCAAAAATTCGAGAAGATGACACTCATGTTAACCGACTCGGATTCGTTTTATCACGCTCTGCTCCTGGAACTGAACCGCAGGTTCAGCAATGGAGTTCAGTTCCAAATCTCTTATACCTTCTCCAAGAGCATCGATGAGGGAACCGGGGCCAACACTCCCGGCAACATTCGGGGGGGAACCGGTACGCCTCTTTCCCGGGAGTTCAAGCATTTTGATCGAGCGATCTCTTCCTTCGATATCCGGAACAACTTTGTGGCCAATTTTACGGTCGATCTTCCGTTTGGAAGCGGCCGCGCGGTTGGCCTGACGGGTGTGGTAGATAAGATTCTGGGGCATTGGCAGGTCAACGGCATTATGGTTCTGACCGACGGGGTGCCGTTCCAGGTGAGTCAAGGAACCAGCGCCGCCACTTCCATTCTGGGAGGCTCGCGCCGGCCCGACCTGGCTTCGGGGAAAAGTGCCAATCCCGTGCTGGGGGGCCCGGACCGCTACTTCGATCCCGGTGCTTTTCTTTTCGCGCCTCCGGAGCGTCACGGAAATGTGGGAAGAAACACTGTGATCGGCCCGGGGCTGGCTTACTTCGACCTTGGTTTGGTTAAATCAGTCCCCCTGCCGAGCATCTCGGAGGCCTGTACGCTTTCGATCCGGGCGGAGTTTTTCAACATAACCAATCGAGCAAACTTCTCGTTGCCGGCATCCAGTATTTTCGACAGTGTGGGAAGAACCGTGGCAACAGCGGGAAGAATCACCTCGACCGTCTCGAGTGCCCGGCAGATTCAGCTGGGGATGAAGCTATCCTGGTAAGACCCCGCTGGATAGATCTTCGACGGCGGCTGGATCCGAGGCGCGAGTACCAACGAGCGCTTACTCCGCTGGCGCTTCGTGCGCGCCTCGGATTTCACGATGGCGGTGCGACCCGCCCGAGCGGGGAATTTCAGGAGTTTGCCCGCGGATTTTTCTTATTGCTCATTAGGGATTTCCGGAAGAATCCGGGTGGTTTCCGGGAGCTCTCCTATCATTTCTGTCACGACCCCGGGTTGGAGTCCTGACCGGCGCGCTTCCTCCGCCAAAATGTCCAATGCCTTTTTCGCTTTTTCTATTTCCAGCACGTTCTGTTGCAGCTGATCACTGGTCTCCTGTAATTGTCTTTGCAACAAGGCCTGAGTGGCACCGTCATCTTCACGCAGGTAGGCATTCTGAAGGTTGTTTATTCTAAGCTGCAGGACCAGATCAAGGTTGACCGCGTTCTTGAGATTCAATCGTGCTTCATTGAATGCTGCCTTCCAGAACTCAAGGTCTTTTTCCGTCAGCGGCTTCTGGCTGGCAGCTGCGGGCTGCGCCTCGGCGGTGGGCGTGGCAGGTGCTTCTAAGGCTACTTCTATATCGGAAGGGAGCTCGGAAGGCTGGCTGGTGGTGACTCGCGCATCAGCAAATTTTTGCAGATCCGCATTGCTGATGACCGGAGCCTTCTTGACCACATTCCTTTTGCGTTCTTTTTCCTTCCGGGACAGCTCTGCCAGCGGAGAAGATCCAGTGGGATCCTGCCCTGGTGTTGAAAAAGTCGAAAAAGCAAAAAACACAAGTGATAAGAGAACTATCTTGGTCTTGGCCATGGAACGATTATAGACTACTGCTCCATCTCCGGGAACAGGATTCGCCAGCCGATCTGAGTGGGCGGAAAATAGGCCAGCGCCTTCTTGATTAGGGCTGAATCGTAATTAAGACGGGCCGCTCCCTCCATGCGCAACTTCAGCTGGCGACTACTTGAAGGATCGGTCGAGCAATCGAGATCCGACATCCAGACGCCGCCGCGGATTTGCGCGCTTTGAATTAGAAGCTTTCCTCCACCCAGGTGCAGCAGGAGACCCTTAATGCTCGCGTCAGGGAGCAGAGTCAGATTACCCTTCGCCACCAGGACTCCCTGGAACTCCCCACTGAAATCTCCTCCCGAGGGAAAGTAGACGATGCCCGAGGGAGGGTTGTCTGCGAAGTCAGGCAGGCGGGACTCGAAGTGCCTCCAAAACTCCGGCTTGAAAATCCCTCCAAAGCCATTCTGTTGATAGTGCAATGAAGCATCTTCAAGAGAAGGGTTCCCGCCCTTGCCGCGGAAAAGTTCCTTCTGTTGTTCACTCACCGAATCAAGCAAGTCGCTTTGAAGGCCCTGCTCTGAAAAAACAACTACGGAGACTGCAGGCTGGTTGCCTCCGTCTAGAACGAACAAGTTGCCATTCCATTCAAAAGCGCCCGCGTCTCCGAACAACGTTAAGGGGCTGGGAATTAGAAACGCTTTCTCCTGTCGCAAACGAGCCTCGACTATTGCAAAACTATTCCTGGAGCGGTTGAGAAGGAAATGACTTCGTGTGGATACTATCCCAAGGCTGCGCACCAAGACAATCGAGTCCTGGTCCAGGTCGGGTGCTTCTTCAGGATTATTTGAAAAACGGATAAAAAAACGTCCGGAACCGGCAGCGCCATATCCCTGCGGAAGCAGCATCTGTCCGTTTACGTGGGGCAAACCGTCATCCACAAGGGATGACCATTGCATGGGGTCGAGCAGCCGTGCTTCGGCAAAGGTTGCCGGATTTCGCCATCCAGGTCGGGTTCCTGCATGGGCACCATCGAGGCCCAGCAGCACCGAGTTGAGGTCGAGATGGGGGAGAATGGTTCTGGCGTACTCGACTCCAGATTCCGCCAGAAGCAGGCTATACATCTGGGAGTCGAGGTAATTGGAAACTGTCCAATGATGAATGACCTGCAAATGAAGATGAAGCACCAAAACACTCATCAGCACGGAAACCAGCAGCACACTGATGAGAACAAATCCACTCGATGGAGTCTGCAGTAGCATACTTGAAGCGTTTTCAGGGGGCTTCAGCAAACAGGTTGGAGCGGTAATTCCACAAATATAAATCGAGCCGGACAGCATCGCTCAGGATACGTCTGGTCTTTCGCACTGGGAGTCCCGTGCTGGCCTCAACGGTGAAAGAAAAAGAGGGAAGCGTGCCGCTGGAACTGAGGTCGGAGATATTCTTGAGTGCCGGCTGGAAAGAACTGGAACCTGATTTGATTTGCAGGTCGGTGCCACTATGTTGAAGAACGATGGATTCAAAGCTGTTCTGAAGCGCTCCGTCGGGAAAGCCCTCCGGGCCGTCCATATCCGAGTTACTCGAGACTCGACCGTTGCTTTCGGAAAGTCCTTCCCAGCCCTGGTTCCATCGATTGTTTCCAGAAGCCAGCAGCAGACGTGGCACCAGGAGAGGAAACAATTGAAGATTCTGGTCTCGCTCGATCATCAGCGCCAGGTCGGCACAGCCCCATTGGAATTCCCGCAACAGAACAAAGAAAGCGAGTAAGAATCCGGTTGACAGAAATAGTGCAAGGATCATCTCCAGCAAGCTGAAGCCTTCATTTCTGCGCACGCAGCACCTCCCAGGTTCTCCCATCCTCTTGAATGAAAAATCGGTACAGCGGTCTTGCTTCTTCGAGAGTGGGAACCTTTTCGGAGCTCTGCGCCCCATGGGTTCTGATTTGTTGGGCCAGGTTCCATTTGTCGATGCTCGTATGCCAGGACCGGTTGGAACGGTTGTAGAACTGCATGGCGATTCCAAAGCTTTGAAGCAATGAGACCGCAGCCACCGTCAACACGACGGTCGCAACCAGCACCTCCAGGAGTGTAAAGCCGGGGCTCAATCCATCCTTTCCCATCGAATCCTCCCGCTCGCGGCGACAATGATTTTTAGCCTTCCCCGGCGGCCTTTCAACACAAACGATCCCGAGGGCGCTGAATTACCGCGCGAGTAGAAAATTACGTTTTTTTGTGGCCAGCTTTCGAAGACGATCCCTTCCGGCAACGATTGCTGCAGTGGAGACGCGCCGATTGCTGAGACGCTGAACTTTGTTCCTTGCTCCTCGACGAGGAAGGAAACAGGCGTATTTGTCGAGATTGCGGACACACGGGCCACTGCAAGAGAAGAGACCACATTCCGTGCTGCAGATTGCAATTTCTCCTGGTCGGCAATTCCTTCAAGTTGGGGGAAAAACAAGGCCGCTACCACGCTCAGCAGCAGACAAACCACCAACAATTCGAAAAACTGGTACCCATGCTGGGGCATCGCTCTGCTAATAACGCGCCTGAAATAAAACCTGCGAGTTGGTTTCTAACCAAGTTCGCTGCTGCTGAATCAGGGCTGGGTTTCGCCCTGCGAAGTAAAGAGCATTATCGGCCGCTCCGGCGGGTGTCGATGCGAATGGTCCGGCTTCCGGGGTCCTGCCCTTTCTCGAGATAAATTTCCGTGCGAATTGGCGGCAGCACCTTCAACTTTTCAGGCCATTCCACCATTACGACGGCATCCTTTCCCAGGAGCTCGTCCAGACCAATCGATGAAAAATCCCTCTCGGTCTCCAGGCGGTAAAGGTCAATGTGATAAATGACGCCGCTTTTTGACGGGTATTCATTGACCAGCGTAAAAGTGGGGCTGCGAACCAGGGCGGGATCAAAAACTTCCAAGCCTTCAGCTATCCCGCGCGCTAAGACAGTCTTGCCCGCCCCCAGCTCTCCATATAAAAGCACCGCCAGCGGCGGTTTAATAGTCCGGCCCAGCTCACGTCCGAGCCGCAGGGTTTCTTCCTCGCTTGCGGAATTAAATAGATGAGTCAACTCTGGTGAATGCGACGATAAGCTTCTCCGATTGCTTCAACAAGGTCGCCGGCGTTGAGAGACTCGACGCCGACTTGCTGCGAGCTCAGATCTCCTGCAAAGGCATGCAGGTAAACTGCCGAGCAAACTGCAGCAGTAACCTCCGGCACGGAGGGCTTCTTTGAGGCGTATGCCATCCCGAGTAACGAGGTGATGATCCCGGTGAGCGCATCCCCTACGCCTGCTGAAGCCATTCCGGGATTTCCCAACGGGCAAACCAGGACCTCGCCCGCAGGGGAAGCTATCAGGGTACGGAAGGATTTGAAAACCAGCCATACTCTCTGTTTGAGTGCAAACTCTTTGGCAAGCTCGATGTTTTTACGGCGGACCTCCGCGACTGAAGAACCGATCAAACGAGCAAATTCGCCCGGATGCGGGGTCAGAATCATGGGGTGGCTGTGACGATTTTTCAGTTTTTCAGGCTGCCCTGCAAAAGCATTAACGGCATCGGCATCCAATACCAGCGGGACCGGCGATTCACGAACCAGCCTATGCACCAGGCGGACTGTTTCCTTGTGGGTGGTTAACCCGGGACCCATGCCGGCCGCATCACGTTCGGCGAGTGCTTTTAAAAGCGCTCCCGCAGCGCTCAGGCCTAAAGACCCTTGGGCCGTCGATGCCAGTCCTTCGGTCATCAGTTCAGCGCGCGAACCGGCAATGGTGGGTTGGACAACCTCCGGACAGAACACTGTCACCAGTCCCGAGCCCGTCCGCAGCGCAGCCCGCCCGGCCAGACTTGCGGCTCCTGATTTCCCACGACTGCCCGCAATGATTGCCACATGACCAAAGTCACCCTTGTGAGAACTGATCCGTCGGGAGCCGAGAGACCGCTCTACAAACTCCGCAGAAAGCAGGCGCAGCAGATATTCGTCAGTATCCAGCAGCTGGCGCGGGGTGCCTATAGGAGCGACGCGAAGTTCTCCAATATATTCCTGATCTTCATTCAAGATGTGTGCAATCTTGGGTGCAGTGAATGTTACTGTCAGGTTTGCCCTTACGCAGGGAGCGCCTCCCTCCACTGAATCTGAAAACATTCCTGAGGGGATGTCCACGGCAAGCACGAAAGCCCGGCTGGAGTTGATGCTTTCCACAACCTCCCGGTACAACCCGTCGAGCGGTTTGCTTATCCCGGTCCCCAGGAGGGCGTCCACCAGAATGTCAAAATGCTTCAGTTCCCGGCTTTCCGGGACCCACGACGCGGCGGCGGTGATTTCCTTGAGAGAAGCTCCGGAAGCAAGATAAGCATCAAGGTTGACCCGTGCTTCTCCTGAAACCTCATCCTTGCGTCCAAACAGGTAAACGCGATGGTCGATGTCGCGCATAGCCAATTGCCTGGCAAGGACAATACCGTCTCCTCCGTTGTTTCCCTTTCCGCACAAAATACCGATGCAGCGACCAGGAAGATCCGAAAACTTTTCTTTTAAGGCGTAATAAAGGCTGATCCCTGCGTTTTCCATTAAGACCAGCTGGGATATTCCGGCCTGATTAGATGTGAGTTTATCGATTCGGCGCATTTGGGCGGCGCTCAAGATTTTCATCAGGAAACGGGTCTGGGGAGGTGAATTCATAGCATCAGGAGCCAGATTTGAAACATCTGCCGGCCATCGCTATCCAATAGAAAAGGGAAAGAATATTTTCTACGGAGACGTCAATTAAGATTACCTAGCAGGACAGTACCAGAGATTGGAGCTAAAAAAAAGCTTTCAATAGGTTTATAATATCTAGAAAGTTCGAAACGGAAGTTGGTCCAAAATGAAAAATTCGGCAAAGAAGGTCATTGCAGGAGGGATCGTTCTCCTCCTTGTGGTTCTGCCTTCAGCGAATCTGTTTGCCGGGCGGCGTCACGGCAACGTTGAGAAAATCGGTAACCGTGACATCAACGGTCGCATCGCCGGTATTTTCCCGAATTTTGTTTCGCTGGATAAAGAGATTCAAATTGGCGCTCAGTACGCGCAGCAGTTTGAGCAGACGGCACGCTTGGTTGAGGATCCCGTCATCACCTCTTACGTGGAACGTCTCGCACAGGAAATCGTAAAGAACTCGGACGCCAAAGTCCCCTTCATTATCAAGGTGGTTGACAGCGATGAAGTCAATGCTTTCGCTCTTCCAGGAGGATATTTCTACGTAAACAAAGGGCTTCTTCTGGAAGCTGAGAACGAGGCTGAGTTGGCGGGGGTGATGTCTCATGAGATCGCCCACGTGACGGCTCGCCATGCAACCGAAAGGATGACCAAGGCGCAGCTTCTGCAATTCGCGGCCCTCCCCGCCTTGTTTCTAGGAGGCTATTGGGCTCAAGTCGCGGCCCAGCAGGGACTGGGACTGGGGATGTCCCTGGCGGTCCTGGGAATCACCCGGGAATCGGAAGAGGAGGCGGATCAGCTTGGCGTTCAGTACCTCTGGAACAGCGGCTTCGACCCTAACGGCTTTGTCACCTTCTTTGAAAAGCTTCAGGCCAAGGAGAAGCAAAAACCTGGGGCCTTTGCGGGATTTTTCCGGACTCATCCCACCGTGGAAAATCGCATTACCAAGGTCCAGCAGGAGATGGGCTTTCTACCTCCTAAGGACGAGTATTTGCTGAGCGCTTCGGAGTTTGATCGCGTCAAAGCGCGGCTCATCGAAATCGACAACAAGCAGTTGGTGGCGGGTACTTCAACTGGCCAAGGCGCTGCCAAAAAGCCCACCTTGAAAAGAAAGACCAACACCGATCGCGATGAGACTACCAAGCCGACATTGAAGAGGGACCAACCGACGTTGAAGCGCGAAAAAGAGGCGGAGCAGGACTCTCAGTAACCTTTCTTGAATCTTTGTCTCTCCGGTCGCTGAAGACGACCATCAACCATTTCCTCATCTGGGTCGCACCACGGTGTAACTGGTTTGTAGAGTGAGGAGTCGTCTGTCTCCACCACTGTCCCGAAAGGAAACGCCATAAGTTTATGAGCCATTCTTGAGGAGCGGACCCTATAATGACGGCATGACCGGTGAGGCCGTTGTAGTAATCGTTGTGGGACTGGCGGTCGGCAGTTTTCTGAACGTCTGTATTCATCGTCTTCCCCGGGGTTCCTCGGTCATTTGGGGCAGGTCGCGCTGCCCTCATTGTGGCAGCCCCATACGGCCGCTTGAAAATATTCCTTTGGTGAGCTTTTTGGTCCTGCGTGCTCGCTGCCGGCGTTGCGGTCATCGAATCGGTTGGATCTATCCCGTGGTCGAACTGATGACCGCGGCTCTGTTTTATGTGCTGTACCTGAAATACGGCATGAGTACTCCCTTTTGGATCAATGGCGGTTTTTTTGCCCTCCTGGTTGTTTTAACTTTTATTGATTTATTTGAGCGCATCCTGCCTGACGTCCTGACGCTGGGTGGATTGGTGATGGGCATTTTGCTCTCTCCCTTTCAATCATCGGAATTTTTTGCAGGGGACCCCTTCTTGCCCGAAAAATCATCCAGTCTCTGGATGGATTACGCGCATTCTCTGTTAGGGGCCGTGCTGGGCGCCGGTCTGGTAGGCGTCGTTGCCTTTGGCTATTGGGTTCTCCGGAAGACGGAAGGGATGGGTCATGGCGACATAAAAATGATGGCCATGATTGGGGCTTTTGTAGGCTGGCGATATGCATGGCTCACAGTTTTTCTCGGCTCGCTTGCCGGGGCGGTTATGGGTTCGCTGTACATTCTGCTGCAAAAAAAAGGCACCCGGTACGAGCTACCCTTTGGATCTTTTATCGCCTTCGGTGCCGTCATAGCCACTCTCTACGGACTTCGTCTGGTTTCCTGGTACGCCACGTTTCTTTGACATGGGTGCTTCGGATCAGAGGCGTGGCCGCAAGGAGCGCTCCAGAGAATAGTACGAAATTTGAAGTGCGAATTCCCGAGTTCTAAATCCTCCTAACCTCTTAATTGCAGTGTGCTTCGCGTGCGCACCTTCGATCTTCCCCTCGAGGGCATCGTTTTTTTTTCACGGGAAACGTTAAGCAGGTCAAAAGGAGGTGCAGCAATGAGGAGCCTGCACATGGCTGCCGCGGTTTGTAACATCCTGTTCTTTTCAAGCCTCTTCGCTGAGACCGCACCGCCGCGAAAAATTGACCTGAACACTGCCAATTTGAGCGATCTTGAAGCTCTTCCTGGTGTAGGGCCCGTCACGGCCGAAAAGATCTTGCGTTTTCGAATTAAGAACGGGCCGTTCAAGCGCGTGGAGGAATTGATGAACGTGCGGGGAATCGGCGAGCGGAAATTTCGCAAGTTAAAGCCTTACATAACTGTTTCTTCCTCGGGCCAACGGGAGCGTTCGCCGTGAACTGCTGGGTTGGCGTAAAGTCAGCTGACCAAATACCGGCGCCGACTACAGGTGGCTTGACCTGCGAAGCACCTCGCCCTTAGAGTGAAAAGTCTCCTATGCTTCGGGAAGGTGCATCTTCGATCCCGCCCTGGCGGGCGGCCCATGTGGGCAGGCTCAATACGCCTGCACAACCAGGGCCACGGCAGGTGCCGGGTCCATGAAGACCGAATGTCTGGATTATGCGCAGCTGTCTGGCTACGGAAAGTTGTTTATCCATTTCCTGTATGGGCTTGAACCGGCAAACCGGTTCTACACTGCGGCGCATCATAGCCTTGAAGATTTAAAAAAACGCTGCTGCAGCATCATCTCCTCTTCTAGGAATCGCCCGCGCCGGCCGATGAATTCACTGCTTCGTGAATTCAATCAGTCCGTGGGGTGTGGGGAGCTGACGCTTCAAAACATTGACAGCCTGCAGGATCCGGAAAGTATCGCAGTCGTGACAGGACAGCAGGTGGGCCTTTTCGGTGGGCCGGCTTTTTCGGTTTACAAAGCAATTACCGCCATAAAGACCTGCTCGCTTCTTCAGCGAGAAGGAGTCAAGGCGGTCCCCATTTTCTGGCTGGCTTCTGATGATTCAGATTTCCAGGAGGCCCGCAGCACATTTTTTTACAGCACGCCTGGAGAGTTGATCCGTTTGAGTCATCCGGGCCCCCCGCGTAACACTTCACGGATGGTAGGTACCATAGGTCTCGACTCCCTGCAGTCGCTGCTGTCTGATCTCTGCTCGTCAAGGACCGACCTGTCTGACTCGGTACTGCAGTTGTTAAAAAACGGTTACGGGGCCGGGAAGACCTTTGGCCGAGCGTTTGCCAATTGGTTGGCGGCATTATTCCGAGACCAGGGTCTGATTTTGTTCGATCCGCTCCTTGGTGGTTATAAGCGCTTGCTGCTGCCTTGCTTCGAAATCGCCATAGAGAAGAGAGCGGCGATTGTTGAGGCGTTGGCGCTGCGAGCGGAATTGCTCCAGCAAAACGGTTTCTCGCCGCAGGTGCACACGGATGAGACGGAGTCGCTGCTGTTCCTTATTGAGGGAGATCGCCGCTTTAAGCTCGAGTTCAGGAATGGATGTTATGTCAGTAAAGATTTGCGCGGCCTGAGCCTGACCCCAGCCGCCTTGCTGGAACGAATTCGTGCGGTACCCGAGTGTGCCGGCCCCAATGTTCTCCTGCGTCCTCTTTTGCAGGATGCGCTGTTCCCAACGGCGGTTTACGTGGGGGGTCCTTCGGAAATCGCTTACTTCGCACAGATCAGCGCTATTGCTCATTTCTGGGACCTGGAGCCTTCCGCGTTCCCAAGGGCTGGCTTTACTATTGTCGATCACAAGTCACAACGGCTTTTGAAAAAGTACGGAATAGACGTGAGCGACGTTATTCAGAAGCCGGCTTTCGATCTCGCCCGCCGCATCGTTGAAAAAACCGACCTTGGAAGACTGATAGCTGCGGTGGAAGACCTTGGTAGGAACATTGAACAGACGCTGGATCATATGAGCAGCGAGCTGCAGTCGTTGGATCCCACCATTTCAGAGATGACTCAGCATTCGCAGCAAAAAATCTCTTACCAGCTCGAGAAGATCAAGCGGAGAGTTATTAATAATTTTCGGCGACGAGAACAGTTGGTCAGCCATCACCTCTCTTATCTTTCCAACCATTTGTTGCCGGAAAAGAAAATGCAGGAGCGTGTCATCAATTTCAATCATTTGTTAATTCAGGAAGGTCCGGAAATCCTTCCCAAGCTTCTGGATTGTACGCATCCCTTTTGCAAATGCCATCAGATTCTTTATGTTTAAACAGGTTGACATACTCGCCATTGCTGCACATCCGGATGATGCCGAGTTGGGTTGTGCAGGAACGCTCCTAAAGCTCCACTCCCTTGGCTACAAGACCGGCATAATTGATTTGACGCGAGGTGAGTTGGGCAGCCGGGGGAGCGTGGAGGTTCGAAGACGGGAGGCTGCGGCAGCTGCCCGGGTTCTCGGCCTCGAATTTCGCGCCAACCTGGAGCTTGAGGACGGAAACGTCACCGTTGACAAGCAAAACCGATTACGGCTGGTGGCTGCGATGCGTCAATGCCGGCCGCGGCTAGTGATCACCCATTCCGTGGGTGCGCATCCGGATCATGGCAACACCATGCTGCTGGTAAACGAAGCCGTTCACAATTCGGGTTTGGCTCGGATCGAGACAGGCCAGGAACGGTTTAGACCCGACAAGGTTGCCTATTGGGAGGTGTTTGATCGTAAGATGGACCCGCATGTGATTGTCGATATCTCTGATTTTTATGAGAAGAAAGAAAAGGTGGTGTCGGCCTATGCTTCGCAACTCCATGATCCCGCCTCGCGCGAACCGCAGACATACCTCAGCCGCCCTGAATTTCTAGACCAGTTGAAAAGTTTTCATCGCCACCTGGGCGCCATGGTGGGATGTGTGTACGGTGAGGGGTTCAGGCTTTCTCGGTTGCCTCGCATACCGGATCTGACGCTTTGCTGATTTAGCGCCTCGTCGCCGTATTGGAAACTGCTCCACCTGCTGCCAAACACGGCCGCTGGTGGGAAGATCTCTGAGCTGACACAAAGAAATCGAAAGTCGTTGCGGACAACCCGTCGCGCGCTGATGAAGGCGGTCTCTTGCGACCGCATCTCCATGAAGCAAGCGTCGCCCGGCTTCTACTTGCTGCTGATTCTCCCGCGGCTCATGTTTTTCGTCTCGAACTTGATAATGTGGCCGTAAACCTTGCCAAACTTTGCATCAGCCTCAAATTTAACCGGTAACCTCAAATTGTCCTGGGAATACCAGATTCGAAAATCTCCGCCTCCCCGAAAAAGACCCCCTACAGTGCTCACTCTCGCTGTTGGAAAGTTGCCGATCGGGGTCCCGATCTTTTCCTGCCGTTCCACGCTTGCGCGCACTTCCTGGTGTTTTCCGTTGTCACTGAGATAAACCAGATACTGGCGTCCCTCCTGCAATTCCTTTAAGCGTGCTACGTAGAAGACCGATAAAACATCACTTAAGGGACCGGGGATTCCTGAAATAGTTTCATTGCGAAGCTCCCGGGGCGGGTCTTGCGACCAATCCGCTTCTCGCAGATGTGTTTGGTTCAGTCCGTAATCAAAGCGAACCTCTACCTCTCTTCTTCGTTCCCCTTCCCGGATTTTCTTCAGGATGCGATAAGATCGAAAATTCTGGCGATCGATGATGGATTCGAAAAAATTCTGGACCTCGATGCCGGCGATTCTGGGGAGGGCGCCGCTTGAGACCGCCCATGCGTTAATGGTGTAGGTTTCCTTCTGGGCGTATGTGGACTCCCGCAGTTCCAGCGATAGTTCACCGGCTTTAAGAGCCGGTATGAAAAAAAGAGGTTTCCAATTTACTATGTAGGACAACCGTTCACCAGACTGGAAGGGAACTTGATCTGGTGAATCCAGCAACGTTTCAATCTTGGGAGGTGTGTTGCTCCCCACCATGGCTGAAAGCATGATCGAGAGAACTGTACCGGATGCAAAGGTTCTTAACGCCATAGGGATTTTAGAAAAATCAGTACGGCAACCACCAGGAATCCTGCGATGGAGCGGTACTCAGCGTTCAAGATGACTTGTTGCCAGTTAAAGTTGCTTTCCGTAGCCAAATTGGTTCGTTTGAATCGTGGGAAAAACAGCGGAACCTGTGAGCGGTAATCTTCGTAGGCAGTACCGAAAAGCTGGAGAAGCTCTTTTTCCTCACGTTTCATCACCGGAACGTAAACGGCCACAAACAAGACGATAAAAAACATCAGGAAGAATGTATTGCCTCCAGCGATGCAAAAGCCCAGACCCATCAGAAAAGAACCCAGGTAAAGCGGATTCCGAGTAAAGGTGTAGGGTCCGGACCTGGAAAGTTCGCTGAATTTCGTCAAGTAACCTGCAGCCCAGACACGCAGCAAGAGTCCGCTTGCAGCCACACCCAGACCGGGCAGCAGCAGGAGGGGAGAAGGTTCCGCCAGGATCAGGTAGGCGAAAGCGAAAGCAAAACCGATGGGTACGCGCAGCTTCTGAATGGCAGTACTCATGGCAAACCTCCCCGGGAGTATTGAAGCCTCTTTTTCACTGCCTCAAGCGCTCTGTCGACTGATACCTCAATGGGAGTTCTGCTGCTGTCCGATCCCCCAGCAGAATCAATCGCGATATCTGTGGGATGGTAAGGTCCGTTTCTCCAGGCGGGCCAGCGAGAACCCATGAGTGCCACGCAAGGAGTGCCAAGGGAAACCGCCAGGTGCAGGGGGCCGGTGTCACCTCCAATGAAAAGCTGTGCCCGCCGGCAAAGAGCAGCAAGCTGCAGAAAGGTAGTGGGGAAAGCGGGAAGGCAAACTGGAGCGGAGTAGGAACGAAGCGACTCAATTAGCGATTCTTCTCCCGGGCCATAGCTCAGGACGACCTCCAGGCGGAGGATGTCGATAATTTTCTGAGCCAGCTGTGCAAAGCTCGCGGGCTGCCAGCGCTTTGCTAAACGTCCCGCACCAGGATGGATCAGGACCGGACGCGAGATTTTCAGCTGTCGTAAGTTCTCATCAATGTAAGCACTGTCTGCCAGGGGTATTTCCAGACGGATCTCAGCCCGCGGCGCAGTCTGCCAACCGAGGTGCCTCAGGAACGAAAAATTTTTTTCAATCACGTGGCGCTTTGCGTCTTCATTATTCATTGGAACGATCCGTTCCGTGTAAAAAGGTGCGGCCCACCTCTCTCGGAGATCACGGCTTCTGAACCCAATTACTCTCGTTGCGCCCGATAGCCTCGCCAGCAGCGCTGATTTGGCGAGCCCCTGAAAATCGAGCGCAAGGTCAAAATGCTGGCGCCGGAGTCCGCTCAGTAAAGCGGGAAGTTCGCGCAATGCGGAAGGGTTTCTCTTCCATTTCTTGGTATCGGCTGCCCAAATCCTGGAGACACCGGGAACGCATTTCAGGAACGGAACATAAGGAGGCTCAGAAAGCCATTGAATTTCACCACCCGGCATCAGGTCAGCCAACTGCTGCTGGACCGGGATGGCGTGAACGATGTCACCAAAGGAACCGAGCCGGACGATAAGGATCTTCATGCGGGTGCTCAAAATACTTGCGAAGCGATTAAGCTACTTCGGGAAGTGACCCGCGTGGCGGTCGCACTGATTTCCTCATAACCGCTGGTCAGCCCTTCCTGATTCGTTCCAGGAACTCCCGTGTCGAGTGGGCCTTGAGATCTCCAACAATTTTCACACATCCTCCATAGGACCTCACGGTCTCGCGTTCCGGAACGGTCTCTTCAGTATAATCAGTCCCTTTGGCGTGCACGTCAGGGCGCAGGATTTGCAAGAGTTCATCCACGGTAGTCTGGTTAAACAAAACCACCAGATCGACGCATTCAAGGGCCGAGAGGATTTCTGCCCGATCGGCTTCTGAGAGAACAGGCCTTCCTTCTCCCTTCAAGGTCCGAACCGAATGGTCGCTGTTCAATCCCACTACCAGAATGTCGCCCAGCGCCCCGGCGCCTTCCAGATAACGCACGTGTCCCACGTGGAGCAGGTCAAAGCAGCCGTTGGCGAATACGATTTTCTTGCCGTGGCGCCGCAGCTCTTCAATTTTCTGTCTTACTTCCTGGATACTGAAAAGCTTAGAAGTTCCCATTGTCGGGCTCAGTTGCGGAGGCTGGTCACGGCGCTTCTCAGTTCTTGCGATGAAACGGTGGCGGTGCCGCGTTTCATCACTACAATGCCACCTGCGAGATTAGCCAGGTATGCAGCTTCTTTGTGAGAAGCACCGGCTGCAAGGGCCGTTGTGTAGGTTGCGACTACAGTGTCTCCCGCGCCGGTCACGTCGGCGACTTCATCGCTGCCGTATATAGGGATGTGGGTCACACACCCTTCCTCAAAGAGCGACATCCCTAATTTCCCGCGGGTAATAAGAAGAGATTCCAGTTCCCACTGCCGCCGCAATTCGTGTCCCGTTCTCTCCAGCGTCGACAGTTCAGCGCCAATTCTTCTAGACAAGGTGGATTCCACTTCCGTAATGTTCGGCGTCAATGCGGTAGCCCCGCGGAAACGATGCAGGTGGGAGCGCGAATCCACCACGACCGGCTTGCGGCATTCCCGTCCTAACGTCAGCGAGTGCCGGACAATAGCCGGGCTTACGTTGCCCAGTTCATAATCCGAAAGGACCAGTGCATCCGCCCCCGTCATCAGCTGGCTGAGAAGATCCATGACTTTCTGTTCGTGCTGCCGGGTGAGCTGCAAGGGGTTTTCGTAATCCAGACGCACAACCTGCTGCCTGAAAGAGTGAAAGGATCCCGCCAGGATACGGCTCTTGCTGGTGGTCGAAAACGACGGGTCGCAGAAAACATGCGATCTGTCGAGGGACGGAGGCCAGACCTTCAGCAGGGTACGTCCTTTTTCATCCTGGCCGATAAATCCCACCGGCAAGGCCTTTGCTTCCAGACTCTCAACATTGGCCACTGTATTGGCAGCCCCGCCCGGGACGCTGTGAGTATCCTGGTACTTTAAGATCAGCACCGGAGCTTCTCTTGAGACACGGGCGATCTCCCCGAAGACAAATTCGTCCAGCAAAAAATCACCTACGACAACCACTTGGACTTTGCGAAAGGCATCGATTAATTGCAGAAGTCTTTGCTTATCCGACATAGGAGCCCGTGCGAGTAAATCCAAGAACTGTCAGAGCATAAATAAGCGAAGCACCACCCGCAAACGCGGCGTTATTTATGCACCGAGACAGTAGCAGATTATTGCATTATCTGAAACCGCAAGGTTGTCGTAAGATCCATTCCACTGCTTCAAGGACGTCTTGCGCCGTCTGTACGTTACGGTCGGGATGATCGCGCAGGTAAGTTGAAATTGAATCCACTTCGCCGCCTCCGTAACCTGTTTGCACCAGAACTGCCCCGCAGCCGGCATTGTGCGCCGCCTGAATGTCTCGGATGCGGTCACCTACCAGGAAACTCGACCCCAGCTCAATGTGAAGCTCCTGAGCGGCTTTGAGCAACAACCCGGGCTTCGGCTTACGACATTCGCATTCTCTACGATAGGCTGCAAGTCCTTCTTCCGGATGGTGCGGGCAGGAGTAAAAAGCGTAAATCCAGGCTCCGTTTTCAAGAAATGATAGTTTGATGAGATTGTGCAACTCCTGGAGATTTTCTTCGGTGATCAAACCGCGTGCCACGGCTGATTGATTCGTTATAACGATTGCCAGCGCTCCGCTCTGGTTGATTTTGCGCACAGCGGCATATGACACGGGAAAGATATGAATGTCTGAGAGGCGGCTCAGCAGACCTACTTCTTTGATGAGGGTGCCGTCCCTATCCAAAAAAATTGCTCGTTGCCGCTTCATTAAAGGAGTTTCTTTGCCGCTTCAAGGACCTCTTCTACCTCGATTCTTGTGAAGCAGCGCAGATCAATAGGGCATTCTCGCAGGAGGCACGGGCTGCATTCAACCGATTTGCGAATCACAACGGCCTTTGGATTGAGGGGTCCGGTTGCTCGGGCGTCCGTCGAACCGAAAATAGCGATCTGAGGTATTCCCAGCGCAGCCCCCAGGTGCATGGGACCAGAGTCGTTGGTGATCATCAGCCTGCAAAGCGAGAGTAGACCCATCAGGCCAGGGAGCGTTGTTTTTCCAGCAAGTGGAAAAGCTGGGCGGCTCATCAGCTCCTGAATTTGCTTTGCAATTTCAACTTCATTGGCCGAGCCTATAATCACTATGTTTGATTCTGTTTCCTCAATGATAAGGTCAGCTAGTCTGGCGTAGCGATCCACAAGCCACCGTTTTGCGGAGCCGAAATAAGCTCCAGGGTTCAGGGCTACGAGGCGGCGTTTCATGTCCACCTGGTTCTCACGAAGCAGTTGTGAAGCTTCTTCAAGTCCGCGCCGAGTGGGGTGCAGGCTGATGTCCGGCTGAAAATCACTCGCCGCATAATCCACCGGCGATAGCCCGGATAGAAAAAGCAAATCTAGATAATAAAAAACCTGATGTCGGTAAAGGCGCGGCATTCGTGGCTTGGCGTGGCAGGTCAACAGCAGTTTCCGGACGTCAGTCGCATAGCCAATGCGGCGCGGGATGCCCGCCAGCCATGCCAGCAAGGCGGCGCGAAACGCATTTTGAAAAAGGACCGCCACATCAAAATTCGACAGACCGCGCGACACCTTCACGAATTCGCGGGCGGAAATTCTGTTCAGGTTGTGGGTGAGGATCTCGTCAGCCAGATCCTGGCTTTCATAAATTCCTGCAACCCAGGAATTCGCCAGTACACTGATTTTTGCCGAAGGATACAGCCGGCGCAGTTCACGCAAGGCCGCCACCGATATCACGGCGTCGCCTATCCAGTTAGTACTTCGAACTAAAATGCGGTCTGGCATGGGCGCACACATTCCATTTGAGTTCAATCTAATCTTTCAATTAAAAAATTCCTAAAAGCTTGTGGTTCTTCAGCCTTGGCCTCGATTTCGAGAGCAAAAACCTCGTGGGCGCCGAAACGGAGCCGTTCCAGCCGCACCGCGTCCTTCTCGGTGGTTACGGCTACCACGCCTAATTCAGCCGCCCTGGCCAGAATGCGGTCTATTTCCTGCTGTGTGAAAGCATGATGATCGGGAAAAATGAATTCCTCTTTGACATGGACCTGATGGTGATTTAAATCCCGCAGGAATAAACCGGGATTGCCGATTCCTGCAAAAGCAACGACATTCCGGTTGAAGAAGCTGGCGAGTTCATAACGTTCCATGGTTCGAAGGTCGTATAAAACGACAACGTCGTGATAAAAGTACCAGATCGGCGCCAGCGGATTTTGTGTGCGGATTTCCCCTTCCAACTCCTCCGCGTCAAAGGCCAAGTGTGCCCGCGTCACCAGCACTGCGTCGGCGCGCTTCATTGCGGAGAGTGGTTCCCTCAGCCTTCCTTTGGGGAGTAGGTAGCCATCGCCAAACGGATCGCTTGCATCCAGGACCAACAGATTCAAATCCCGCTTCAATCGCAAATATTGATAGCCGTCGTCGAGAACAAAAACTGCATCTGTAATGCGATTGCAAAGCTGTATTCCGGCGCGATATCTGTCCTTTCCCACAACCACCGGCACGCCGAGTGTTCTTGCAAGCAGGTAAGGTTCGTCGCCGGCCTGCTCCGGGCCGCAGTAAACTTTCTCTCCATCGCTGACGATGAGTGTGGAACATTCGGCGGTGCCACGGTAACCGCGGCTGAGCACCACCGGTTGAAATCCTTCCTTTTGAAGCAGCTTGCAGATGAAAGCGACCAAAGGCGTTTTGCCAGTCCCTCCAGTGGTCAAGTTGCCGACACTGACGACGGGACGAGGCAAACAGCGGGTTTTAAGCAGGCCTTTTCGAAAGGCGAGAGCGCGTGCACGTACGACCGCTTCAAACAACTTTGCGAGGATTAATCTCATCCGGTAATTAGGTGGTCCGAGTAATAGGACGCGCCGGGGTCACCCCTTGCAAGTGGCCGCATTGAAACTCAAGCCTGCAGTCGGCCCGGTCGGCGCTGAGGTCCCATAGTGATGGCAGAAGCGGGATCGTGGTTTTCGGCCAGGAGTGTGTTGATCAGTTCCAACGTGCGGCGGAGTGCCCCCTGATTCTCCATGACCACTCTTCTTGCGTTGCGCCCCAGCCAGCTACGCGAATTTGCGTCCTTCAGCAATTCTCGCAGCCGTTTGCCCAGTTCTGCAGCCGATTGCACTTGCAAGGCAGCATATGACGTAAGGAACAGTTCGCTGATTTCCTTGAAGTTATCCATGTAAGGACCCACAATGATGGGCTTTCCGAAGTAAGCCGCTTCAATCATATTGTGGCCTCCCGTGGCAACCAGGCTGCCTCCCAAGAACACCACGTCCGCAACACGGTAAATGTATGACAATTCCCCCAGGCTATCGAGGACGAATACATCGACCCCAGAAGGGGGAGGGGCTTGGTCCGATTGCGATCTGAATAAGCACGTCAGCCGATGGGGGTCGATAAGCTGTCGAAGGACTTCGGCTCTGTGCGGATGGCGGGGAGCCAGCACCAGGCGGAGGTCGGGGTATTCCCCTCTCAAATCAGCAAACACCCGAATCAACACTTCTTCTTCACCTTCCCTTGTGCTCCCGCAGACCCAGATCAGGCTATTAGCATCCGTCCTTAAGATCTGCTCCACCCGTGTTGCCAAATCCTCCCGAGCTGGGTCCGAAACCAGCTCGTAATCGAATTTGAGACTGCCGGGTAGATAAACCCGTGAAGGCTCCGCCCCCAGCTTGATGACACGCTCTTTGTCTTGGCGAGATTGCATACAAAAGCAGGTGACCGCCCGAAGCATGGTACGGGTCAACTGAGGAAAACGAGAGTAACGCCGGAAAGATGAATTGGAAATTCTGCCGTTGATAAGCACCACTGGAATTGCGAGCTCCTGTGCGGCTTTTAAAAAGGATGGCCACAGCTCTGTCTCTGTTAGCAGTACCATCGAGGGTCGAATATTCTTAAGATACCTGCGACAAACACTTTTCCAATCAAGGGGAAAGTAAAACAACCCCGCCTTTCCCTCGAACAATCTGCGGGCCTGGGCCTGGCCGGTCTCCGTGCCGGTGGAGATCCACAGAGTGATGCCGGCAGTTGAAAGGTGTTCCGCCAGCGGCCGTATTGCGTTCACTTCTCCTACGGAGACGGCATGGATCCAGATGCCCTGTGCCGTCCTGGCTGCCGTTTCACTGCGTGGAGGCTGGAGTCGGTCCCAAAAATGAATGCGGCGCCGCTCGCGAAAACTGCGCCACAAGAGATAAGGGAAATAAAGGATCAAGACCAGAGCGTAGAGAACGGGGTAAAGGAATGAAAAAAGTTTTTGCATGGGTCGCGTGTTGCCAGGCGATTCATCCTAATACGCGAAAGCTGCGCCTGCAACACGCGACAGATACAGAATTTTTGCTAACGGATAGGTAAAGGCAATGCGAAATCCAAATGCTCCGTAGGGTTAGGGCTCTTGGGAACGTTTATGTTGATGTCAATCTCTCGCCGGGTGGTCGTTCCACGAAAGAACAGAAAGAGGAAAACAGCAATGACCACGATCACCAGAATTGCTACGATCGCAGTGTTGCTTCCCCCGTTCTTGCTTTCTGAATTCATGAGCATGCCTCCTTAAATGCAAATAGGCGTACAACGCGTACTCCCTAGTTCAGATGCCGGGGCGTGCCGGTAGTTTCGACTTCCCAGTGGCTTGATTCCTCTTCGGCGATGACCGGAAAGGTAAATCACTATGTGCAGTAGTCTACGACTCAGTAGCCCAGTTCTATACGGTAACGTTTGCAAGTGGGGCTTGCGAGGCGAGGTCAAGGCGAGAGGAGGCGATGTCGGTGTACATCGGCGGCGACGCCGAGCGGCGCCGAGATCGCCCGTAACCCCCAATGGCCCAAAGGGTCGCGGGTAACGACGGCCATCTCATTGATGCTCCTCCTCGCCAATGGGCCTGGCATCACCTCGTCGTCCCACCTCTGGCCGCCGTCGCGCTCGCAACAAACGTTACTGTATTCAAGGGAGTGGAGCGGCTCCCCGGCATGCGTCTGGAGAAGAAATGAGGTATGCTAAAAAAAATGGCAATGCAATTTTTGTCCGCCTTCCGGCGGGGTTTGAAAGCAATGGCTCGACCCGGCCGCTTCACGGCGTCCTGATGGTTGGGGCGTCGATTTGAATTCTGCCCAAAAATTGCTAAAATACAGTGTTTTGGGAGCTTGACAGCAGAGGGGCTGTCAAGTAAAATTCGAGGCTCGTTATTTGAAAGGCTGATGTAGCAAAAATGATGCCTCGGCATCATTTTTTTGTTTTAAGGAGATTATTGAGTGCCTACTTTCAACCAACTTGTTCGCAAGGGACGGAAAAAAGTTCGGGTAAAAACGAAAAGCCCGGCATTACAGGGTTCGCCTCAAAGACGCGGAGTCTGTGTCCGTGTTTATACCCAGACCCCCAAGAAGCCCAATTCCGCACTGCGAAAAGTTGCCCGTGTGCGCCTGACCAATGGGATTGAGGTTACAACCTACATTCCGGGTATTGGGCACAACCTGCAGGAGCATTCAATTGTGCTGATCCGCGGAGGCCGTGTGAAAGACCTTCCCGGTGTTCGCTATCACGTCATTCGCGGAACCCTCGACACCGTAGGCGTGGAAAACCGGCACAAAGGCAGGTCGAAATACGGGGCGAAAAGGCCCAAAGGGTAACGAACGGTTAGAAACACAGCTGCACGTGAATTCAGTTCTCTGCAGCTTGTTTTATTTTTGGGAGTGACGAATGCCCAGGCGGCGTGAAATTCCAAAACGGATTGTGATGTCGGATCCGGTTTACAACAGCGAACTGGTTACCCGGTTCATCAATCAGATTATGGAGCGGGGGAAAAAGAGTTCCGCGGAACGTACTTTTTACGAAGCGCTGGATGTGATCAAGCAGCGTTCCGGCGAAGATCCAATGAAGATCTTCAAGAAGGCTTTGGACAACGTGAAACCCATGCTAGAGACCAAATCTCGCCGCGTGGGAGGATCTACTTATCAGGTTCCGGTTGAAGTAAATCCGCATAGGCGAACCTCACTGGGAATACGCTGGATCGTCAATTATGCCCGTGAGCGGGGCGAAAAGACGATGAGAGACCGGCTGGCCAACGAGCTCATCGACGCTTCCCATAACCGCGGCTCAGCGGTTAAGAAAAAAGAAGATGTCCACCGAATGGCTGAGGCCAACAAGGCCTTTGCTCATTTCCGGTGGTAAGAGTACGGAAGCAAATTTTATAGAAGTTGTTGTTTGAATAGGAGTTGATTAGAAGAAGTGCCGAGAAAAGTGCCTCTTGAGAAAACCCGCAATATCGGGATCATGGCGCACATTGATGCCGGAAAGACTACTACCACCGAGCGCATCCTGTATTACACGGGCATCACTTACAAGCTTGGCGAGGTCCACGAAGGCACCGCCACCATGGAGTGGATGGTGCAGGAGCAGGAGCGTGGCATCACTATTACTTCCGCCGCAACCACGTGCACGTGGGGTGATACACGCATCAACATCATCGATACACCCGGTCACGTCGACTTTACGGCTGAAGTGGAGCGTTCGCTTCGCGTATTGGATGGCGCTGTTGCCTTGCTGGATGCGGTAGCCGGTGTGGAGCCACAATCAGAAACAGTGTGGCGGCAGGCAGACAAGTACGGAGTACCCCGTATCGTCTTCGTCAACAAGATGGACCGTCCTGGTGCAGATTTTTACGCAAGCATGGAATCGATCAGGAAAAAGCTCCAGGCCAAGCCGGTGCCCGTTCAGATTCCTCTGGGACGTGAGGACAAATTTGAAGGAGTCATCGACTTGATCCGGATGAAAGCGATCACTTATCGCGCCGACACCCTGGGGTCGGAGTACACGGTCACGGAAATTCCCGCCGAGTATCAGGAGCAGGCTCAGGAATGGCGTGAGAAGATGATCGAACTGATCGTCGAAACCGAAGACGAACTACTGGAAAAGTATCTGCAGAGTCAGGAAATATCCCAACAGGAATTGAAGGCCGTGCTTCGCAAGGGGACTATCAGCCTGCACTTCGTACCCTGCATCTGCGGCTCCGCCTTCAAGAACAAGGGTGTGCAGCCCCTGCTGGATGCCATCGTTGATTACCTTCCTTCCCCCCTTGATATCCCCCCTGTAAAAGGAATTGATCCCAAGACCCAGGAAATCATGACCCGGCGTGCCGGCGATGATGAGCCTTTTTCGGCGCTGGTTTTCAAGATCATGTCCGATCCTTTCGTGGGCCAGCTTGCCTTCTTGAGGGTCTATTCCGGTTCTCTCCAATCCGGTTCTTCGGTGTACAACTCGGTGCGCCAAAAACAGGAGCGCATCGGAAGGCTGCTTAAGATGCATGCCAACAAGCGCGAGGAAATCACAGAAGTGCTGGCGGGTGACATCGCGGCGGCAGTGGGACTGAAGGAAGTGACCACTGGAGATACCATTTGCGACAAATCCAAACCCATCGTGTTGGAGGCCATGGATTTTCCGGCTCCCGTCATTTCGGTTGCCATCGAACCCAAGACCAAAGCCGATCAGGAAAAACTCGGTATCTCGCTGCACAAACTGATGCAGGAGGACCCGACCTTCAAAGTTCTCACCGATCCGGATACAGGTCAAACCATCATCTCGGGAATGGGCGAGTTGCACCTGGAGATCATTGTGGATCGACTGCTGCGAGAGTTTGATGTGGGAGCCAACGTAGGTAAGCCCCAGGTTGCATACAAGGAGACCATTACTGCTTCGGCAGAAGGGGAAGGACGCTATGTGCGCCAGACCGGCGGTCACGGCCAGTATGGGCATGCGAAGATTCGAGTCGCACCGCTCGGAGCCGGCAGTGGGTTCGTTTTTGAAAATGCCATTGTCGGTGGCGTGATTCCTCGCGAGTTTATACCCGCTGTGGAGAAGGGAATAAGAGAGGCCTTGGAAAGCGGGATCGTGGCCGGATTCGAAATGGAAGACGTTAAGGTGACCCTCTATGACGGGTCCTACCATGAAGTCGATTCATCGGAAATGGCCTTCAAGATTGCAGGATCCATGGCCTTGAAGGAAGCAGCCCGCAAGGCTTCTCCCATATTGCTGGAGCCGTTCATGAAAGTAGAAGTGGTCGTCCCCCAGGAGTATATGGGCGATGTGATCGGCGACCTCAACAGTCGAAGGGGAAAAATCGCGCACATCGAGCCGCGTGGCGGCAGTCAGGTAATTTTGGCCCATGTGCCACTTTCGGAAATGTTCGGGTACGCAACTACGCTGCGTTCTCTTAGTCAGGGCCGCGCCACCTACTCCATGCACTTTGAAAGATACGAAAGGGTACCCCACCAGATTGCAGAAGAATTGATCGCCAAAGTGAAAGGGAAACTGGTTGGGCGGTAGGATTTTTTCTCTCAGAAGAGCACGCATCCAGAGCTCTTCGAGTTAACGGAGACAAGGTATGGCGAAAGAAAAGTTTGAGCGAACGAAGCCGCATGTGAATGTAGGGACGATCGGGCACGTGGACCACGGGAAGACGACGCTGACGGCGGCGATTACGCAGGTGTTGGCGAAGGAAGATCCGAGCATACAGATTCGGAGCTTTGATTCGATCGACAATGCGCCGGAGGAGCGGGAGCGAGGGATCACGATCGCGACGGCGCATGTGGAGTACCAGACCAAGAACCGGCACTATGCGCACGTGGACTGTCCTGGGCATGCGGATTATGTGAAGAACATGATCACGGGGGCGGCGCAGATGGACGGTGCGATTTTGGTGGTATCGGCGGCCGACGGGCCGATGCCGCAGACGCGGGAGCACATTTTGTTGGCGCGTCAGGTGGGGGTACCGCACATTGTGGTGTTTTTGAACAAGGTGGACATGGTGGACGATCCGGAGTTGTTGGATTTAGTGGAGTTGGAGGTGCGGGAACTGTTGACGAATTACGGATTTCCTGGGGACAAGGTGCCGATGGTGCGGGGGAGCGCGTTAAAGGCGATGGAAGGGGACGCGGCGGCCGAGCAGCAGGTACGGGAGTTGATGACGGCGGTGGACACGTACATACCATTGCCGCAGCGGGAGGTGGAGAAGCCGTTTTTGATGCCGATCGAGGACATATTTTCAATCAGCGGGAGAGGGACGGTGGTGACGGGTCGGATTGAGCGGGGGCGGATCAAGGTTGGGGAAGAGATGGAGATTGTGGGATTTCGGCCCACCCTCAAGCGAGTGGTGACGGGAGTGGAGATGTTCAAGAAGCTGTTGGACGAAGGGCAGGCGGGAGACAACGTAGGTTTGCTGCTGCGTGGGACCGACAAGGAGGAAGTAGAGCGGGGGCAGGTGGTGGCGGCGCCGGGGTCGATTACGCCGCACACCAAGTTCAAGGCGGAGGCGTACATCCTGACGAAGGAAGAAGGGGGGCGGCACACGCCGTTTTTCACGGGATACCGGCCGCAGTTTTATTTTCGGACCACGGACGTGACGGGGGTAGTGAAGCTGGCGGAAGGGACGGAGATGGTGATGCCGGGAGACAACGTGACGATCAACGTGGAGTTGATCACGCCCATCGCGATGGAAAAGAGTCTGCGCTTTGCCATTCGTGAAGGGGGCCATACCGTGGGAGCCGGCACCATAACTGAGGTTCTTGAGTAGGCAATGATCAACGAAAAAATCCGAATTCGATTAAAAGCTTACGATCACCGGGTGCTGGATCAGTCCACTGCCGAGATCGTGGAAATCGCTAAACGAACCGGGGCTCGAGTTTCCGGCCCCATTCCGCTGCCTACCAAAATCAACCGGTATACGGTGCTGCGCTCGCCCCACGTGGACAAGAAGTCGCGTGAGCAGTTCGAAATTCGTACCCATAAGCGGCTGGTGGATATTCTCGAGCCAACGCCCCAAACAGTGGATGCCTTGATGAAGCTCGACCTGCCGGCAGCCATCGATGTGGAGATCAAAGCCTTCGGAGCAGAGAAAGAATAAAGATGGTGAACGGATTGATCGGCAAGAAACTGGGTATGACCCAAGTCTTCAACGAGGAAGGAAACTCCGTACCGGTGACGGTGATTCAGGTCGGCCCCTGTGTGGTCGTGCAGAGAAAGACCCGTGAAAAGGACGGCTATGACTCAGTGCAATTAGGATTAGTCGAGCCGCGCAAAACGCCTCGGGTGAGCAAGCCCTTGCAAGGCCATTTCAAGAAAGCCGGTCTTCCTCCAACGCGCATGCTTGCCGAGTTCAAGCTGGTGGGAGAAGAAGCACCTAAGGCAGGAGACCAGATACTTGTAAACACTGTGTTCAGTCCCAACGACTACGTCCATGTCCAGGGAAAGGTCATTGGTAAAGGATTTCAGGGTGTGATCAAACGCCATGGCTTTCGCGGGGGTGCTGCCACTCACGGTTCGATGTTTCACCGTGCTCCAGGTTCCATCGGAGCGAGTGCTTACCCTAGCCGGGTGCTCCCGGGCATGAGAGCCGCTGGACGGATGGGAAACAACCGGGTCAAGATTCGTAAGCTGTTGGTGGTGCAGGTAGACGAGGAGAACAATCTGCTGCTGGTAAAAGGCTCCGTGCCGGGAAGCCGCGGCAGCTATGTACGGGTGATGCGAGCGGGGAGCTAAGTTCAAGAATCAGGAGCGACCCTGCGGCTGCGACAGGTGCTCAAAAGCTATGCCGGAAGTTGAAGTAAGGAACCTAAAAAATCAGGTTGTAGATCGACTGAGCTTATCGGATGACGTCTTCGCGTACAGTGCCAGTGAGACCCTGGTGTGGGAAGCAGTCAACGCGCTCCGCGCTTCCCAGCGCAAAGGAACCCACGCCACGAAAAACCGTGCTGCGGTCAGTGGAAGCGGTAAGAAGCTGTGGAGGCAGAAAGGAACCGGCCGAGCCCGAATGGGCAGTCTGCGAAGCCCACTGTGGCGGAAAGGGGGAACCGTTTTCGGTCCTCAGCCGCGCGATTATTCGATTGCTTTTCCCAAGAAGAAACGGCGTGGAGCCATGAAGGTGGTTCTGACGGACAAGCTGAATCGCCGGCAGATGGTAGTGGTGGATGCTCTTGATCTGGCCAGCTACCGCACCCGGGAATTTGTTGACGTCCTCAAGGGTCTGGAGCTGGACAAGAAAGTGCTGATCATTGATTCCCGACAGAACAAGAACCTTTATCTGAGTTCGCGTAATCTCTCTCAGGTGAAAATGGTCCCTGCAGACGGAGTTAACGTGGTTGATTTGTTGAATTACGAACGGCTTCTCATCAGTAAGAATGCTGTTCTTCAACTCCAGGAGATGCTGCAGCGATGAGCGCCAATTATTTTGAGATTTTGAGTTATCCCTTCATCACGGAGAAGGGCACTCGGCTGAAGGAAGCCAGAGAGGGTCGTACCCTGACGTTCCAGGTGCGAAAAGAGGTCACCAAACAACAGATCAAGGAAGCGGTCGAGAAGATTTTTGAGGTCAAAGTGGACAAGGTTCGCACCGCAAACTTCCAGGGAAAAATAAAACGGCACGGCCGCTTTCGCGGCGTGCGTCCAGACTGGAAAAAAGCTTATGTGACTTTAAAGCCTGGCCAAAAACCGATTGAGTTTTTTGAGAATCTATAAAGATGGCAATCAAGATATACAAACCCACATCTTCTGGAATCCGCTTTCAGACGGTTCAGACCCGAGACGAAGTCGACGACATCAAGCCGTTAAAGGGATTGGTCAAGGGAAAGAAGCGGATCAGCGGCCGCGATGGCCGGGGGATGATTTCCGTCCGCAGGCGAGGCGGCGGACACAAACGCCGCTATCGCCTTATTGATTTCCGGCGCGACAAGGAAGCAATCCCATCAAAGGTGGCGGCTATTGAATACGATCCCAATCGCAGCGCGCGCATTGCCCGCCTCCATTACGCAGACGGTGAAAAACGCTACATTCTGGCTCCCCTGGGGCTGAAAGCCGGCGACATGGTGGTTTCCGGAGCCCAGGCCGACATCCTGCCGGGAAACAACCTGCCGTTGTTGAACATTCCGCTGGGAACCGTGATTCACAATATCGAGCTGTCCCAGGGCAGAGGAGGCCAGTTGGCACGAAGCGCCGGTGCCGCTGCCCAGCTGGTGGCTAAAGAAGGGGACTACGCGCAAGTGAAGCTTCCCTCCGGAGAAGTGCGGCGGGTGCACATCCTTTGCCGTGCTACCATTGGACAAATTGGGAACCTTGATCATGAAAATATTTCGATCGGTAAGGCAGGTCGAACCCGTTGGCTGGGACGGCGTCCCAAGGTGCGCGGAGTCGCCATGAACCCCGTCGATCATCCTATGGGTGGAGGCGAAGGAAAAACCTCGGGCGGCCGTCATCCCACTTCACCATGGGGCTGGAAGACCAAAGGTTTCAAAACACGAAACAACAAGAGAACGCAGAAGTTCATCGTCCGGCGTAGAAAATAGCCGGGCCAACACAGGAGTTTGAAAATAAGCGATGCCTCGATCAGTAAAAAAGGGACCATTCGTTGACAGCTATCTGTTGAAGAAGATTCAACGACTCAGCGAAACGGGGGAAAAGAGCGTCATCAAAACCTGGTCGCGCCGGTCCACCATCATCCCTGAAATGGTGGGACAAACAGTAGCCGTCCACAATGGTAAGAAATTTATTCCGATCTATATCACGGAAAATATGGTCGGTCATAAACTGGGGGAGTTCTCTCCCACGCGCAATTTCCGCGGCCACAGCACCAAATCGGAAAAAGCCGCATCTGTTGTCGCCGGGAAGGCTTAAAGGGTGAGATAAACAGTGGAAGCCAGGGCTATTGCAAAATACGTGAAGGGATCTCCCCAAAAAGGCCGCTTGGTGATCGACTTGATCCGTGGGAAAAAGGTCGAAGAGGCACTGAGCATTTTGAGACTCTCCCGGAAGCGCTCCGCCCGGCCTATTGAAAAAGTTTTGCGTTCAGCGATAGCCAACGCGGAACAAAAGTCTCCCACGATCAACGTTGAGGATTTGTTTGTAAAGGAAGCTTACATCGATCTCGGGCCGACCAAGTGGCGCAGGCGGATTCGTCCCGCGCCGATGGGACGCGCGTACCGTCAAATGCGCAGGCAGAGCCATATCACAATCCACGTCTCTGACGGAAAGGGACAGGAGGAGTAATCTTGGGTCAGAAAGTTCATCCTTATGGGTTCCGGCTGGGTTACAACCGAACCTGGAAGTCGCGGTGGTTTGCAAAGAAAGAATACGGCAAGCTGCTCCATGAAGATCTCGAAATCAAAAAAAGCCTGAAGACGCGCTTTTCACACGCCGGCATTTCCCATATCGAGATCGAGCGAGCAGCCAACAAGCTGACCATCATCATTCACACTTCCCGTCCGGGTATCATCATCGGTCGCAAAGGAAGTGAGATCGATAAATTAAGAAACGATCTGCAGGCTGCCACGGGACGTGAAGTGTTCATCAATATCCAGGAGGTTCACAAGCCGGAACTGGATGCGCAGTTGGTGGCGGAATCGATCTCCCAGCAACTGGTGAAACGTGTAGCTTTCCGGCGGGCCATGCGCCGGGCTGTGGATACCAGCCTGCGTTTCGGAGCACAAGGTATTCGCGTACGCTGCGCTGGACGCTTGAACGGAGCTGAAATTGCTCGCGCCGAATGGTATCTCTACGGGCGGCTTCCACTACACACCCTGCGAGCCGATATCGACTACGGGTTTGCGGAGGCGTTTACGACCTATGGAGCCATCGGAGTAAAGGTGTGGATCTATAAAGGGGATATTTACGAGCCTGAAGCGCCTCAGCAAAAGCGTTAGGGAGTTTCCGTTATGTTGATGCCGAAAAAGGTGAAATATAGAAAACAACAGCGCGGCCGCATGAAAGGCAACGCCACCAAAGGCAATAAGGTGGCCTTTGGAGAGTTCGGGATCAAGGCGCTGGAACCTGGCTGGATCACGGACCGGCAGATTGAAGCGGCGCGCATTGCAATGACTCGCTACGTGAAGCGGGGCGGCAAGATTTGGATTCGTATCTTTCCGGACAAGCCGGTGACCAAAAAACCTGCCGAAACCCGTATGGGCAAAGGCAAAGGCGCTCCTGAAGGGTGGGTCGCGGTGATTCGTCCCGGACGCATCCTCTATGAGATGGAGGGGCTGCCTGCAGACATCGCCCGTGAAGCCATGCGGCTGGCTTCGCATAAACTGCCCATTAAGACCAAGTTTGTAACACGGATGGAAGTATGAAAGCGGTAGTGAAGCTTCGTGATATGAGCACGGCGGAACTGGAAGAGGAGGCGCGCAAGCTTTCGGAACAGCTCTTCCGGCTTCGCTTTCAAAAGTCGACCGGACAGCTGGAAGGTCCGCACAAGATTCGAGGAGTTCGCAAAGAGCTCGCTCGCGTAAAAACCATTTTGACACAAAAGGCGAGGGCGGCTGCAGCCGAGTAACGGCGCGTCGGCGTTACCACCAATGCAGGCAGAAACTCAGAAGAAAAGAAATACCAAAGTGGGACATGTCGTTTCCAACGCCATGCAAAAATCAATCGTGGTCGCGGTCGACCGGCTGGTCCGCCATCCCATGTACGGAAAGACAGTACGGCGCACCAGCAAGTTTATGGCCCATGATGAGCAAAACAGCTGCAAGGTGGGTGACAAGGTGCTGATCGAAGAAACGCGGCCGCTCAGCAAGCGCAAACGCTGGATTGTCAAGGAAATCTTGGAAAGAGCGCAAGAATAAACGTCATGATCCAGATGCGGACCATTCTCAACGTGGCAGATAATTCCGGGGCGCGGAAAATAGCTTGCATTTTACCAATCGGCGGCGACACGGGCAAAGGAGCGGGTCTGGGTGACGTGATTACCGCATCCGTAAAAGAGGCGTCTCCCGACGGAACGGTTAAAAAAGGGGAGGTCGTCAAAGCCGTGGTGGTACGCATGTGCAAGGAGACCCGTCGCCGCGACGGCTCCTACATCCGCTTTGACGAAAATGCTGCGGTCCTCATCAACAACCAAAATGAACCGATCGGAACCCGTGTTTTCGGGCCGGTGGCCCGGGAGCTTCGCGAAAAACAGTTTATGAAGATTGTTTCTCTGGCTCCGGAGGTTCTATAAAGCCAGGTATGTTGCATATAAAGAAAGACGATCAGGTAGTCATTCGTGCCGGCAGAGACCGCGGCAAGACGGGGAAGGTCTTGCGCGTTTTTCCCGACAAGGGACGCGCCGTGGTGGAGAATATTAATTTCTTGCGTCGGCACACGCGCGCCAATCCCCAGCGCAATATTAAAGGCGGCGTGGTGGAACGGGAGGCCCCCATCCCTCTCTCCAATCTCCAGGTGATCTGCCGGGAATGTGGCAAACCTGCCCGCGTGGGATTTCAGATCCTCTCGGACGGAAAGAAAGTTCGTACGTGCAAGAAGTGCGGTGGCACGATCGACAAGTGAGGACGCAAGTGGTACCCAGGCTTAAGGAAAAATATAAAAAAGAAGTCGTACCGAGCATGATGAGGCAGTTCAAGTACAAAAACATCATGGCGGTTCCTCGAGTCGAAAAAGTGGTGATCAACATTGGACTCGGCGAAGCCATCCAAAATGCCAAGCTTTTGGATGCCGCCGCCGATGAATTGGCTGCAATCACCGGCCAAAAGCCGATCATTACCCGGGCCAAGAAAGCCATTGCCGCCTTTAAGCTGCGCAAAGGAATGCCGATTGGGGCCATGGTTACGCTGCGCGGAGACCGGATGTATGAGTTCCTGGACCGTTTGTTAAACCTGGCGCTTCCCCGGGTCCGAGATTTTCGCGGGGTCTCGCCTCGTGCTTTCGATGGCCGGGGCAATTACACCATTGGCCTCAAAGACCAGCTCATCTTTCCCGAAATCGATATTGGAAAAACTGAACGTATCCACGGGATGAACGTCAGCATCGTTACCACCGCCAAAACGGATGAAGAGACCCGCTACCTGCTCGCAGAGCTAGGGATGCCTTTTGTGAAAAGGGAAGAGCGCCGTGTTGCGGCTGCGCAGGCCACCGCCTGAGGAAATAGGTAAGAAATGGCAAAAAAATCGTTAATCGTAAAACAACAGCGCACCCCCAAGTTTTCAACACGGAAGTACAGTCGCTGCAGACGCTGTGGGAGGCCGCGCGGTTATCTGCGAAAATTCGAGCTCTGCCGGATTTGTTTTCGCCAACTGTCGCTTCAAGGCGAAGTCCCGGGAGTGATTAAAGCCAGTTGGTGAGTTGGAGCGTAAAGCCGGCTTGGAAGGAAACGGGAACAAGTCATGTCAATGAATGATCCAATAGCGGACCTGCTTACGCGAATTCGAAATGCCCAATTGGCGCGTCGTGAGGCTGTACAAGTTGCCTATTCGAGACTCAAAGAGCAGATCCTCAGAATCTTGCAGGAGGAAGGGTATATCGCTAGTTTTAAGACGGAAAAGAAAGAACCGTTTTCTGTCTTGACGGTCCTGCTCAAGTACGGACCAGGTCGCGAACCACTCATCCAGCATGTGGCGAGAGTTAGCAAGCCGGGCCGGCGCATTTACGCTGGCAAGGACGAGATCCCGGTCGTGCTCTCGGGAATTGGCACCGCCATTCTCTCCACCTCCAAAGGAGTGATCAGCGATAAAAAGGCGCGGCAACTCGGGGTGGGGGGCGAAATTTTGTGCGAGGTTTATTAAGTCAGTCAGCGCTTGCGTAGCGCCCGCTAAGAGGGAATTTTAAATGTCTCGTGTTGGACGAAAGCCGATAAAAATACCGGCTGGAGTGAAAGTCTCAATTCATAACGGTCGCGTCCTGGTGGAAGGTCCCAAAGGAAAACTGGAACACCCACTGCCTCCGGGTATCTCTGCCGAGGTGGAGGATGAAAATCTGGTCACCAAACGTCAAAGCGACGAGAAAAATGAGCGGGCACTGCACGGCCTGACACGGTCCCTTTTGGCCAATGCCATCCATGGCGTCACCCAGGGTTTTCAAAAGGAACTGGATATTGTCGGCATTGGTTACAAAGCCGAATTGAAAGGTAAATATCTGAACCTTAGCCTGGGTTATTCCCACCCCATTGAGTTTCCTGTTCCTCAGGGAATCACCATAAAGGTGGAGCGCGTCGCACGTGTCATACAGAATTATGCCGCCACCGTCGTCATCACCGGCATCGACAAGTACCGCGTAGGACAAATCGCGGCGGATATTCGCTCGCTGCGCACACCTGACTCATATAAGGGGAAGGGAATCCGTTACTCGAATGAGGTGATCAAACTGAAGGAAGGCAAGAAGGGAGCTTAGGCTTCAGGCATGCGTATACAGACCAGCAAGGACGAGCGACGCAGAAAAATTCACCGGCGTATCCGCCACCGCCTGATGGGGACGGCCCAAAAGCCACGCTTGTGCGTGTTCCGTAGCTTGAAACACATTTACGTTCAGGTGGTGGACGATCTGTCGGGTCATACTCTGGCCGCCGCTTCGACGCTGAAGCTGCAGGAAGGCCGCAGTCCCAAGGGAGGCAACATTGCAGCCGCCCGGCAAGTCGGCAAAGCCATCGCCGACAGGGCCCGTGAAAAAGGGATTGAACAGGTGGTGTTTGACCGGGGTGGATATGCCTACCATGGCAGAATAAAGGCCCTGGCCGAATCGGCACGCGAGGCGGGTTTGAAGTTTTAGATACTGGCAAAAAATATGGCAAACGTCGAAACCAACGAGATTGAGTTTAAAGACCATGTGGTGGCGATCAACCGTGTCACCAAAGTAGTCAAAGGTGGGAAAAACCTGAGTTTCAGCGCCCTGGTTGTCGTAGGAGATCAAAAAGGGCGCGTGGGCTACGGTCTGGGCAAAGCCAAGGAAGTGCCTCAGGCGATACGCAAGGGGATTGAAAAGGCCAAGAAGAGCATGATTGAAATCCCGCTGAGCGGTTCCACTATCCCCCATAACGTCCTGGGGCGTTTCGGCTCCGGTATGGTGGTTTTGAAACCTGCCAAAGAGGGGACCGGGATTATTGCCGGCGGCCCCGTGCGAGCCGTCATGGAATCGGCAGGCATTAAGGACGTGGTTACCAAGTCGATTGGTTCCGCCAACCCTCACAACGTGATCAAGGCAGCCTTTTCCGGCCTGAGCAAACTGCGCAGCCGCCAGCAGGTGGCTCGCGTCCGCGGAATCAGCATCGAAGAGCTTTCATGAAGAAAGAGAAGATTCACATTCAATATGTTCGCAGTGCCATCGGCTGCAGCGAGCACCACAAACGAGTTCTGCGGGGACTGGGTCTGAGAAAGTTGAAACAGGTGGTGGTAAGAGATGACACGCCGCAGATTCGCGGAATGATCGCCACCATTCCCCACCTGGTTAAAGTGGTCAAGGGAGAGACATCGTGAGTTTGAACTTGCACGGGTTGCGCCCTTCCAAGGGGACCAACAAAAAGCCGAAACGCGTAGGGCGCGGACCTGGGTCCGGGCACGGCAAGACCGCCACCCGAGGGGAGAAGGGGCAAAAATCGCGCTCCGGCTTTTCGCAGAGAAGCGGATTTGAGGGCGGCCAAATGCCTTTGTATCGCCGTGTGCCCAAACGCGGTTTCAAAAATATCTTTGCCAAAGAGCACGCCATCTTAAACGTCGGAGACCTGAACCATTTTGAAGATGGCACCACCATTTCCCCTGAACTCCTGCTGGAAAAACGCCTGGTTCGGAAATCTAAAGATGGGGTGCGAATTCTGGGAGGCGGAGAGCTGGATAAGAAACTAACGGTGCGAGCGCATCATTTCAGTCAGTCGGCTCGTCAAAAAATCGAGCGTGCCGGCGGTAGTGTTGAGGTTATCGGCTGATGGCAGACTTTACCCCCATGTTGGGGAGTGTGCGCAACATTTTCCACATTCCCGAACTGCGTCGCCGCATCCTCTTCATGCTCTCGTTCCTGGCCGTCTATCGCGTCGGCAGCTGGATCCCCACTCCGGGCGTCGACAGCGCAGCCCTTCAACAATTTTTTAATCAGCAATCCGGAACTATTTTTGGATTTCTGGATATCTTTTCCGGAGGTAACCTGAGCCGGCTATCGGTGTTTGCACTGGGAATCACTCCTTACATTACCGCCTCCATCATCCTGCAATTGCTTACCGTCGTTTGGCCGTACCTGGAAAGACTTTCCAAAGAAGGAGAGCTGGGAAGAAAGAAGATCACTCAATATACTCGCTACCTCACGGTAGCGCTCAGTCTCTTCCAGGGTTTTGCGACTGCAGTGGCTCTGGAACGAACCGTTTCCACTCCCCCCATCGTTCCCAGCCCGGGATGGGGTTTTCGTGTCATGACCATGCTCACGCTCACTACCGGTACGGCGTTTGTCATGTGGGTGGGCGAGCAGATATCCGAGCGAGGCATCGGCAACGGCATTTCGCTCATCATCTTTGCCGGTATCGTGGTGGGTTTGCCTCCCGCTACCGTTTCGCTTTGGCAAGACTGGATCCGCGGTGAACGCAGCGTCTTTACCATCCTTGCGCTGGTCATCATGATGGTGCTGGTGGTGGCGGCAATCGTTTTTGTGGAACGAGGACAGCGGCGGATCCCCATCCAGTACGCCAAGAGAGTCGTGGGACGCAAAATGTATGGCGGGCAGTCGACGCACCTTCCCTTGCGGATCAATTCCGGCGGCGTCATTCCGGTAATCTTTGCGGCGTCCATCGTTGCTTTTCCTTCAACACTCGGATTGGTGTTTCCCAATGTAGACTGGATGCAGGGGTTGGCACAACAGCTGCAACAGGGCTATCCCCTCTACAACGTGTTTTATATCGGCGGCATCTTCTTCTTCTGCTTTTTCTATGTCAGCATCATCTTTAATCCGGATGAAGTGGCCGATAACATTCGTAAGTATGGCGGCTTCATCCCGGGCATTCGTCCTGGAAAACGTACTGCGGAGCATATCGACCGGGTTCTAAGCCGACTGACGGCGGCTGGAGCCGTCTATCTGGTGCTCGTCGCCTTGCTGCCCGAGTTCCTGATCACCGGTTTCAAGGTCCAGCCCATCCCCGGAATCGGACAGGCTCTGGATAACTTCCTTAACAACTATGACCTCGATTTCATTACGACCGGCCTGGGTCTGTCTTTTTATTTCGGAGGAACATCGCTTTTGATCGTGGTCGGGGTTGCCATGGATACGGTCCAGCAGATTGAATCCCAGCTGATCATGCGCCATTACGAAGGATTTCTTAAGAAAGGGCGCATCCGGGGCAGGCGATAGGAAGGCCGTCCATAATTTCGTGTCTTGTTTACTAGTGGGCTCTTCACTCTGGCTATGAGCTGTCGAGTTATTGTACTGCTGGGTCCTCCCGGGGCCGGAAAAGGAACGCAGGCCAAGCGCCTGGCAAATAAGCTGGACTATGCGCACGTCTCCACGGGGGACATCTTGCGCGACGCGGTCCGTCGAGACACAGAACTGGGCAAGAAAGTCGGCCAGATTATGGCGGCTGGCGAATTGGTTCCAGACCAGCTCATGTCACAGGTAGTCCAGGAGAGTCTCTCCCGCCAGCAGAGCCGCGGAGTGATTCTGGATGGTTTTCCCCGGACGGTGAACCAGGCGGATTACCTAGACCAGGTTCTGGGGAATAAAAAGATATGCGCGGTCAACATCGAGGTCGAGGAGGAGCAGCTCGTCAAGCGTTTGACCGGAAGGCGATCGTGTTCCGGCTGTGGTAGAATTTATAATGTATTTTTTTCTCCTCCCGGGAGAGAGGGGATTTGTGATCAGTGCGGATCTCCCTTGATTCAGCGTCCGGACGACCGCGATGAGGTGGTCCGGGAACGTCTCAGAGTCTACCGGAACCAAACCGAGCCGGTGATCCGATACTACCAGCAACAGGAGGCCTACTCCTCGCTGGATGGAAGCCGTGAGATCGACTCCGTTTTTGGTGATTTGTACCGGATCGTGACTAATCAGGCTTGTGACCAGGCCTCCCCACACCCTTAGATTGGAGGGAGCAAGTGGGAGACCTGTGTCCTTTTTTTGATGATCGTTTGCAAAAGCAAAATGGAACTGGAAAAGATGAGAGAGGCCAATCTCATCGTTGCTACGGTACTTGAGCGTTTGAGAAAAATGATTGAACCCGGAGTGACAACGTCGCAGCTGGATTCGTGCGCGGAGGAGCTGATCTTAAAGGCCGGGGGGAAACCTGCCTTTAAGGGCTATCGCGGCTATCCGGCAACGTTGTGTGCCTCGGTCAATGACCAGATCGTGCATGGTATTCCTAACCAGCGGCGGCTGCAGGCAGGAGACGTTCTGGGGTTGGACCTGGGAGTCTATTACAAGGGCTTTTATGGAGACTCAGCGTGGACCTTTCCCGTGGGTGAGATTTCGGACGAGCTTCACAAGCTGTTGAAAGTTACGGAAGAAAGTCTGTACCTGGGAATCGAGCAGGTGAGAATCGGGAATCGAGTCTCCGACATCTCGGCAAGCATTCAAAAGCACGTTGAGAGTCACGGTTTTTCTGTGGTGCGCGAGTTTGTGGGCCACGGTATAGGTAAAGCCCTCCATGAAGAGCCCCAGGTTCCTAACTACGGGGTGCCCGGACGCGGTCCGCGCCTGGTTGAGGGAATGGTGCTGGCGATTGAGCCGATGGTGAATACCCGGGGCTCAGAAGTAAAAGTCCTGGAAGACCAATGGACGGTGATTACTGCGGACGGCGGTTACAGCGCTCATTTTGAACATTCAGTTGCGGTCACCGAAAATGGCCCCTGGATTTTAAGCTTGCTGGACCATTAAAGGTAGGTAGGAGGACCACAGTAAGAACACGTATGGCAAAGGAAGAACCGATTGAAGTCGTAGGGACGGTGATCGAAACTCTGCCTAATGCCATGTTTCGAGTGGAACTGGAGAATAAGCATCAGGTGCTGGCCCATATTTCTGGCAAGATGCGCAAGAATTTTATCCGCATATTGCCGGGAGACAAAATCAAGGTAGAGCTTTCGCCCTACGATTTGACCCGCGGGCGTATTGTTTACCGGTACAAATAGTCCGGCGACGAGGGAACTTAAGCAGTCATCATGAAGGTTCGAGCAGCAGTCAAGAAAATTTGTGATAAGTGTAAGATCATCCGCCGCAAGGGTGTGGTGCGAGTCATCTGCTCCAATCCTAAGCATAAGCAGCGGCAAGGGTAGGTAATCTTATGGCACGTATAGCGGGGGTCAATATCCCGGATAACAAGAGGGTGCAGATAGGGCTCACGTACATTTACGGAATCGGTCGGTCTCGATCAACGCGGATTCTAAACCAAGCAGGAGTGGATCCGAACCGGAAGGTGAAGGACCTTACGGAAGAAGAGGCTACCAAGATTCGCGACATCATTCAGGAGGAAGGGGGCATCGAGGGGGACCTGCGCAAGGAGATGCAGCTTGCCATTAAACGACTGATGGATATTGGGTGTTATCGTGGGCTGCGCCACCGTCGGGGCTTGCCGGTCCGGGGCCAAAGGACTCACACCAACGCCCGTACCCGTAAGGGTCCGCGCAGGGGTGGCATCAAGAAAAAGAAAACCACGACCAGATAAGGATTTGATGGCCTATGGCAAAGACTGCAAAGAAGACTGCAAAGAAAAAAGCGGGCAAAAAGAAGGAGCGCCGTACGGTGGTGCAGGGAATCGTCCACATTCAGGCGACCTTTAACAATACACAGATCAGCATCACCGATTTGGAAGGAAACGTTTTGACTGCCTCGAGCGCTGGAGCGCAGGGTTTTAAGGGGAGCCGCAAGGGGACGCCTTTCGCAGCCTCCCAGGCGGCGCAAACCGCCGCGGCAGCGGCTCGGGATCAGTTTGGAATGAAATTCTGTGATGTACGTGTGAAGGGCCCCGGCGCAGGGCGTGAATCCGCCATTCGTTCCTTGCAGTCGGCCGGGCTGGAAGTCCGTTCCATCACCGACGTCACCCCTATTCCCCATAACGGTTGCCGCCCGCCGAAGCGGCGCCGAGTGTAAGCATTTAGGCAGGAGGAGAACATTGGCTCGTTATACAGGTCCTGTTTGCAGATTGTGCCGGCGTGAAGGCATGAAATTGTTTCTCAAGGGTCAGCGCTGCTACACCGACAAATGCGCCATCGAGAAAAGAAATTTCGTTCCCGGCGAGCATGGCAGGAATCTGCGCAGTAAAACCATCGGTTACGGACTGCAGCTTCGCGAGAAGCAAAAGGTCAAGCGAATATACGGAATCCTGGAAGACCAGTTCCACCGGTATTTTGAACGTGCCGCCCGCATGAAAGGTATTACGGGCGAGCTGTTGCTGCAGTTCCTGGAGCGGCGACTCGACAATACCGTCTACCGGCTGGGTTTCGCGTCATCTCGAAAACAGGCACGACAACTGGTCTGCCATGGCCACTTGCTGGTCAATGGCCAAAAGGTCGACATTCCCTCTTATTTGTTGAAAAAGGGAGACGAAATCTCCATTCGTCCCAAGAGCCAGAAGAATGCCTTCATTTTGGCCTCGCTGGAAGAGGTAACGGGCCGGGGAGTGCCCGCATGGTTGAGCCTGGATCGAGATAATTTCAAGGGAACCTTTCTGGAAATCCCCCGACGCGACGAAATCCAGCTCCCCATCGAGGAGTCGCTCATCGTCGAACTTTATTCAAAATAAGTTTGATCCGAGCCGTACGCCCGGCTTTGGGTCTGCATTATCTTTGCTTAAAAACGGAGACAAAACTCAATGAAGGCTTTTCAAAAACCGAAAAGACTTGCCACCGATATGGAAACCCTCACACCGGTGTTCGGGCATTTTTATGCCCAGCCATTTGAGAGAGGGTTCGGAACCACCATCGGTAATGCGTTGCGCCGTATCTTGCTTTCCTCTATTGAGGGAGCCGCCGTCACGGCAGTCAAGATCGAGGGTATTCTACATGAGTTCTCATCGATCCCCGGTGTTCGTGAGGACGTGACCGACATCGTCATGAACATCAAGCAAATCCCCATCAAGCTCAACGTGGACCACCCCAAGACCCTTTATCTCGAATCGAAAGAGCACGGTCTTCTGAAGTCCGGAGACATCAAACCGGATCCTGACGTGGAAATTCTGAATCCGGACCTGCCTATCGCCACCGTGGGGGAAGGCGCCAGCCTGAAGATTGAGTTGCGGGTCAAACTCGGCCGTGGGTACGTTCCCGCTGACGAGAACTTCGATGAGGATCTTGCCGTCGGATACATTCCCATCGACTCGGTTCACTCTCCCGTGAAGAAAGTCAACTTTTATGTTGAAGCGGCGCGTCTGGGTCAGGCTACGGACTACGATCGTCTCAATCTGGACGTGTGGACCAACGGCTGTGTGCGTCCTCAGGACGCCGTCGCCCAGGCTTCAAAAATCCTGAAGGATCACATGTACATCTTTATTAATTTTGAGGAAGAGGCAGAGACCGGGGAGCAGGAGGAAGAGGGCGATCTGGCCACCATCAACGAGAATCTGAACAAGTTGGTTGAGGAGTTGGAGCTCTCAGTCCGCTCTTATAATTGCCTGAAAAACGCCAATATTCGCACCATCGGTGAACTGGTGACCAAGACTGAAGGAGAGATGCTCAAGACCAAGAATTTTGGCCGCAAGTCGCTTAACGAGATTAAAGAGATTCTAAGCGAAATGGGGCTTTCCTTCGGAATGAAATTGGATGAGAAGGGCCGGCCGGTTAGGCAGGCGGTAGAAGGATAAGGGGAAACCACCCCCCCCAACCTTGCTGTTGAAGAGGTGATTTCATGAGACATCGCTGGGGCCAAAGGAAGCTCGGGAGAACCACAAGCCATCGCCTGGCGCTGCTGCGCAACCTGGTTACAGAACTCCTCGACAAAGAGTCTATTGTTACTACGGTTCCCAAAGCAAAGGAGCTCAGGCCGCTGGCCGAGAAAATGATTACTTTGGGCAAGCGCGAAACGCTGCACGCCCGCCGACGTGCCCTGGCCACCATCCGAAAAAAAGAGGTGGTTCGCAAGCTGTTCGAAACCCTGGCGCCTCGTTTTTCCGATCGCAATGGCGGTTATACCCGCATCATCCGGCTCGGTTACCGCCGCGGCGACAGTGCTGAAATCGCCATGATCCAGCTTTTGGGGAGTGAGTATCAACCCAAGACCGGGAAAAAAGGAGAAAAAGCAAAGCAGGAGAAAAAGGCGAAAACCCCAGTCAAGAAGTCTTCCTCTCAAAAAACCCAAAAGAAACAGACACCTGAAAAAGCTCCCGGAAAGAAAAGAGCAAAGGAAAAGAAATCAGGGTAAAAAAAGCCGTTGCCGGCGAGGTGGATCGGGGCTTCTAAAAAAATCGAAAAAGTCCTTTAAAACCGTGAGATAATCAGACACAAAATGAAGCTCACGCTCTCCCAGTACCTTATCAGCATTACCTCGCTTGCCATCTACGTTTACTTGCTGGCTGTCGGCCGGCGGCGCGACCTTTTAGGGCATTTTCCCTTCTTTTACGGTTTTTTGCTGTGGTGTCTGGTTCGTGACCTTGCTCGCTGGGGGGTTCTTTTTTACTTCGGTTATAGCTCACCTGTTTACTACCATTTTTATTACACCTCGGGATTTGTGACGCCGTTAGCCCAAATTCTCCTGTTGACCGAGATTTACTATCAGGTTAAATCTTCTTCGGACCGCCTGCATTGGTTCTTTCTCCTGGGATTTACCGGACTGATGAGCTGGTATTCGGCTGCCCAGCACGAACGCGAAGTGTATTTGGTTTTCAATACCATCGCGCTTTATTTTCAGGTCTTGTTTTGCCTGTTGATCCATCTCCAGCTTCACAAGAACCGAAGGATTTACCTGGGGCGTAACTTTTCGGGAATTTTGTATGGGTTGTCGCTGATGATCAGCCTTCAGGCCTGTAACTACGGTCTGCGATTATTTCACTACGTTCCCCACGAGTATTTTGCTTTGTTGCTTCAGGCAATGGGAGTCATTCCGTTCGCGATGTACGTCTGGTACATGGATCGACTCGACTTGCCTCGTGCTATTCAGCCTGAAATCGTGGATGAGCTGGCAGCAATTGAAGCGAATTTCAGGCGCGCTGCGAGGTCCGTGCGATGATTCCAATTCTAATCATCTTCGCGTCGGCATTGCTGTTATTGTTGTTGCTGCTGCTGAATTTTTTAAACCGAATAGAACCGCAGCACGTAGACCTGAATTTTCTAAGACAGAAAAATTTGTACCTGCTGCACGTCTTGCGCATTTTGGAGAGTCCTGACTACAAATATCTCTCACAAAACAACAAGAAGTATCGCGATCATTTGTTCCTGAGTTATGCAGGGACTTTAAAGCAGGACATGGACGAGCTGGCTGCGCTGGGTTTAGGTTTCCAAGCGTCCTTTTACTATTGTTTGTTCAGGTTCTTTTACGGCGTGATGATTCTTAAGAACAAATTCTACTCAAGTGTTGACGACCTGCGTGTGCTGGTAGGTATT
Organism: Acidobacteriota bacterium; assembly: GCA_016211085.1. Lineage (GTDB taxonomy): Bacteria > Acidobacteriota > UBA6911 > RPQK01 > JACQSY01 > JACQSY01. The sequence continues at coordinate 12,233 of JACQSY010000005.1, read as the reverse complement.
GAGTTGCTGATGGTGAAAAAGGCCGGTACTTAGACTGGGTGGGCCAAAAAGGTCGCCAGCCACAAATCCATATAGATGGTAAGGAGCTTTTTCAGATAATCCTCCATAAAGGCTTCTTTTAGACAGCAGTAAATTTCCAAGTCACCCGCACTCTTCTTGTAAACTCGCCAGCCCTGTGATAACGGGGCCAATTGCCAGCTTTGCAGAGCTTTTTTCTCCGCTTCCTTCAAGTTGAAGGCATATAGGATTTGACTGTCTTTCTTTTCTCGTCTTACCAGAGCGCCGGCCCGCGCGTCGGTCAGAGTAAATAGCTCCCTGAATCGGAAGTAGCTCACCGTGTTCGGGTCGACCAGCGGGAGGGTTGAGGCAGCCGGCCGCACCTGCTCGATTTCATAAGGCCAGACATCAGTAACGGAAACGCCGAGAGCGGTGACGATCTTGTAAAGATTGCTAAGCGTGAGCCGATGGTAGCCCAGTTCCAGGCAGGAATAGGAGCTTTCCGGAATGTCGCTGAGAACTGCCACCTGCCGTATGGAAAGCTTTTTTTCCTTACGGATAGCCCGCAGCTTTCTGCGGATAAACTCATTCATGCGATCTTCGATCGTGTTGTCCATGGTGCCCCCCACAGGTCATTAATTCTATTCGAAAGTCTTGGCGTCACCAAGATTTTTCCACGTGCATTGAAAAACCCTTTAAAGTGATTGTTGAAAGGGGATATTCAAACATGATTCGTTTCTTTTTGCTGAGCAGTTTTTTGGTGGCGTTTTTCACGGCTGTTGCAGTCAGTGATTTTGGGACCAGCAAGGCCGACCAGGTTTCCAGCGAAGCCACGGCAGCATGCTGTGACCCGGGTGCCCCGGTTCCGCCTCCCTGCTGCAACTGATCGCCGATCAACGCGCCGATCGGCGTTGCGAATTTGCAGTTTTTTTGAGCAGCCAGCGACTCGGGGCTAGGATTGGGTCCCCTCACTGGACGGTGGGTGCCCCTCACACAAGCCCCCATTTTGGCCCAATCTGGCCCTCAGCCGCTGGCCTGCCGTTTTTTAATCCCTATCGGCTTGTCTCCCGCCAGTTCACCTGTAACAATAAAACCAAGTGTTCAAATACCTTCTCTATCAGGTCGAATATCGGCGCTGGCTGTTTTTTGCACTGCTGGTGGCGCTGGTGGTCCACCTCCTTCCGACTCCCGAAACCTTGACCTCACAGGCAAAATCGGTCCTGGGAATTGTCCTCATGACCATTTTGCTCTCCATTTTCGAGCCGGTGCCGCTTCCGGTGGTGGCCTTGCTCATCGTGGTACTGGAGGTTCTGTTGGGGGTGGCCTCGCCGTCGCAAGTAGCCCAGTCGTTCGCAAGTGACTCGGTGATCTTCATCGGGGGCTCAATGATGCTGGCGCTGGCGGTGGTCAAACAGCATCTGGATCGTAGAATTTTGTATTTTATCTTGCGGCTGACCCGTACCAATATCCCATGGACCGTGTTCACCGTCCTCGGCGCTTCAGCTCTTATGGCTTCTGTAATGGGAGAACATTCCGTGGCGGCGATCATGCTGCCGGTGGCCATGGTGTTAATAGGCTCCAGCCGGGACGAGGTGGATGCGAGCCCTTTTCGCGGACTCCTGCTTATGGCGATTGCCTACGGCTGTGCTGTTGCGGCTATCGCTACACCTTCTGCCGGAGCGCGCAACGCAGTAATGATCAGCTATTGGGAAAGAATGTTTCACTTTCGCGTGGGTTACCTCGACTGGGTCCTGTTCATGTACCCGCTGGCGCTCGTGCAGGTGCCGCTTCTGTATCTGGTCCTCCGGCGAATTTACCCTCACCACTCTGGAAACCTGGCCAGTGTGTATGTCGCGCTGAGGCGCGAAATCATACCCCAGCGGCGCCTAAGACCAGAGGATTGGATTGTGATCACGGTCATTCTGATCACGCTGGTGCTGTGGATTTTTTTCAGCAAGGTGTTAGGCTTGGGTCCGATCGCGCTTTTGGGAGTGGTACTGTGCATCATGGGGGGAGTGCTGCGCTGGGAAGATATTAATCAGGACCTTAATTGGGGCTTGATTCTGCTCTATTCGTCTATCATTTCCATTGGGCTGTGGATGGACCTGAGCGGGGCGGCCGATTGGCTGGCGGGCAACATTCAATTTCTATTGAGATTGTTGAATATTCACGGCGGTTTTCCCCTGCTGATCTTTATCAGTCTCCTCAGCATGTTTTTTGGAAGCGTGATTGGAACCGGTGCAGGAATCGCACTCTTAGGGCCCATCGTGCTCCGGCAGGCAGAGTTGAGCGGCTCGAGTCCCGTCATTCTCGGTCTGGTTCTGGTGGCCGGTGCCAGCTGCGCCAATTTCACTCCCATGAGTTCCTCGGCGTGCTCTATCGTGCACGGAAGCGGTATGGTCCAATCCCACGAGTACCGTCGCGTTGGATTCAGGCTGGCGCTGGTTTCGCTGGTGGCCATTCTCCTGTTTGCACGCTTTTTGTGGCCGCCTTTGTTACGGTTTATTTAGATGCATTTTCTAATTTGCGTTGGTGGAGAACAGTATTCTCGCGGAACCCTGAGCTTCGGCATGCGCATGGCCTCTCGTCTGCGCGCGGATGTCTCGGTTCTGTACGTCCGTCCCAGCGTTTCTTATCTTTTCAAGGAAGAGATTCGCATTTCCCAGGAGAAGCTTGAACAATGGCACGTTGAGACAGAGGAATCGCGGCTCTTGAAAGGCTTGGAACAAATTCTTTCTGAAGAAAATTTCCTCAGAATGGTCGAAGGTAGTGTGGATGTGCGCCACGCACCCAAAGCAGGCATCCGTGGAGCTTATGAGTATCATCTTTACGGTGCCGCCGGCGAACATGTGCGGATTCGGATTCGCGAGGGCGATATTGTTGGCAACATCATCCAGGAAACTCTGGATGTCCCTTTTGATCTGGTGCTGGTCGGCGCCAGCGGAGACGGAGGACGTCTGGTGCACCAAATCATCCACTACCTTGAAAATTCGGTTTTAATTGTAAAAAATCCTTTGCCGGCTGATTACCGCTTCCTCTTGTGTATGGATGATTCGCGGGCGGCACGCCGCGCCGAGGAATTTTGTCTCGGACTGGCTTGCCAGCTCCTGATGAAGGTGGATGTCCTGTCAATTTATGGCTATCCGTGGGAGGAGCATGCGGCCATGGAATCGGCGGAACGGACCTGCCGGCTGTTGAAGCACTTCAATATCGATTGTGAAATTCGGATTCGCCGGGGACCCGTAGCCCGAACCATACTCCGGGAAGCCCAGTCACACCACATCGTCACACTGGGGGTGAGTAAACGTCCCAGCCTTTTGCAATTTTTTCTGGGAAGCACTCCTATCAAGATCGGCCGCGAGGGCAGCAGCCCGGTACTGGTCGTAAAGTGACGAGATTCTGCTTGAAGATCAAGATGATATGAAACACATCCTCGTTTGGCTGGCCGTTGCCTGCTCACTGTGTCAGCCCGTTTTCACCCAAAAGCGGCTTCTGACCATTGATGACCTCTACGATCCCGACCGAAAAACTAATTTTGAAGGCTCTGCGCCTTCCGGTCTTCGTTGGCTCGCCGACAGTACGCACTACATCCAGCGAAAAAAGAATCCCGGAGAAAATCTGACCTCGTGGCTTAAGGTCCACGCCGTAACGGGAAGACAACAGCTTTTGTTCAGCATGGAGCGGCTCCAGTCAGCATTTCTTGCCCTGCCCGGATTCAGTTCGAAAGAAGCGCTCAACCTGGCCTCCGAGGGAGTTTTTCAGTACGACGGGAAAGAAAGTCTGCTGATCAGTTACGCTCGGGATCTTTTTTATTACAACATCAATTCCCACCGCGCACTTCGCTTGACGAACTCGCCTCAGGAGGAGCTTGAAGCCGAGTTCAGCCCCGATGGCAAGATGGTGAGCTTTGTGCGCGACAACAATATTTACGTGGTGGATCTTGCAGGCCCCAGTGAACGGCAGATTACCGTGGACGGAAGCGCTACATTGCTCAACGGAATCCTGGATTGGATTTACCAGGAGGAGATTTACGGGAGAGGACACTTTAAAGGCTACTGGTGGAGTCCTGACTCCACCCTGCTCGCCTACCTGCAGCTGGATGAATCCCGCGTACCCTCCTACACCCTAATGGATCACATGTCGGTGAATCCAGTGGTGGAGCAAACCCGTTATCCCAAACCGGGTGATCCGAATCCGGAGGTGAAGCTTGGCTTTGTTTCGGCTTCTGGGGGTTCCACGCGATGGATTGATCTCGGCCGCTACCGGGAAGCACAGCCGCTGGTGGTTCGGGTGGGTTGGACCAAGGATTCGAACCAGGTCCTGTACCAAGTCCAGAACCGGGAGCAGGCCTGGCTCGAGCTAAACGCCGCCGATATCAGGAACGGAACTTCGCAAATGTGGATCCGGGAAACCTCCATGGCGTGGGTGGAGCCGGTTGACGGCATTTTCTGGTTGAAGGATGGTTCGTTCTTGTGGGCCGGAGAGCAGTCCGGCTGGAGGCATATTTACCATTATGCGCCGTCGGGAAAGTTGATCCGGCGCCTGACCAGCGGCACCTGGGAAGTGCGGTCGCTTTTTGGCGCAGACCCGGATGAGGGGTGGGTCTACTTCTCGGCCAACGAGCGCAGCGCGGGCAGCGTGGATGTGTTCCGGGTTCGCATGGATGGAACCGGGCTGATCCGCCTGACGCAGAAGCCAGGTACTCACCAGGCCAACTTCAGTCCGGATTTCAAGTGGTTCATTGACACTTGGAGCGACGTCACTACGCCGCTCCAAGTGAGGATGCATCGCGCCGATGGATCCGAGGCCCGTGTGATTGATGCTAATCGAGTAATGGTGCTGGAGGAGTTTCGCTTGTCAAAGCCGGAGTTTCTGCAGATCAAAGCCCGGGATGGGTTCCTGCTGGAAGCGTTGCTTTTGAAGCCCCCGGATTTTAATCCGGCTAAAAAGTATCCGGTGCTGATTTACAACTACGGCGGACCGCGTCTTCCTCTGGTGCGTAACAGCTGGGGAAGCACCACCGGGCTGTGGCACCAGATGCTGGCGCAGCGCGGGTATTTGATTTGGATATGTGACAACCGCATTGCCAGCGGCAAGGGAGTTCAGTCGGCGTGGCCGGTCTACAGGAATTTTGGAGAGCTGGAGTTCCATGACTTGCAGGACGGGGTGAATTGGCTGAAGGCCCAGCCTTATGTGGATGCGGAAAGGATCGGCATCTGGGGCTGGAGCTTTGGCGGTTACATGGTGGGATATGCGTTGACGCACAGCACGGACTTTCGCATGGGAATTGCGGGGGCTCCGGTGACCGACTGGCGGCTGTATGACAGCATTTACACGGAGCGCTACATGGGGCTGCTGCAGAACAATCCTTCAGGCTACGATAAAAGCTCGCTCTTAAAGTCGGCGGGGAACCTGGCGGGGCGGCTGCTGCTCATTCACGGACTGACCGATGACAACGTGCATTTTCAAAATTCCGTGCAGTGGGTGTATGAGCTGCAAAAGGCGGGGAAGAAATTCGAACTGATGGTGTATCCACGCTCGCGCCATGCCGTGACCGATCCGCTTCTCGTCAAGCACCTGCGCACACTCATGACGGATTTTATTCTGGAGCACCTGTAGAGAAAGTACGAAGTGCGAAGTACGAATTTCGATAAGAGCTCGTGGTGATCACAGCCGTTTCAAAAAAGACCGTCCGCCGCAACGGCCTTTGACATGGTCTTGTGCGTCTGTCATCACTCCAAGCTTCGTCATTCTTACTTCGCGCTTCGAAATTCGTACTTCGCCTCCCCCTCTTGCCCTTGACCCGGGCTCGCTTTTTTCGCTATAAAGAGTTTTTTCCATCACTGCCTTGCTCCTCAGTAGCTCAATGGCAGAGCATCCGGCTGTTAACCGGAGGGTTGTAGGTTCGAGTCCTACCTGAGGAGCCAATAAATCAATAACTTACAGCCCCTCAAAACTCCCCGATTTTCGACTTTGCCAAATTTTTGCCAAATCGCTGCACTTTGCCCTCTATTGTCCCGTCATTTGTCCAGGACCTTTACCTCGTCGGCCAAGTAGTCTGGGCCTAGGTGCGCGTACCGCAGCGTCATGGTGATGGTCTTGTGACCTAGCAGCTTCTGCACCGCGGCACCAGCCAGGACGCGAATGTGTGCCTCATGTCGTGCCAGCGGAAGTTCTCAATACCTGCCTTCTCACAAGCACTGGCAAAGCTGTTTTTCACATCCTGGATGGGCAGGCCGCGGTCACGACCTTTTCGATGAGCAAACACGTATTCGTACGCACCGGTTTTCTCTTTGAGCTCCTGTAGCGTCCGAATCACGGTGTCGTTCATCGGAAGGGCAACGGGCTCCTGGTTCTTCGTGTCTTGGGCGATTCGAATAGTTCGCGTTTTAAAATCGCACTGATTCCACTGCAGGTGGAGCAAATTGTGTTTCCGCAGCCCGGTGTGGACCGCCAACTTGATCATATAGGGAAGGTACCACCGGATCTTGGCAGCCTCTTCCAGAAGCTTTGGATACTCGTCGGCTGCATCCAGATATCGGACGATCTCGTTGTTCGTGGAAAAGAGCTTGATCTTCTTCACCGGATTGGAGTGACACTGCCCCTGAAGAATCAGCCAATTTAAGAACGCCTTGAGCACGGCGAGATACTTGTTGACCGTAGATCGATCCAGTTTGGAAGCGAGTTCCAGCTTGATCTGCTCGATGTGAGCTTTGGTGATCTTGGCCACGAGCGTTTCCCGGCCGAACCTCTCCTCCCAGAAATCCAGCGGGCGTTTCATGTAGGTCACGTATGATCGATGTTGCATCTGGCAATACTGCCGGTACTCATCGAGGGCGGTCCCGAGCCTTAGATTTTTTGGCCGGGTCTCATTCCAGCTCCCCTGGTCGATCTTGGCCTGTTCGGTCGCCCAAAAACGATTGGCTTCCCGTTCACGGCAGAACCGTTTTCGGAGCCGCGATCCATCCGGATAGAGGATCTCGACCCGATAGCGCTCGATCTCCTCATCCCAGACTGGCCCTTTGGTAAAGTCCCGGTTGTTCCGGGACTTCATGAGAGAGTGGCTATCTCCTTTCTGCCGCGAAGATTTTTGAGAATAAAACGGTCCAGGTCGCAGCGCCGGAACCGCACGAGTCGGCCCATTTTTACAAAGGGAATCCTTCTGTCCGATACCCAGTGATAGAGTGTCGGCTTGGCAATAGAAAGATAGCGCGCCGCCTGGTCTATTGTCATCAGTTCGGATTCCATGTTGGGTCATCCTTTTTTCTGGCCGCCCACCCGCCGGGGCGCGAACCCCGACGGAAAACCTTAATTCACCACCGCACCGAAGACGTTGCCGTCTCCGCCTTTATTGCGGCTCTGACGGGAAAACTCGCTCACCATTCCGGCCATAAAACGAGCCATGGCCTCGGAGCGTCTCTGTTCGTCTTCGAAAAGATCCTCCAAGGTCTTCTCGCTGCGGGCGGACGCCATGTCGACAATCACAATCTGCCAAGGCTCCAGCTCTAGAACCACTCGGCCGTTGGCATCGGAGTACCACTCGATGCACGGATAGGGCACATACGGGTAGAAGAGGTCTTCTGCCGCAATATGAGCACGGAAGGAGTCGGACAATTCCTGCCGTCGCTGCCTGCGCTCGGCCTCCGGAACACCAGACTGTTCCCAATACATCTCATTCTGCGTGATGAGTGTTTGGGCCAGCTCTTCGGTCCAGGGACCAAGCGGCAGCCCTGCGGTGATATCGCCGACTTCCCCCCGCTGCACTGCGGAGAACCCTTCCATGTACGTGCCATCCCGATGGAGTGTCTCACTCCGATCAGACGGTTCGGGGTTCGCGAGCTGGATGACCTTGCCTCGGACGTCTTCGTGGAAGTCTCCCGTCAGGTCGGACTTGACCTTGAGCGGACGCTTTCCCCGACGATAGAAGCGCATCGAGCCAGTGACTTGCCCTGGCCGACGGTTATCGAGCTCCCCGTCGATGAGGTTTTCATATGGTCGCCAAGCCATACGATTTGGGGGATTAATGATTAATCCCGGACGATCGTGCGCCCGGCGGGTGTGCGATAAAATCCTCATGACTTTTTGGCGTTGTGGGCGGCGGGTCAATGACAATTTACAGAAGTTCCTCCACGATCTTCCTCGCCTCTTGAACATCCTCCGATGCCCAGACGCTCAGGATCGCCAGGTCGTACTTCTTTAAGACCTTGTAGCGCGCCTGTCGAGCCGAGTGTTTGGCAGCTTCCAATGCTTCCCTCAAAGCCTTGGGCGCTTCGTGATGAAGCTCGATGCGTTTCTCATCGTAAGAAAACCCGAGCTTGCGGAGCGCAGTCTCTGCCTCCTCAAGCTCTTTGTGGAGTTCGCGCACATTCGCAATCATTTCGGAAGCACCGTGTTCTTCGGCAAGCTTTGGCAGCGCCTCAGTTTCGACCCGATAATCGACGGAGTAGTCACTTTCAAGTTCTGCTTGAATCCGCTCTTTCGCCTGTGCGAGCAGCCGAGCAAACATCTCGCGCTGCTTGAGATTGAAAATTTGTGGTTGTTGTTCCATAGGAGTTGATGCTTTCTCCCGCCTCCCACAACATAAAAAACAATCGAATAGTTTTTTGGAAGCCGTTCCCCTGCCATCCCCGTCTCTAGAAGAGGGTGACGGGCATTCCTTATAAGCTCCTGATCTTGAGTCACTTACGCTCCAGAACCTCTCCGGTCGACAGGAGACTCTGGCAAGAGAGCTTCCCAAATGAACTCGGGCTGTTCGATTCCGATTTTCTGTAGAAAATTCGTGCCTGAAATCCTTCCGTGCGCACCTGAGCCAAAGTCGTAAACCAAATCCGCTCGCCATGATTGGAAATCCTTCTGGCCAAAGTTTGCATTCGCGCGCTTCCATCCGTCACAACCAGAACTGCCGAAAGTGGAAAACCGTCCAACCCTTGCCGGTAGGCAGAGACTTTCGTTTTGCGCAAGAATGAGACGCTCTCTTTCCCGCGGTCAAACTCCACGGCAAAGGTTTGCCCGGCAACAGAAAACACGGCATCCGGAATGATCAGATACTTCCAGCCGTATCTTGGCAGCTCCCAACAGGCAAAAAAGAAGGAAAGCCCTGGAGTAAGCTCAGCGGCGATCCTCAAATCATTGATGCCTGTAAAATGTTCGAGCTGCCTGGGTGGTCGGCGTTCCAGACCGATTCCGTTTGCCCCTATTTTTTCAAGCGCCCTCTTTCCTTCCGTGCCCAGGGCAAACAGCGATTCCTTCATCCGGTTCTCCTGAAACCTGACAAGAAACCCTGCCTCGGCAAGCTTTCGCAGCCATTTACGGCAGGCGTCCTTGCTGGCACAGGAGAAGAACCGTCGCCCAATTTGTCCGGTCGTCAGCCACCTTGCCGCTCGCAGCATCTTTAGAATCTCCATGCATCGCGCAGTCAATCTTATGGTTCTGGCAGTTTCTCCGTAACCCCGCACTGGTAGCAGCGCACCATGGCGGGCATGGTCCGGCAGACAGGGCACAGGCGCAGAAGATGTCCTTTGTACGTGTAGCCGCACTTGCAGCGCCACAGGCCCACCATCGACATGACAGTTCCGCAGTTTTCACAAATCGTTCTGACTCGATAGGAGGATCTCCAAGATCCCCATTTCCTCCCCAAAGCCACCATCCCCTTGGCGAGAAGGATGGGGCTTGCCAGGAGGAAAAGCACAAAGTCCAAGACAAAGCTTTTTTTCATTAACCTTTACCCGCGCGCTTTGGTAGGCCTCTTCGAGATTCGTAGCCAGATCGCTCTGTTCTTCCTCTTGCCAGTGCCGGTCGCGCTCGAGAACAAGCTTCTCGTACTGTCTTCGCGACAAACGTGCGCCCAGAGTCGGATCGCTTCTTGCCGCCTTCGTTGCCGTATACAGGTCCTGTCCCTGTGGGATGAGAACCTCAGGAGTTTTGATCTTGAAGGCCCCCGACGCGCCGGTCCTGAACCACAGGTATCCTGTCCTATCCGGCAGGCCCGCAATGGCTTCAAGCGCCGTGGCCCGCTCCTCCGTCAGAGAATAAAAACTTTTTTCTGAAAAAGGGTCGTGCTGCGGCTTTGGTTTTCTGCCGGTAACCGGAAGGAAGGGTTTCAGGAATTCGCAGTCGCCTGGCTCTCCTCTCATGGAGAATGACCAGCGGATATTCGTGTGAAGCACTTTGAGAAGCCGATGGTCGCCAACTGCCGTGGACATGTTCTGAGTAAGAAATAGAAAATGCGTGCCAAAACTTCTGGCCATAACTTCTGGCCATGGTCAGCACGTCGGTAATGTTGTCCCGCAGTTTTTCGGTGATGAAAAAGTTCTGAGCTTCATCGGCCAGCCACAAGAAACAATGGTCCCTTTTCTGTCTCGCAAAAATACCCTGACGTATATCCGAGAGCACCAAACCTTGAAGAAGCCGGCGGACGCCACGCGCGATGTTGCGTCCGAAGCAGTTTATGAGCACGATGTTTGCTTCGTCCTGAAGCTTGCGGAAATCTGGAGCTGCGTTCCCAGAAAGCGCCAATCGCACACCTTCGGAGGAAAACAACGCTTCCATTCGCCTGGAAACGGCCGCGACGGTTGGCTTCGGTATTCTTGGAAATTGTCGGAAAAAGAAGTTTTTCACCGACGAATTCTGGCACTGGTCAAGCAGCCGCAAACGCAGATCGTCCTCGTGCAGTAGCCTCTCCAAGTAGGTGATCGGCAGATGGAACTCGGAAAGAAGCAGCAAGGCTTTTTGCAGAAGAGCTGCCCCGCCCAAACTGAGTTTGTCGCTCCCAGAGAGGAGATCAAGGAGCAAATCAGCGCGATTAGCCGCAAAAAAGTCAGCCTCCGCATCAGGCCAGCGGGCCAAAATGTTGTAAGAGCTCACGGCGCTACGTGCAGAAAAGTCGTAGATCACGATTCGACGGCGCAGTTCTTTGGCGGCTTGAGGGTCCTGCCGCGCCAATTGCTCAAGGCGCTTCTGCAAGAGAAACAACGCGCCGAGAAACAGATCCGCCTTGGGATCGATCACGCCAAGACCAATCCCCCGCTCAAACGGTAGCAGCGCGATGAGTTGTTCAAGGATTCCGAGCGCAAACATGCTCTAGGGAGAAAACCGGGGACAGGGACCGCGTTTCCTGATTTAGTCCCGGGTGAACCACGCCCGTCAATTCGCCGACGAGAAAGACGTACCTTGAAAATGGGGGACAGAGGTCTCTGTCCCCTTTTTTCCCAAGCGCATTTGTGGCTTCGATTGAATAAATGGCACGTTGGGATGATACTGGTAATAAGTCTGCCTTTTCACCGAAACCAAAGAATTCCAAGGAGGAGTTTCTATGCGCATGCTGCTAAACGTGATAATCCCCAATGAACCCTTCAACACGGCGGTTCGCAACGGTACGGCGGGATCGACCATTACCAAGATTCTCGATGAGATCAAACCGGAGGCTGTTTATTTCACCGAACAGAATGGCCGTCGAGGAGCAATTCTGGTCGTCAATGTCGAAAGTCCCTCAAGGTTTCCTGCGCTCGCAGAGCCCTGGTTCCTGCATTTCAATGCCGAGTGTGAATTCCGCCTTGTGATGAGTCCCAGGGACTTGGAGCACGCCGGCCTTGAAGAGCTCGGGAAAAAATGGATATAGGTGTGACCGCCAGGGGGACTGAGCAAGGCGGTGCCCACCCGAGGGCATTGGAAGGTTAGTGTGTGTATTGTTTTATAACTCTTGGTTAAACAGTTCAGGCGAGTAGCAGGTTCAGAAGGCTTTCACTGGGAGTGGCTCGGGCGCTTGACATGGGAAATAGCGGACTTCTTCTTTGATTCTTCTCTCAGCCTGACCCTCTCCTCGGCAGGAAATAAAAAGCTTGAATTTCCCCGGAGCACGCAGCCTTTACGTCCCGGTACACAGTCCACCTTCAGCATTAAGCAGGAATCGCTTTCCAAGTCCAGGTGAGGACAGCAAAATGAACTCACGGTTTTTACGCACTCCTTCAAATGGCTTCGCGCCATTCTTACGCTGATACTTCGCCGATGTCTTACGTCTTAACCCTAGTTGATCTTTCCGTTTGAGGCTTTCAACGATAAACTCTCTTTGATCTTCCCCTAATTTTATGAACACATTGTTAAGCAGCGCTGGCTTCAAAGTCCGCTGGGCTGACATAGCCCAACGACGAGTGCCTCCGCTGACGGTTATAAAACACTTCGATGTATTCGAAAACCTCCGCCCTGGCCTCCCGGCGTGTGGCATAGTCGGCCTGGTGGAT
>JACQSY010000053.1 GCA_016211085.1 Acidobacteriota bacterium | reverse complement strand
TTTGGAATCAGCGTTTGTTGCAAAACCAGGGTACCAACTGACTCTGACGAAATCGGAGCTCAAAAATGTGTCTTTTCTCTTTTAATTTCCGCTACTTACAATTCGCCGGACGAAAACTAGGCTAGACTATAGGCTAGCCCCCTATTGGGATGGAAATTTCACGCTGGCAGCTTCTTTGATATACGCCTTCGCCTCCGCGTCGTTGAGGAATCTCTGCTGCTTGAGCGACAAGGCCGACGCTTCCACGCAGCGCGAGTACTTCGTAACGTCGATGCGCTCCCCCTCCTTGAGAAGTCCGAGCCGGCGCCACGCCTCTGAAACCGTCTCCCTCTTGTCCCGCTTACCATTCCCATTCATATCCACGAATTGGCCCCGGCCGTCCAGCGGTTCCTGGGTGGTGCCGTCAAAGGGGGCGAAGCTGGTTGTGCCGGCGCCTTCCCCCTTCATGCTGGGCGGGTAAGGAAAGTAGACACCTAGAGGACAAGCCACTTCCGGCATGGCCACTGCCGGGTTTTCAATTAGACCGTTGTTGTCAGCATCCCCCAGCGTCGGCACATCCGATTTTGTAGGGGGCGGTTCAATACCCTTTTCCACCCAGGCATCCAACACGTCTGCCATGGCGCTAATAAAGCGGGGAAGATTCAGGATCTCGATATCCCCTTTTTTACCTTTCTCCAGGTCCTCGCCGCCGGAATGGCTGACGCCGCGCACCTCGTACATCCGGTACTTGTCCTCCATCTTTTTTTCACGCATCACCGAGGCGGTTCTCCTCTTGTTAGCGAGATATACGGGAGAGACATACTCGGGAATGTGACTGACGTCCATCAGCAGTGGATCGGTGTAGACGTTAGGGTAGTTCTGGTGAGCAACTTCGATGGTTTTCACAAAAGCGCGGCGGTCACTATCGGACGTGAAGAGGACGTTTTTCCCATCCTTAAGCAGAATGGGTATCCAGAGGCCGCCTCCTGGATCATCAAACAAAAACCCATCGATAATCTGGTTCCCGTTGGGGTCGCGGTTCAAGGCTGGTTTGTAGTTGATCGGTCTTCCCACCATCACCCCTCCCGAATGCCCATACCAGTAAGTTCGCGACGGATCCTTGCCCAGCCGTTCCTTCAGCAGGTTCTCGGCCATAAGAATCATGTCAAGAAGTAGTTCGGGGTGTTGGTCGAGGTTCCTGTCGCCCAGTTTTTGTCCGTCGTCCAGAACCACTTCGTAGTCGCCTGGGTGCCGCATGTCGGCGTTACGATGGGTCTTGAGCACGGCGTAGCCCTTGTCTAAGAACCCCGTTTCGTAGCGGCTGAGATCCCCCAGCGGACGCTGCGGATCCAAATTCTTGTCCCAAGGCTTTAAAGTCCCTTGTTTAAAGGACCCACCCGAACCATGAACCGTCACGAAAAGTTTCCCGTTCCAATTTCCCTCAGGATAAACCAGCGTCATGCTGGTTCCTTTTTCAGCTTCATAGCGAAGAATGCCGTGAAACCTTGGGTTCTTGTTACCCAGTTGATCGAAGAGGAATTCTGGAAATGACGTAAAATGGAAAACGCGGGTACCCTCTTTGACGACCCACCCTTCCAGGGTTCCGCTTAAACCTATATCGAATCGGCGATAGCTCTTGCCGGATTGAGTGAAACTCACTTCTGTCATCAAGCATTCTTCCTGTCCTACCCATTTCTCGCCGACCTGGCGCTTGGGCGCCATCAGATTCGAACAGGAGACGGCATCGACGGGCGCCGCACCAAGAGAGCCACCCAGAGGGAAAAAAAGAAACAGTAGCCAAGAGAGAGGAAGGCGCGACCGATTATACGTTGCAGGTGTCATAATCCAGCCTCCAGAAAAAAGGTTAGACGTGCGGCTCCTGTGCTTCGCTTCAAGAGGATATGCGATGGGCGGGGAACTGATTTTTCGCGGAGCACTCTAGTTCTAGTCACTGTGTTCAACCGGACGGGGGTTTACGGATAAGGCTTAAAATCGAGCAAGTCCCCGTAGGCCTTTCGATGTTCCTTCTGAACCCAGGACCAGGGATCTTGCGCGTAGTCTTTCCAATAGTCCCCTGGCACATTGATACCCGGTATGGCAGGAATCCAGTCTTCCCTCAGCAGCTGATCAGGATCTCCGTACTTGGCAGCCACTTGTCTCACTTCCGGGTCATCCAGCGCAGTCAGGTGACCCTTGTCCATGATCATGGCTTCCTTACCGTTCCTCAATCGAGCAGTTACCGTCGCGAAATAAAGGTGCAGGTGGTAATGACTGCTTGGCAGTTTGTTCTGGTCTCCCCACACGTTGTTTTCCCAAAGGGCGTTGCCAAAACCGAGGTGAATGACTCCGGATCGCCTGCGCTCCTCGAGCCATCCCTCGCCTCTCGCCGTAGCAGATTCCATGACGTTGTAAGCTCGGTACGCCTTTGGATGCGTCCCGATCGCCACTTCAACCCACCATCCCACACCAGGACGGGGATAGAGCGGATACTGAACGCTCTTGTACTTATTCAGGTATTCGCCCCACACTTTGCCGTATCGGCCACCCCCTTCCACCTTCACGATTTCGTTTTTCTGGAGCGTCAGCTTGATCCGGGGAGAGGGACCCTGGTGGGCGGAAGTAGCGGCCGCTACACCTTCTCCATTCGACTGCTCCAGCACAATCCCCTGGGGAATTCCCGTGATATGGATACGGATCATGGGCTTTTCAGACTGTCCCGGGCCGTAGGTGGCATGCATCTTTCGGGAGGCTGCGTAACCTCCGAAGTTTTCCCCGACTGTCTTGACGGTTGGATGAACCCCTTCGATGACTTGCCAATAATCTGGAAACCAGGTCCGTTTCAAATCGGTTCCTTCGGGGTCCACAATATGGATCTCTTCCGCTTGCCGGATCACTTCCCAAACCTTCCGGTCAACCACGTCCAAAATCTCATCCGCAAGCATGGTCGCAGCGCTCGCGACCAATTCTCTCATTGGCCACTGAAACCTGACCGCGTTCGGAACCCCGGTCGCCCCAATGGCCCAGTCATATTGTTTGGAAGCGTCGACCAGCCACTGAGCCATGGCATAATAAGGGGGCTCCGGTGAATCCCTCAGCCAATCCTGCAACCGGTCGGCTTCCGACATGCTGTGAATGTCCAACCGTGCCGCCTTCGACTGTTGAATAATCACGTCCACCAGGCAATTCTTTTCCCGAAGACCCCGAACAAAGGCTTCGACAACCAGGGGGTCCCAACTACTCTGGGCAATAAACAAAACTTTTTCTCCCCCTTTGATGTTAAAGCCCACGTTCATATGCTCGGCACCTTTGCGCTCAATGATGTGCCGGACATAAGGCATCAGCTGCTCAACGGAAGTAATCTTCTGAATTTTCGGATAACGAGGAGCCGGATAATTCGCTTTCGGAGGGGTCCAGTGCAATTGGGATTGTCCGGGGGCCTGGGCCATGGCCGGGAAGTTCCCGGGAAGCACAAGCAGCAGGAATACAGCTACTGCGCCACTTACCCTGAACACGTTTTTTCTCAACATGGTGTGTCCTCTTTTTCTCCTTTGGATTCGAGAAAGCCAAG
Source organism: Acidobacteriota bacterium (assembly GCA_016211085.1). Classification (GTDB taxonomy): domain Bacteria; phylum Acidobacteriota; class UBA6911; order RPQK01; family JACQSY01; genus JACQSY01. The sequence goes on along the minus strand of JACQSY010000053.1, from coordinate 3,533 downwards.
CAGACGTTTCCGCCGAAACGTCTGCTGAACCTGTCATTTTTCCGATAGCAATCGGGTGGTCCCCTAAAACAGAACCTTCAACCCGAATTGCAGTTGCCGGCCGGTAGTGGTGGTTTCGGTAATGCGTCCCGCCGTCCCAATCAGCCGCCCTGCCGAGTCAAAAACCGTTCTGGCCGGCGTGGCAAAGTTAGCGCGGTTGAAGAGGTTAAAGGTCTCAAACCGGAACTGAATCTTAAAATCTTCCGAGATGCTCGAGACCTTTGTGTCTTTTACCAGCGAGAAGTCGAAAGTTGCAACGCTCGGTCCCTGAACCGTGTTCAAGCCCAAGGTCCCCCAGAACTGACGATCCGGGGGCGCAAATGAACCGGAGTCGAAGTACTTATCGGGCCCTCCCAGCACTGGATTGTTCGACTTTCCCGGAATCAAGTCGGCGCGACGACTGGATCCGGTTAAGCCCGTTCGCGCATCCGTGCCCGCTTGAACGGTAAAGAAGGAACCGCTGGCCAAAGTCAGGATGAGGTTGGTTTGCCAGCCCCCCAGCAGTTTGCCACCGAATCCGGCCAGTTGACTTCCCGGAAGAGCATAGGAGAAATTGAAATTCATAGTGTGCGGAACGTGAAAGGCCGACACCCCGTGGTCATAGGATTTGCTAAAGAGGAGATGGTTGCTGGTGGGCGCATTATCCGATTCATCGGAAGAGGTCCTCACACCTGGAGCATTGGCAATCGACTTGGACCACGTATAGGACAGCTGAAACTGAAAGTTTGAGCTCCACCGCTTCTCAAGGCTCGTCTCCAGCCCATGATAGTAGGAATCGGAGTCAGTCATCATGAAGCTAATGTCTTCAAAGTTGGGATTCGGCCTTACGGGGTTCAGACTAAACTTCGGGTTCCCGTTGATGACTTCGATCGGGAGCGCGTTGTTGAAATCCACCAGCCGACCCAGTCTCACCCCTCGGGAACCTGCATAGCCAATGGTCACCACCATCGAGGGGAGAAGCTGTTGTTGAACACTCAGATTCCAGTGCATCATGTATTGGGTCGCCGGATCTGACTGAACCATGGCGGCTGACCTTCCCACTCTGCCGAAACGTTCGATCAACTGACTCGAGGTCTGCGGAAATTCCACGGGACGGGCGTTGATAATGTTGTAAGAAGGTGGTGTCCGGGAGGTGAGAAAGGAGGCGATCCAACGGATGTAAACATGATCATAAAACAGCCCAAAGCCGCTCCGCACCGCGGTCTTGCCATTTCCAAAAGGATCCCACGCCAAACCGACGCGCGGGGCAAAGGCCTTCCCATCCGGGCTATCGTAATAGTCGCCCGTCGTGACAATATCCGCAACGGAGGGGGTATAAGCAAAAAGCTTTTCCTGTGGTATTTGCGAGAGCCTCCCTTGCTTTTCGCTGACGGGGGTCGTCGGTTCATAGCGCAAGCCCAGGTTCAGGGTTACATTGGGCCGGATCTTGAAGTCGTCTTGAACGAACAACCCGATCAGGTTCTGCCGAAAGGCACGGTGGGGTTCGGCGATTTCAGGAGGGGCCACTTGAACACTTGTGGCATTCCCCAGCATGAAATTCTCCAGGGTTGAAAAGCTCCACAAACCAACCCTACGAGAGGGGAGGGATTGATTTTGGTGGAGTCTTTGGAGCTGCCCGCCAAACTTGATGGCGTGCTTCCCCACGTCGTAACCGACGGTATCTTGTACATCGTAAACGTGGTACGCATACTTCATGGGGTGAAGATTACTGCTCCCCAGTCGGTTCAGGCCGGACACCCCTATCGCAGCCGGCTGTTTCGTCTGGGGCACGAGCACCAGGGCATCCGCCGGAACCAGGTACACCTCGTCGCCGGCGTAAACGGTCTGATTGTAGCCGGCACGAAAAGTGTTAATAAAAGAAGGACTGAAAATCTTCTGCAACTCCACGGTCACGTATTGCTTACGTGAGTTATCGCGATCGGCGATCTGAGACGGAATGGTGTTGTAGAAGCCTCCAGACAGAAATGACTCCGCATCGTTAAAGGTATAGCGAACAAAGGTGGACAGTGAGCTCGAAAAGGTGTGATCCACCCGGGCCGAGATATAATCTTCATCTGAGGTCTGCGGAAACGGCACAATAAATTCGGCTCGGCCATCCCCAAAATCGCGGCCGTTGGGCAGCGGGAAGAACTCCAAGAAAGGCTTTACCGACGGCTTCACGTTGATCTGCCGAAGTTGCCCGGGCCGGGCCGGGTCCGGCAAAAGTCCCTGCCGCGCGGTCAGGCTGGGCACCGTGGAAATTGTCGTCACGCCTAAGGCTTCCCGAAGCCCCTCATAGTTGGTGTAAAAAAAGGTTTTCCCCTTGACGATCGGCCCCCCCAGCGCAAATCCAAACTGGTTGCGCCTGAACTCCGGCGGCTTCTCGCCCGGGTCAAAAAAGTTGCGGGCGTCCAAATTGTCGTTGCGAAGAAACTCGAAAACCGAACCGTGAAATTCATTGGTCCCCGATTTCGTAACGACGTTGATGATGCCCCCCGTGGCCCTTCCAAACTCCGCGCTGTAGTTCTTCGTGTAGATCCGAAACTCCCGGACCGCCTCCACCCCCAGCGTGGAGCCCGTCACACTGCCCGGCGTCCTGCCGTGCGGCTCGTTGATGTCTGTCCCGTCCAGCAAAAAGTTGTTTCCTGTAGGCCGGCTGCCCGCCACCAGGATTTTCATCCCATAGCCAATATTGGAGGCGCTGCGCTGTGTGATATTCCTTTGCCAGATGACGCCTGACTGCAGGGTGGCCAACTGAATGAAATTCCGCTGATTGAGCGGCAGATCGGTGATTCTCTTTTCCTCGATCAGGCCCGACAGGTCCGACCGGGTCGTCTGCACCAGCGGCGCTTCTCCGGAAATCGTAATCTGCTCGGAAACCTCCCCCACCTTCAGCGTAAAGTCCACGGCGGCTTCGCCTCCCACCGTCACCGTAATCCCGCTGCGCACCACACTTTGAAATCCCGCCAGCTCAGCGCGCACCTCATAGCTGCCCGGGGCCAGATTCGGGACGTGATAGCGTCCCTCCTCATTGGTGAGGGCGGTCCGGGCAATACCGGTGTTAACGTTTTTGACCTCCACTGAAACCCCGGGTATGCGGGCTTGTGTTTCGTCCTTGACAACCCCCGCGATCGTCCCGGTCGTCTGTTGTGCATAACTCGCCCGCTCAAACCCGGCGAGCGAAAAGAGAAACAGAGACGAGAGGTAGAGGAATGGGCGAATGGAGACTCTTCTGGCCTTCATACAACACCTCCTTGGAACCGACAGTTCGGGCCCCTTTTAACGAAAAACTTTAAATTCGGGATGCAGTTTTGGAATACGGTAACGTATACATCATTCCTGTAAAGGAAGTCAAGGAAGACAGGGGTGTGGGATGGGAAACGGAATAGAGATCGTACCCCCTTGGTGAGGATTCGGGTTTTAGGGAAGAGAAGTATGAAAGAACTCAGAAGTTACCTTTCAAAGAAGCAGGCCAGGGCGAAGTGAGCGGAGCGAACGAAGCCCTGGCCTGCTTC
>JACQSY010000052.1 GCA_016211085.1 Acidobacteriota bacterium | reverse complement strand
GTTCTTAAGTATTCCCATCTTGATTTCCCGGTCATCCCGTAACCCTCCTGATCGCTCCACTCCGGTTACATTTTAGATGGCTCGACGATACCTGCTCCGGTTACATTTTAGATGGCTCGATACGTGGATTGATTGTAAGCATCAAATCTGCTAGTGTTTAAGACCACTCAAAAGAGCTTAGACGGAGGCAAAATGCCTGAAAAGATATTTATTTTCGACACCACATTGAGAGACGGCGAGCAGTCGCCGGGCTGCTCCATGAACCTGGAAGAAAAGCTGAAAATGGCTCGACAGCTAGAAAGACTCAATGTGGATGTTATCGAAGCCGGCTTTCCGATCAGTTCCGACGGCGACTTTGAGGCAGTGCAAGCTGTTGCGCGCCAGGTGCGCAGACCGACCATTGCGGCCCTGGCAAGGGCCACGCGATTGGACATTGAACGAGCCTGGGAGTCGATCAAGGAGGCCCATAAGCCGCGCATTCATACATTTATTGCCACTTCCGACATTCATTTGCAGCACAAGCTTCGCAAAAGCAGATCGGAAGTTTTCGCACAGGCTGTTGAAGCCGTACGCATCGCTCGTGACCTTTGTGAGGAAGTTGAGTTTTCTGCAGAGGACGCGACGCGGAGCGATGTGAACTATCTTGCAGAAATTTTCGAGGCGGCCATTGAGGCGGGCGCCAGCATCATCAATATCCCAGATACAGTGGGCTACTCCGTTCCCAAAGAATACGGTCCTTTTGTCAATGCAGTGCTGTCGAAAATCTCCAATCGCAACAAGGCCGTTTTCAGCTGCCATTGTCACAATGACCTGGGACTGGCAGTCGCCAACTCGCTGGCAGGAATTGAGAATGGATGCCGCCAGGTCGAGTGTACCATCAATGGCATCGGCGAACGCGCGGGAAATGCCTCCATGGAAGAAATCGTGATGGCATTGCGCACGCGCAAAGATCAATTTCCCTATTTTACAGAAGTGCTCACTGAAGAAATCTACCGGTCCAGCCGCCTTCTGACCAATCTCACGGGCATGTTCGTGCAGCCCAATAAGGCCGTCGTGGGGAAAAACGCCTTTGCTCACGAAGCGGGTATCCACCAGGACGGCGTTCTTAAGAACTCGCTTACTTACGAGATCATGACTCCACAATCGGTAGGAGTGGTCAGTAGCACTCTGGTTCTGGGAAAGCATAGCGGCCGACACGCCCTGCACAAGAAGTATCAGGAACTGGGTTATGAGTTGACCAAGGAGGAGCTGGAGCGCGCTTACTTCTTCTTCACCAAATTGACCGATCAGAAAAAAGAGATCTATGACGAAGATCTCATCACGATTGTTCAGGATGGAATGAAGATCATTCCCGATATATACCGCCTGAAGTACGTCCACTCCAGTGGAGGAAATCAGGAACTCTCTTCAGCAGTCGTCAAATTAGAAAAGGGCAGCCAGACGTTTATAGAATCCTCACACGGCCATGGTCCGGTCGATGCGTGTTACAAAGCTATCGACAAGATCACGGGGTTCCCGGGACGCCTGCTTGATTTTTCAGTCAATTCCGTCACCAAAGGAAAGGATGCGCTGGGCGAAGTCTTCGTGCACGTGAAGTTCAGTGGCAGGAGCTACACCGGCAAAGCCGCCAGTCTCAACATCATTGACGCCAGCACGCGCGCTTATGTGAATGCCGTGAACAAGGCAATTTACGAACAGCTCCGTCAACAGGAGAAAGCTGCAAAAGCAAGCGCCGCCGGCGAGTAGAAGTGGGATTTTCCTCCAATTCTTATCCCAGCAACCTGTAAAGGTTCTAGAAATGAAAGCTTGCACGTTGTTTGAAAAAATTTGGGAAAGCCATGTGGTACACCAGGAACCTGAAAAACCTGCAGTCCTGTACATCGACTGCCATCTGGTTCACGAGGTGACCTCGCCTCAGGCTTTTGAGGGCCTGCGCCTCAGCAGGCGAAAAGTCCGTCGTCCTGATCTGACCTTTGCAACCGTCGATCACAATGTCCCTACCTGGGACCGCTCCCTGCCCATCAGTGATCCGATTTCCAAAGCACAAATTGAAACCTTGGAACAAAATTGCCGTGAGTTTGATATTCACATCTATGGTTTGAACCATCCTAATCAGGGGATCGTGCATGTCATCGGCCCGGAGCTTGGAATCACCCAGCCCGGTATGACCATCGTGTGTGGAGACAGCCACACTTCCACTCACGGCGCCTTCGGGGCCCTGGCCTTTGGAATCGGCACGAGTGAAGTCGAGCACGTTTTGGCTACTCAGTGTCTGCTGCAAAGCCGTCCCAAGACATTTCAGATCCGGGTGGATGGAAAGCTGCCACGGGGAATCACCGCGAAAGACGTCATCCTCTACATCATTCGAACCATCGGCACTGATGGAGCGACGGGCACCGTGATCGAATACTCGGGAAGCACCGTGCGGAGCTTTTCCATGGAAGAGAGAATGACCGTGTGCAACATGTCCATCGAAGCGGGCGGACGGGCCGGCATGATGGCTCCTGACGAGGTGACTTACTCTTATCTTGAAAACCGTCCTCTGATTCGTGACCGGAAGGTCTTTCAGGAGGCTGTCGATTATTGGAGGACTTTGCCCAGTGATCCAGACGCCTGTTATGATCGCACGCTGCAATTGGATGTCTCCTCGCTGGCGCCGCAGGTGAGCTGGGGCACCAACCCGGGAATGGTTGCCGATGTTACCAGCGCGGTTCCTGGTCCTTCCTCTTTTCCAGACGAGAACGCCCGCAAGGCTGCCGAGAGAGCCCTCGAATACATGGGGCTGCGCCCGGGCACTCCCCTCCAGGAGCTTAGAGTGGATCGTGTGTTTATCGGCTCCTGCACGAATTCCCGTATCGAAGACCTCCGGCTAGCTGCGCGGGTCGTAGAAGGCAAGAAAGTTGCCTCTTCGGTTCGTGCTATGGTGGTTCCCGGCTCGCAACAGGTGAAACGGCAGGCCGAGAAAGAAGGACTGGATCAGATTTTCAAAACTGCCGGGTTCGAGTGGAGGGAGTCCGGGTGCAGCATGTGCCTGGGAATGAACCCGGATATCTTGAAGCCGGGCGAGCGCTGCGCCTCCACATCAAATCGTAACTTCGAAGGACGGCAGGGACGGGGTGGGCGCACTCACCTGGTGAGCCCAGCCATGGCGGCAGCCGCCGCTGTTTCCGGTCATTTTGTGGACATCCGCGATTGGGAGTACTGACACAGAACATGCAGTCTTTTACTAAGCACACAGGCATCGTCGCTGCTTTGGATCGTGTCAACGTCGATACGGACCAAATCATTCCGAAACAGTTTTTGAAAGCCATTGAACGAACCGGTTTTGGGAAAAACCTTTTTTTCGATTGGCGCTTTCGCGAAGACGGATCTTTAAATCCCGATTTTGAACTCAACCAACCCCGCTTCCATGACGCGACCATCCTGCTGACGCGAGCGAACTTCGGATGTGGCTCGTCACGTGAGCATGCTCCGTGGGCCTTGATGGACTATGGCTTCTGCTGCCTGATCGCCCCCTCTTTTGCGGATATTTTTTATAACAACTGCCTTAAGAACGGCCTGCTTCCCGTGCGCCTGACCGAGCAGCAGATCGAAGAACTTTTCCGGAGAACGTTCTCACAAGCCAGCTACCGGCTTACCGTCGACTTGGAAGCTTGCCAGGTCCGCGACGAAAACGGGCTGACATTGCCTTTCTTGATGAATGAGTTCTCTCGGGAATGCCTCCTTAAGGGTCTGGACGATATTGGTATGACCCTTCAGCTTGATGAGAGGATCTGTGCTTACGAAAGGGACAGGAATCCCGGCCCGAAAGCGCTTGCCGGCCATATTTGAAACACGCCGTACGGCGGCAGCCCTCTCAGGTTTTAGCTGAGAAGGGCGCCAGGCATACGAGAGGTTCGCGCGGAGCGCGAGCGCCGCAGCCGCTGTGTGGGAAATGGAAATTCCAAATGCGGAGCACGAACGACACCTCGAAAATCCCATTTCGAACTTCGTACTTTCTTCGAGCTCTCGTTGCACTCGCGCCCCCGAAGCACGTACGGCGGCTGGTTAAAATCGCCCGAGAGGAGTTCGCGGCAAGGTGAACGAAGACTGGTGGGCCGTCATGGTGGGATGGCTGCTGGTTATCCTGGTCATGGTCGGCTGGATCCAACAGATTCCCTGGTAAACCCAATGAGCACCAGCGTGATCCTGCGTCACTTGAATCGAATGGGTGCGGGCGACCGGCTGGCGTCCATTCTCTTGCTGGCAGGCCTGGCGTTGCTCACGAATCGGCTCGCCCATGCCATGCCCGGCGTCCTGGAATTTCCTCTGTGGGCCGTCGGCCTTGGGCTCATTGCCAGTGCTTCGTCGATATTGACGGGCCTGCGTCCCAGAATGGCCTTCGCTTTTCGAACAGAATTCTATTTAAAGGTAGGGCTGGTGTTGCTGGGCGCAGGAATCAACTTTACAGATGTCATGGGGCTGGGCGCTCGCGGAATGCTGCAGGCCCTGATCATGGTGACCTGTGTTTTCAGTTTTACGTGGTGGCTGGCTGGATGTCTGCGCCTCGAAGATCAGTTGAAAGCTGTCATGGCCGCAGCGGTTTCTATCTGTGGGGTGTCTGCAGCTATTGCCGCTGCCGGTTCCGTGTTGGCTCGCAAAGAACAGCTGGCGTACGTCGCTGCGCTGGTCATCGCCACCGCGCTCCCCTTGATGATTTTGCTGCCTTATGCCGCATATTGGCTTCAATTGAGTCCCGTGGTAGCGGGTGCGTGGTTCGGAGGAAATATCGACACTACCGCCGCCGTCGTGGGCGCTGGCGCTCTGTATGGGGAGGACGCAGTAAAGACGGCATCGGTAGTCAAAATGGCTCAAAATACCCTGATCGGCGTGGCAGCCTTTCTGTTGGCATTGTACTGGATCCGAAAGCAGCGGGACCAAGATTCACAGAGGCCCACACTGGCACTGCTTTGGGAGCGTTTCCCCAAATTTGTGCTGGGTTTTCTCGCGGTCTCGGTTTTGGCGACTATTGGCTGGCTGGAACCACAGCAGGTATCGACCTTGCGAAAGCTTCGCGATTGGACTTTTGTGCTGGCGTTTACCGGTATCGGGTGGGACTTGGTCCTTCGGGATCTTTTCACCCCAGGAATCCGGCCCGTGATCGTCTATCTCAGCGCCACGGTTTTCAATACTCTCCTGGCGCTGGCCCTCGCCAAGCTGCTCTTCAGTTGAAGGCGCCGAGGAATTGCAAAAACCGGGCGATCACGTTGTTGTTTACTACCCTAGGCAACCGCGCGCGGGCAAGAACAGCAAGGTCAGACACCCGAGCGATGCCACATTACCGATTGGCGATTTGCGCTATAAAATCACCGGTTTCAAAGAGACGCTCCACCGGTACTATGTTGATACGCTCCCTGGAAAACTCCAGAGGAAAAGCGTTCCAAACCGCATCTTTTTGTAGAATCTCCAGCTGGTCAGGGGAAAGCACCAAGCTCCTGCCCCCATCTTTCTCGACAACTGGAATCTGATACTCGTCGGGAGCTTTTCCGAACGCATTTTTCCCCTCTGCCAGATCCTCGGCCAGCCGCTCTGCGACTTCGTCATCAGTGACCACGACATATTTCATGTTCACGGATTGCAGATGAGTGCGGATCGACTGATTCACCCGTTCCACCGAGACAGCGTCGATGTTCTGCAGGTAATTCTCCAGGTAGCCGCGCTCCCCCATTCCGTAATACTCATCATCGACTCGGGCATTGAGGAGGCGTGAAACTGTTTCGGAAAGGTTCAGGTAAAGAATTTTCGCCTTGTTTTTGGCAAGTGCCACCTGTTCAGCAGTCAGGCCCCGCCGTACCAGTTCACCGAGTTCCCAGGTCAGCGCCTTCAGGATGTGGTGTGTATATTTGTGCGCAACGGGACGGATCCAGATGCTGAAATATTGGTTCTTACGGGGTGTGTTGAACGGCGGGAAAAGCAAGAACGGCCTTCCGGCAAAATGCTCAATGTAAGAGTAGTCTCCGTAATTGTACCCTCGCTTTTGCCGAATCTCCTGATACAGGTACGAAAAACCATCGCGGTGCGTACCAAAAAAGACATTGGCAATATAAAGCGGCCAGAAGTCCGGATGGGTTCGATTGACAGAGATGGGAAAAGCAGCGTGAATCCCTGTCGAGTCCGCATTAGGTAAAGCTACAATCACCACATTTCGTCCGGACACGGCGGCAGGAGCCGCCTTAGTTTCCATACGCTCTGGAACCGCCCCAGTTCTTCCCAGAGCGGAAAGGGCGCGAGTGACTTTTGCAATGATTTCCCCATCCTCTTTGCTGATACCGACAATCAGGTTTTGCGGACGATAGTGAGTTGAGTAGAAATCCAGCAAGTCCGCCCTCTTAACGTTCTTCAACCCCGTTACACTTCCTTCGGGCAAGTGGGCGTAGTGAGTTCCCTCGAAGATATAGTGATCAACCGCGTGCAAACCCAGACTCTCAATATCTTCGTAACGCAGCGAGCCGGTCAGCTTTTCCAGCGTTTCATTACGAATCCTATCGAGCTCTGATTCTTGAAAGACCGGTTTCGCGAATAAAGGTTCGAGAATGTCCTTGAGATAGCGGTCCAGCACATCTTGCGGCACTCGCACATAGAACGTTGTCACTTCTTTCTCGACCCGTGCCGAAGGCCGTGCAGCTTCCCCCCAGGGACGCGTAAGAGCAGCCAACTCTTCCTTGGTGGTTGGTTTTTTCGGGTCTCCAAAGCCACCCTCCAGCAGGGTTCGTGCGGTGAGGTAAGCCAACCCTTCTTTTTGGAGGGGATCGTGAACCGACCCGGCACGGACCATGATCGTCAGCTCAATTAAAGAGGACGGGCTCTTGATGGTCACTATCTGCTGCCCTCGGGCTGCTCCGGCAAATACAAGTATGACCACCATCACCATGAAGCGGCCGGCTGGCCTAGGGGCGGATTCGACTGGGGATTTGATTTTTCCTGTTTTCACTTTTTCTCGCCAAAAGACATGGTTACCCTGATTTGGTTTTGTTTCGAAAAATACTTTTGTGCGAAGGAGTCGATATCCGGAGGTGAAAGAGATTCCACCGCAGCAACGAGCCTGTCTAGAACCCCGGGATCGCGTTCAAACCGGTAATACCAGGCAAACTGCTCGGCTATATTGGAAGGACTGTTAAGCTGGGCTAACAAGTCATACTTGAACTTGCTCTTATACTCCTGGAGCACCTTTGTAGCTTGAGCGTTTCTGGAAAAGCTCTTGAGGCTCTCGAATGCGCTCTCTATATCGGCGAGGACATCAGCGAAATACGCATCCCCCTTTTGCTCATACTGATCCTTGAACAAGATTACCGACAGCTCCAGTATTCTTGAATTGAAGCTCTCGTACTCGCCGGAAAACAGTGACAGCTCATTGGCGGTCTTTTTTTCATATCGGAGTTTCTGGTAAAGAGGCGCAGTTTCTCCTGCCAACAGCTCGGGCAACAGCTGTCCTACAGCTGCTTCCTTTGACGATGGCCGGAAGGGAGGCATTCGAAAACTAAATGAAATCCGGGGGGGCACCTCAGCCGTCCAACTCACATGCGCGAGCCGTCTCTCGGAAACCGGACCGGCCTCCCGAATGGTAGGTATTTGCCCCGGCTGCCAATCGCTATAAAGTCTTTCAGCCAATTCAAAGATCTTCCCTGGTTCCACGTCCCCCGTTACCAACAACAGGACGTTGTTCGGACGGTAGTAGGTACGGTAAAAATCCAGAGCGGCTTGATATTCGTTAGGCATGTCCTCGACATCTTCAAGATATCCCAAGGTGGTATGTCCGTAGGGATGGCCGGGATAAGCCAGCGCTAACAGCTCTTCTTCAATTTTAAGTCCTGGATTAGAAGCATTCCTCCGGTACTCGCCCAGTACGGCCCCGGCCTCAATTTTGAAAATCTCTTCGGAAAAATTGAGATTCTTGAAACGATCCGCTTCAAGTTGAGGCAAGCCGGGATGATCTCCGGACGGTTCCAGATTGGTAGTGAAGGTGAGCGGATGATAATAGGTTACGTCAAAACTGGTCCAGGCATTGTTGAAAGCTCCCATCCGATCAATGGCGCGATCGTATCCGTTGACCTCTCCCTTCCACTGGTGACGAAACAAAATATGTTCGAACAAGTGAGCCAATCCGCTTTTTCCCTTTTCAATCTCATTGCGCGCGCCTGCCATCACCAGAGTGTTGTAGGAGAGTACATTCTTAAATTCAGGCGTGGGTATGACGATGATGTCCATCCCGTTCTTAAGAGTACGCTTGTGGACCGGATAGGGAAAGAATTCAGCTGCCTCCAGGGCACACGAAAACAAAAGCACCAGTAAAAGGAATAACGAGAATTTTCTCATGCACTTCTTCTCCCCTTTTATTATACGAGCCAAACGGGAAAGCGGGCTTTTTACTTCGCACTTCGAAATTCATTTCCCACAGGAGCGCTTACTCCGGAGAATGTCTCCACACTTACGAACTGAGGCGGGCGACATGCCGCCCGCAAAAAAGCAGTAACCTGTCCCCGCATCTCTGAAAGCGCTTACTCCGGCGCTGGCGCTTCGTGCGTGCATGGGATTCAATTAGAAGCGTGAATGCAGGCACGACTGATCGGAGGCGCGAATGGCAACGAGCGCTCCTGAAACCGTTCAGCCTCACAGGCGCATCTCCATCAACACTGGTTCCTTCATCAGGCCGGGGTATGAAGCGCAGAGGTGGTCCAGCCGCTGGCGGGCCTGGAAGCCAAGACGCTCAAAAAGGGGCCGCGAAGAGAGGCCTGCAATCAATTGAACTTTCTTACAGTGAAGGCGCCGTGCCACGGCCAATTCCCTTCTTACCAACCCGCTCCCGATGCCATGGCCTCGAAACAATGGATCCACAGTAAGTCCGTATAGAAAAAAAAACTTCCCCCCAGCCATGTGACGAGCTGGAAAAGTTTCTGTCAATTCAGATTGCGTCGCATCTTGATCTGATAGCGTTCCAAAACAAAGTCCGACCAGCTGGAGGTCAACGAGGGCTATTTGAAAAGCCTTCGGGAACAGATGGAAGCGAAGCTGGAGCTCATCGATCCCGGCACCAAGCTCCGCCCACACCCTCTGTCCAAGCTTGCTAGCAGCCGCAAGATCCTCCCGCCGTGCCTGCCGGTAAACCAAGGAAGAAAATACGCGCATGTCAGTGGTTTAGAGTAACCTTGCTGCAGATCCGCATAGAAGGGTGGATGCATTCCAGGTTACTGACTGTGGTCGGGATTTCAGTTCCCGCCAAAACTGGGGCCGGGGTACCGGGTACTCAGATGATTTCAATTCTTACCAAGCTTTTTGTATTCAGCCGGGATCATTTTACTTGTATTTTCTGCGGTAAAGGAGTTCCTGAGGTCGAACTGGTGCTCGATCACTGGCTTCCCGTCACGCGCGGCGGCGGTGATGACCTACGAAACCTCATGACCACGTGCACCCGTTGCGCAAGTCAAAAAGGTGACCGTACACGATCAGAATTCTCTCGTTCGCTTCGCGAGAAAAACCTGTCCGCCACCGCTTCAAGCGCCTGATCGGTTTCACACCCGTCGAGACCCCTGCCCAATCCCGAATGGGAATCCCGGTTGAGTCTGCTGACGTTCTGCAAAACTTCTACCCAATAGCTCTGACGTATAATGGCGGGGTGACTCGAAAAATTCAGACCTTGCTTCACCGGCCGGAGGAGCTGGTGTACCGAAGCTGTTATGCTCCTGTGGACCTTCAGGAAATGATGGCGACCGCAGAGACCCGCTCTCGCATCCGTCGCCTTCCTCCCTTTCATGTGTTCTTTGGAATCCGGGAGATGGAAGAGGAAGAAGTGGCTTCATTGCTGCCTTATCTGACGCAGGAACAGTGGAGAGGCATCCTTGATTTAGACCTGTGGTCGCGTGACCGAATGAGCATGGGGCAATTCCTTTTCTGGCAAAGGCACATCTTGGCAGCGGCGGATCCGGTGGCGCGCAAGCTGATTCGGGCGGCGGACCCGGAGGTTTGGGAGTTTTCGTTTCACAGCCTGCTGAAAATCTACCCGCGCATCGGCGAGGATTTTGTCGGGGAGCCGCAGGGAGAATGCGTGGAAACTCCCGACGGAAATTATTTGATTGAACTCCCTGCAGATACAGAAAAAGCGCGCTTGCTCCGCGCCCTGCTGGGAAAATTGTACCAACTGGAACCCGGCTGGACTGCGCTGCTGCTGGAATCGTGCCGACACCGCACTTCCATCGAAATACTAGAAGCGGCCTATCAGAATCGTAAACGCCGACTCGAAGATTTGGGCTTCCAGGATTATTACGACGCTATTGAAATCTACACCCCGCTGCCCCTGGGCTCCACGCTGCCGGAGAAAAAGTGGGCGACACTGCGTGAAATCAGTTTGCTACCGGCCCGACTGCCGAAGCAAGCCCAAGACACTTTGCTGATTTTCCAGGCATTTGCTCACCTGACGCGGCAGACTGAGATACAGCCTTTGGTGGAAGAACTTTTTTTCATATGTAATCGCGTCCTTTCAGCTGACCGCATTTCAGCCGCTGACCCCGGTAGCGTGAAACGGGCGATACGCAAGGCTATCAATGGCATCAATCTTGGCCTGGACTGTTGGGCCAAGGGAGAACCGAACAAGGCGGCGGAAGGAATTCGTCACCATTATTTACAGAGCTTCTTTCAGATAGGACTGAACCACATCAAAGAGCTGCAGGAAACTGCAAGAAGGCTGAAAGCGCTGCCTCCACCCGGCTCTTTTTCCGAAGCAGTGGTGCGCGGCCTACTGAAAAAATATCCGCTTCTTGTCCATCTTTCACAGGACAAGATTCGCCAGCGGTTCTTCCGGACCCAAACTGACCTCGAGGAAATCAGAAACCATTTGCAGGGGCTTGAAACATCCTCCGCCTGACGTTACCTCCATTGCTGATGATGCGTTTGCTGCCTCTCCTCTTCAAGAATTCATTACGCAACCGACGCCGCACTCTTCTGACAGTAAGCAGTATTGCCGTTTCGCTGTTTCTTATCGCGGCGTTATTGACGGTGCTGAGCGAACTGCGTGATCCTCCGGTGGCGCCCGAAGGGGCGTTGCGGCTGGTCACACGCCACAAAGTCTCTCTAGGTAATATCCTCCCCATCTCACATGCCCAAAAGATTGCGCAGGTGAGCGGAGTGGAAAAAGTATGTGCAACTCAATGGTTTGGCGGAGTCTACAAAGAAGAGGGCCCCTGGTTTGCGCAGTTCGCGGTCGATGCCGAAAGCTTCTTGCAGGTCTACAGCGAACTCCGGCTCAGCACGGAAGAGGCCCAGGCGTTTCTGATGGATCGCACCGGGGCCATCGCCGCCCGCAGCCTTGCAGAAAGGAATGGCTGGAAGCCTGGAGATCGCATGGTGCTGCGCGGAACCATTTTCCGGATGAATCCTGAATTAACACTGCGCGGAATTTATGAAGGCGGTGATCAGAATTCATTTTATTTTCACTGGGACTATTTCAATGAGGGAATTGGAAACCTCAACTTCGCTGGCACATTCGGAGTCAAAGTGAAATCAGCCGACTTAATTCCCCAGGTCGTGCAAGAGATCGATTCTATTTTCGAAAATTCCATCGCGCCGACCAAGACTGAAACCGAAAAAGCATTCATTCTCGGCTTTGTTTCCATGATTGGAAATGTGCAACTCCTGATTACCAGCATTTGCACCGTGGTTATCTTTACCATCATCTTAGTTGCCGCCAACAGCATGGCCATGTCAATCCGCGAGCGGGTGCACGAGATCGGGGTGTTGAAAAGCCTAGGCTTCAGCCGTCAAAAAATTCTGGGGCTTCTCATAGGCGAGTCACTATTGCTCTCGGTCACGGGGGCACTCACAGGCGCCTTGGGCGCCCGTATCACTTTTGATCATTTGAACATCATTTCCATAACCCGTGGATTCTTGCAGCGTTTCTACGTAACCCCCGACACGATTGTCATTTGTTTTGCGATCGGGCTGTTGGTAGGCATGGTGGCCGCCGGTGTCCCCGCATGGCACGCCGCCAGCTTGCCGCCTGCCGAAGCTTTAGGACGCGTTTGAATGAGAATTCCGCTGAAATACAACATCCGAAGCCTTTTTCAGCGCAAGCTCAGCACGGCCATGACCGCCTTCGGCGTGGCCCTGACTGTTGCTATTTTCATCAGCATGATGGGACTGGTCCGGGGCCTCGACGCAACCTTCATAGAAACAGGACACGACCTGCATCTGATCGTCATCCGGCAGGGCTCGCTCAATGAAGTGAATAGCTTCTTTAACGGGGACCTGTTTCAAATCATACGGTTTTTGCCCGGAGTGGCCCGAGACTCGCAAGGAGAGCCGCTGGCAAGCGGTGAAATCGCCGTGATCATCAATCATCCTCGCATCACCGGTGAAAACGCGAACATTGTCATGCGTGGGACCACTCATATGGGGTTTCGCCTCAGACCCGAGGTTCGTATCGTCAAAGGGCGGCGCTTCCGAAGCGGGGGAAGAGAAATCATCGTCAGCATGGGACTCTCGGAACGCTTTAAAGACCTGCAGTTGGAATCCGTGGTTCACATTGGCCGCAGCGACTGGCGAGTGGTGGGGATCTTTGAAGCAGGAGGGACTGCATACGATTCTGAAATCTGGGGAACTTACGAGGAAATCTCGCAGGATTGGGACCGGCCCTTGTACTCAAGTATTCTACTGGCAGCTCGAGACCTGGCTTCCACAGGAGCCCTCATCAAGCGCATCAATGAGGACAAACGAATTCATCTGGAAGCTCTGCCGCAAAAAAAATATTTCCAGGACCAGACCATCTCCTCAGTTGGCATCAAGTCGCTGGGATACTTCATTGCCCTCCTGATGGGAATCGGCTCCTGCTTTGCCGCCATGAATACCATGTATGCGGCCGTGGGAACACGCTCGCGAGAGATCGGTACCCTGCGCGCCCTCGGCTTCCGGAGGGCCAGCATTCTCAGTTCCTTTTTGCTGGAATCGCTACTCCTGTCACTGGCAGGGGGAGTCATAGGCTGCCTGCTCGCCCTTCCCATGCATGGCATTTCCACCGGTACTGCCAACTTCATGACTTTCAGCGAGGTGGTTTTTAATTTTGCGATCACCCCTATCATTCTGTTGGAAGGCGTCCTGTTTGCTGTTATGGTGGGCCTGCTCGGAGGCTTCCTTCCTGCCCGGAGGGCGGCACGCCAGGAACTGATGGAGGTCTTGAGAGATTGATCGAAAGTGAATTGAAGTCCCTCAAGATCGATCCTGCGAAAAAGCAATCGCGGCCTCGCCGCAATGGCCTGATCGTCATCGTGGGCATGCTCCTGATTGCCATTGCGTTGATCCTGTTTGCGTATCGCGGACGCTCTGATTCGCCGGCAGTCTCCCCCGAAGCCGGTCGCGCAAACGCCCCCGTCGAAACTGAAAACAGTGATTCTGAAATTTTCATTGTGTCCGGCTATGTAGTGGCACATCACAAGATTCAAATCGGCTCCAAGGTCATGGGGAAAGTACACTGGATCGGCGTCGAAAAAGGCGACGCTGTCAAGAAGGGCCAACTCTTGGTCAAGCTGGACGACCGGGAGTATCGTGCTCAGGCCGAGGAAGCTGAGGCTGCGGAGCGTGCTGCCCAGGCGCGTTTGAAAGAACTCGAGGCCGGACTCCGGCCTGAAGAAATCCGGCGTGCCGCGGCCGAACTGGAAGGAGCGCGCGCCCAGTACGAGAATGCTTCTGCGGATCTTCGGCGGCTTGAACAACTTCGCGATCGCGGAGTCAGCTCTGAAAAAATGGTGGATGACGCTCGAGCTCGCCTTAGAGTTGCCCAGGCTGCCCTCGAGGTTACTCAAAAGAACTATGAGCTTGCTCAAAACAGCCCTCGCGTGGAGCAGATTGAGCTGGCGCGTGCCGAAGTCGACCGCGCTCAAGCCAGGCTAAAGCACAGCCTCGTCTTGCTGGAGGCGACCGAAATCAGAGCCCCCATTGACGGGACCATCCTCCAAAGGCTGGTGGAGGTCGGCGAAATGGTAACGACTTCGTTTGCGGGAGAAACCGGAGCTAAATCGGCGGTAGTTGCTCTGGCGGACCTGACCGACCTTCAAGTCGAGTTGGATGTGAGCCAGGCCGATTTCAAACGGCTCATGGGAGAGTTCGACTGCGTCATGGCCCCCGAAGCTTACCCGGACCGTAAATATGCTTGCGTTCTGGCGGAAATCGCTCCCGAAGCCAATCGCCAGAAGGCCACCATCCAGGTAAAAGTCAAGATAATGAATCCTGATTACTTCCTGCGTCCCGAAATGAATGCTCGCGTCACTTTCAACCGCAGGAGATCATGAGCCGGGTTCTGATCCAGATAAACAATCTCAGCAAAGTTTATCGGAGAGATTCGGTAGAAATCCGAGCGCTCGACAATATCACGCTAAAGATTTGCGAAGGAGAATTCGTTTGCCTGATGGGTCCTTCCGGCTCAGGAAAAAGCACACTCTTGAACATCATTGCAGGAATCGACCGTCCCACCACGGGAAGCCTGAAAGTGCTGGAGGAAGATCTGCTCTCCCTGAGTGAAGACCAGCTGGCAATCTGGCGTAATCATCACGTGGGATTTGTTTTCCAACATTTCCACCTGATTCCTGTGCTTACCGCCTTTGAGAACGTCGAACTGCCGCTGCTGTTGACGTCACTTTCGAAGAAAGAACGTCGTGAACATGTAGACACCGCGCTGCGGCTGGTAGGGCTTTCCGATCGGGTCCATCACTATCCCCGCCAGCTTTCCGGAGGACAAGAACAGCGGGTTTCCATTGCACGCGCCATTGTCACGGATCCCACCTTTATCCTGGCTGACGAGCCTACCGGTGACCTGGATGCCGCTTCGGCGCAGGAGGTGTTGGAGATCCTCAGCACCCTAAACCGCCGCTTTGGACGCACCATCGTCCTAGTGACGCACGATCCGCGCGTCACTCGCTACGCAACCGTGTACTATCACCTGGACAAAGGCGTACTGGATCCAGGGCCCGACCTTGGTACTCCCTCGTCGACGAAACACCTCACTGCGTGAATTACGACAAGGCTGGAGAGTGGGACTTTGAAGCGCGGCGCCGGGAGACCGTACAGCACGCGACGTTATTATCCGCCCACAGCTGGGCCGCCCGTCAGGCCTCCCTCCGTCATGGACCAGGGATCGAGGACCTTTGCCAGCTCGTCCTCAGGCAGCACTTTCTTTTCCCGGGCAACCTCACGAACGGTGCGGCCGCTTTGGTAAGCCTGTTTGGCGATTTCAGCCGCTTTGTCATACCCGACCTTCGGTGCCAGTGATGTGACCATCGCCAGAGATTGCTCCACCATCTGCTGGCAACGGTCCCGGTCGGCCTGAATCCCATCCAGGCACTTCTCACGCAGCACACAGCAGCCGCTGGCAAGCAACTCGATGGATTGCAGCAGGTTGTAGGCAATCACCGGTTTCATCACGTTCAGCTCGAAATTTCCAGAGAGGCCCCCGATCGTAATGGTGGCATCGTTACCAATAACCTGAGCCGCAATCATGGTGACCGCTTCCGGTATCACCGGGTTTACTTTCCCCGGCATGATGGACCTGCCGGGCTGAGTGGCGGGAAGTTGGATTTCCCCCAGGCCACAACGTGGCCCCGATCCCAGCCAGCGAAGATCATTGGCAATCTTCATGAGACTGCAGGCCAGTGTTTTGAGAGCGCCGCTGGCTTCCACGGTGGCATCCCGTGCGGCCAGAGCTTCAAACTTGTTTTCAGCTTCTCTAAAGCTTACTCCAGTCCATTTGGAAACTTTGGAAACGAGCTTGGCTGGGAATTCCGGGTGGCAGTTCAGACCCGTTCCAATGGCGGTGCCTCCGATTGCCAATTCCGACAGGTGAAAACGGACTGAATCGATCCGTTTGCGCCCGTGGGCGATCATGGCAGCATAGCCGGAAAATTCCTGCCCCAGGCGGATAGGGACCGCGTCCTGGAGATGAGTTCTGCCAATCTTTACGATGTCATCGAATTCTCGTGCTTTCTTCTCCAACGACTCCTGCAAAAGGCCCAGTGCCGAAAGCAGCCTTTTTTCAATTTGTTCGAGTGCGGAAATATGAATCGCAGTAGGAATGACATCGTTGCTGGACTGTCCCAGATTGACATGGTCGTTGGGGTGGATTTCGCGCGTGCCCCG
Source organism: Acidobacteriota bacterium (assembly GCA_016211085.1). GTDB lineage: Bacteria > Acidobacteriota > UBA6911 > RPQK01 > JACQSY01 > JACQSY01. The sequence goes on along the minus strand of JACQSY010000052.1, from coordinate 28,480 downwards.
GCTCCCGCCCTTGATCTCAATGGCGCGGTTGGCGATCACCTCATTGGCATTCATATTGGTGGAGGTCCCAGAACCAGTCTGAAAAATATCCACCACAAATTCGCGGTCAAGTTTTCCCTCGATCACCTCATCGGCTGCCCGCACAATTGACCTTGCAAGGTCAGCGTTCAAAAAACCAAGCTCCTGATTCACCTCGGCAGCAGCTTTCTTGATCAGTCCCATGGCGCGAATGAACGCCCGTGGAAAGCGCAGATCGCTGATCGGAAAATTGAGTACTGCTCTCTGCGTCTGGGCCCCGTAATAGGACGCGACAGGAACCTTCATTTCACCCATTGAATCTTTTTCAATTCTGTACTCAGTCATTTGCTTGCTCCTTCGTTTCGTGCCACACCTCACTGGGCACCTGAAACCACCAGATTGAACCAGGAGTTTTTACCACAAAAAGCGGGAAAGGATTAGCGGACGTTGATTCGCAGCGCCTCTTCAAGGCGGATATTGTAACGCTCCAGGCTGCGTCCGACGGCCTTGTCCAACAAGGCGTGGCTCTTGATCAGGTCGGTTTGAGCCCGAACCAGGAGCGATTCCGCCTGCTCAAGATCGCGTTGAGTCTCGATCAGTTCCCGCGTCGTACCCATGCCGACCTCGAAGCGGGCCTGCTCGCCTTCAAGCCTTTGAGAAGCAAAATCAACGGCCGCCGAAGCCGCATCGATTCGCGCTATATTCATCTCGACCTGCGTCAGGGCGTCGCGGATTTCGAGAGAGATGTTCTGCTGCACGGCCCGTTTGCGTAATTCAGCCCGGTCCAGGGCAATCTGGGCCGCGGCGTTCTCCGCCCTGGCTTCGGTGTTGAAGATAGGAAGTTGGAAACTAAAGCCCAGGACATAGCCGTAGAAATCTCCCGAGAACAGTTGCTCCAGGGCGTCTCCAAGGCCGCCGGGCGTAATGCTGAGAATGGGCGGGTTGATGAATCCTCTCGAGAAGTCGCGAACTACCTGATTGCCGCCCAACCCGAATTGCTGGTAGCCGGCCACCAGGTCCAAGGTAGGCCGCAGGCGATTGCGCGACAAATCCAGGTTCACCTGCTGATTGGCAGCTTCCAGCTCCGCCTGCTGCATCTCAGGCCTTAACTCAGCTGAAACCGCCTGGAGCTGCTCAAAAGTTTGCGAAAGAGCAGGGGGGGGGTGCAAAGGATCGGTCGGAACGATCTCTCCCGGAAACCTGCGCGGGTCATCGTAGTTGCTGATCAATTTGATCAGCTGATCTTGGATGCGGCGGAAGTTGAAACGCGAGCGTATCAGCTCTTCGCGGCGTAATGCGACTTCCGCCTCCCCTTGCACCACTTCAAGCCGGGCTGCAGTTCCCACTTCGAAACGGGAACGATTCTGCTCCATGATGGTGGTCGCCAGCTGCAGAGTCTTTTCACGCAGGCGAATGTCCTGAAGCGCATGCTGCAATTCCCAGTAGCGATCCTGGACCTGAAGGATGATTTCGGCGACGCGACGCTTGAATTCCTGTTCGCTGATCTGCCGGTTGTTAGCGGCAATTTCAATCTGATAATCCGGAGCGGTGCGCCCGAATCCCTCCAGTAGATTTTGACGCACCAGCACCTCAAAGTTGCTGTTAAAGCCGGGGACCAGACTGGAAAAAAAGTTGGTGGTGCGGTTGCGGGTCGTGTTGAAATTAGCCTCCAACGAGGTTCCGGTGGCAAAAGGTTGACGGTAGTTGAAACTGTAAGCGGTCAGAACATTAGTAACACTGGTGCCGCCTTGAAGAACACTGGCGGTGGGAGTCGTTTCCCGGTCCCAATTCCAGTTAAAGAGCGCAATGGGATCAAAAGCTCCTCTCAGCTCTTGAATGTTCCAGGTGCTGATAAGAGGCGCATGACGTTCCAGGTTAATATCCAGGTTGTTTTGCAAGGCCATTTCGATAGCCTGACGCTCAGAGAGCTGTAATTTCCCATCCTGAAGCGAGCCGAGAAGCCGCGTGGGTTCCACCAGAACCGATTCGCGCGGCTGGTTCCTGAAGTAGCGGCCAAAAAGATCCACACCTGCGGCATTTCCCACCAAACCACCAAAAACAATTAACATAGTGAAGAGGTGCGAATATAAGCTCCTCATTGAACCAGTACTAGTCACTGTGACCTCCCAGGGAAAGGCGAGCGCGCGGCTCTAAAATTCTTTGCCTCCATTCCGCAAACCTCCGCTTCAATCCTTCAAACAACGAATAGGCCACGGGGGTAAGTAACAGGGTGATCAAAAGACACAGCAACTGCCCTCCGATTGCAACAATCGCTATGGAACGCCGGCTGCTGGATCCGGCTCCCGTACCCAGCGCGATAGGGATCATACCGGCGACGAAAGCCGCCGTGGTCATGAGGATCGGCCGAAGACGCGTGTGACAGGCCTTCACAATCGCTTCATTAACCGGCAGCCCCTGATCGCGTAGAGCGTTGGCATAATCCACCTGCAGGATAGCGTTCTTCTTCACAATTCCGAAGAGGACCATTAAACCCAGCGCACTATAGATGTTGAGAGTTTCACTCGTGACCACCAGCGACAAGAGGGCAAAGGGAACAGCCAGGGGCAGCGAAAGCATAATGGTGATGGGATGGAGGAAGCTGTTGAACTGGCTGGCCAGCACCATATACATGAAAATGAAAGAAAGCAGGAATGCGACAAAAAAATTGCTGATCGCCTCATCCAAAAGTTCAGCGCGTCCCGTGACCATCGCTTCATAGCCGGGTGGCAGGTTGGCGCGGCGAATCACCTGCTGGACCTCCTGCATCGCTTCCCCCAGCGGCTTATCAATGGTGAGATTGGCGAGAATGTTCACATTTCTTTGCCGATTCAGCCGGTCGATCTGCACAGGGCCGGTTTCACGGCTGAAAGAGGCCAGGCTCGACAGTTCCACGTGGCCGATGCCCTGGGCGGGTATCATCAACTGTGAGAGGCGCGAAGGATCTTGCCGAAAAGCATCTTCCACCCGCAGCCGCACGTCATACTGCTCATCCAACTCTTTGAACTTTCCCACGCGTTCCCCGGCGATATAGGTCCGCAGGCTTCTAGCGATATCATCCACCTGCACCCCGAGCGAAGCCGCTTTCTCACGATCAATATTGACGCGCACTTCCGGCTTGCCTGCTTCCAGGCTGGTATCGACGTCAGCAAAGCCCCGCGTCTTGCGCATCTCTCCGGTTATAAAACTGGAAATCTCCTCCAGCTTTTCCAGGTCCGCACCTCGAATGTGAAAATTAACTGGTACGTTCCACACGTTTCCACGGATGGCGATGGCGCCGGTCTGCTGAACGCTGGAGCGAAGGTCCGGGTACGCCTTCAACACCTCTCTTGCTTCGCGCATGGCCGCATACAGCGAATAATCCCGCTCTGAAACATCAGGGATGCGGATATAAATGTTCGCGGAGTTGACCGCGTTGCCCGAAGGGTCACCCACCGTGACAAAAACGTCTTGAACCCCACGGAGCCGGCTGAGTCTCTGCTCGATATCGAGAACACGCCGATCCGCCTCCACCAGATTGACTCCGGGCGGCAGCTTTATCGCGATCTCATAATCGCTGGTATCGTCGAACGGAATGACGTCAACGCCCACCAGATACACTAGGGGGATGGATGACAGAACGACGCCAATGCTTATCATCACCACCACAGCACGGTGGCGCATGGACCAGGCAAGTGCGACATCGTAAGAGCGGTCCAGCACACGGTAAATCAGGCTGTCCTTGGAGGCATGTTCCGCTGTGCCTGTGCTTGGTTCATCACTGCGCCGGAACATGATCGAGCACATGGTCGGCGTCAACGTAAACGCCACCAATAAGGAGACCATGATGGCACACGCCATGGTGAGGCCATAACTGCTGAAGAAGCGTCCCACCATCCCCGACATGAAGGCGGTGGGAAGGAAAATGACCACCAGCGAAAGCGTGGTGGCCATTACAGCAAGACCAATTTCGCGGGTAGCGCTTATGGCAGCTTTCTTTGGAGGCTCCCGGCCTTCCTCAATGTGTCGAAAGATATTTTCCAAAACCACAATGGCATCATCGATGACGATTCCAACCGCCAACGTGAGGCCAAGCAGAGTCATATTGTTCAGGGTGAAGTCCAGGGCACGCATCAAGGTGAAGGTGGCGATGAGCGAGGTGGGGATGGACACTGCCGCAATCACAGCACTCCGCAGATTTTGCAAAAACAGCAACACCGCCAGGCTGGCGAGAAATGCCCCCAGGGTCATATGAAAAATGAGCTCGTCGACAGAGTTGCGTATGAAAAGCGACTGGTCTCGAATCACCCGCGATTCGACACCAGGCGGAAGGGTGCGACTGAGTTCCTCTATCTTGCGCTGAGCAAGCTCAGCAATCTCGACCGTATTGGTGCCCGACTGCTTGCGTACATAAAGGCTGACGGCATTGGTTCCATTAAGGCGTGAAAGACTGCGCGGCTCCAAGATGCCGTCTTCCACTTTTCCAATGTCCCCCACGGTGATGTTGGATCCGTTCTGATGCGCCACAATGATGCGCTTGAAATCCTCAACCCGAACCACCCTTCCCATGGTGCGCAGCACCAGCTCACTGTTGCGCAGGTCCAGACGGCCTCCAGGTGCTTCGATGTTTTGAGCACGTAACGCGTTACGCACCTGGTCCAAGGTCAGTCCGTAGCCGCGCAGTTTTTCCGGATCCACATAAACCTGAATTTCCCGTGTTCTTCCTCCCACGAGCTCCACCGAGCCGATTCCGGGAAGCGACTCCAGAGGTTCTTTGAGCCGCTTGCGCGCAATCTCCGTAATCTCACGCAGGCTGCGGGCGCCGGAGACGGCAAGAATGACGATGGGAGTAGCGTCAGGATCCGCCTTTTCAATGACCGGCGGGTCCACACCCGCCGGCAGCTGATTCATGGTCCTGGACATTTTGTCGCGGACATCCTGCGCCGCAGAGTCAACATCACGCTCCAGAATGAAAGTCGCAATGGTGACCGACAGGCCTTCTGAGGAGGTTGAACGTAACTCGTCCAAGCCGCTGATGGTGTTGAGCGCTTCCTCGACCGGCTTGGTGATTTCAGTCTCAATTTCTTCCGGGCTCGCTCCTTCCATGGTGACCACCACCACGACACTGGGGAATTCCACTTTGGGGAAATTGTCCACTCCCAGATCGCGCAGGGAAGTCAAGCCCAGGACGACCAGTGAAAGAATGAGCATGGTCGCGAACACCGGGCGCCGCACACAGATTTCTGCAAGTTTTTGCATATTACTTCACACGTTGGTCGTTGCTGAGTTCCGAGAGATGACTTACTGCAACCTCTTCTCCAACGCGAACGCCTGAGAGAACCTCAAAAGACCCATTCACCTCGATCCCGATTTCCACGGGACGTTCTTCCACGTGATCGGAAACACGTGCAAACACCTTTTTCACACCCGCAAAGCTGAATACAGCTTGCGCCGGAACGGTAAGAATGGTTTGTTCACCAACCAGAATACGGCAGCGGGCAAAAAATCCCGGCTTCAACAAGCCCCTCGAATTGGGCACGGTGGCAGAGAATTCGAAGCTGCGGTTTTTTTCATCTACGGTGGGGCTCACGCGGCGGATCTCTGCAGTGAAGTCTCTTCCCGGAAAAGCATCCACATTCAAGACCACCTTCACCCCCGGCTTGATAACTCCGGCCTCACGCTCAGGAACCTGGGCCAGCAGTTTGAGCTTTTCCGATTGAACGAGGGTGATGACCGGGTCCTTGTCACGAATATATTCACCCTCCGAAACATGGCGCCGATCCACGAATCCGGAAATAGGCGCACGGATGATGGTGTCGGCGAGACTATCCTCCGCAAGCTTCAGGGCAGCCTGGAAGTTTCTGACCGAGGCCAGCAGATTTCTGACTTGAGACACAGCGTCGCCATAGCGGGCCTCTGACACCTCATAGTTGGTTCTCACCTCGTCAAGCTGTGCCTGAGAAATGACGCCCTTTTCCAGCAACTCCTCCGCGCGGCGAAGCCGGCGCTGAGCTTCGTCGAGAAGGCTTCGAGCTTGCCGCACCGTCGTGACCTCTTCCACAGCGGGAAGCGGCTTACCCGGAGCGGTTCCCAGTAGGGCCAGGGATTCCTCGAGAGCCGCTCGCGCCCGTTCCATCTGAAGCCCCGTCTCACGCCGGTCGAGCTCGACAAGCGTACGGCCCCTCTGCACAAAATCGCCCACGTCGTAATAAGTTTTTTCAACCCGTGAGGCGACTTCCGAGCTCACAGTTACAGTTTCAAAGGCTGTCAGCGTGCCCGTAGTAGTGATTTCACGAGGAATGCGCATTTCCTTTGCTGGAACGAAATCAACGTCAATTTCCTGTATCTGATTGTCCTTGGCTGCCGCAGGCCGCTCGACCGATTCCGAGCCGCAGGAGCCAGCAATCAAAGTCAAAACAATCCCTAACCAATATTTCTGATACCTGGGCCGTTCCGGGCCGCTGATATTACCGTGCATTCTTTCTGATCCCGCGTAAGAACAGTTCGGCCGTATGAGCCGCTGCCTTTTTTCTAAAACTTTCACTGGAAACATCTATATTCACCAACGTCTCAATAAGCTCTCGTTTGTTGGCATAAAAAACGCACACGCCGACCAGGCTCAGCGCTGCCAGTGTAGGATCTACCTTACGAAAGCGACCGTGGTGGATCCCGTTTTTGATGATGGCAATCAGCGAGCTAAGAATAGGGACAAAGAATTCCTGAATTAGAAATTCGCGGCGGGCTGAGGCAACGCTCAGTTCCCGGGCTATGATCAATTCCATTTCCTTGCTGTTGTGAAAGAGCAGCTGGAAGTGACATTCCACAAAACGCTGGACGTACGATTCTTCATCTTTGATGCCCTCTCGTTCCAGTTCCGCCAGGAAGTCGCGCATTTTTTGAAAATGCTGGGTGATTATTGCTGAATACAGTTGCTCCTTGCTTTGGAAGTGATAATTAATGGCAGCCAAGTTTACCCCGGCCCTGCGGCTGATTTCCCTTATGGACACTCCTTCCAACCCTTTGTGCGCAAACAGCGCGGTGGCTGCGCGGGTAATCTTTCGTTTGGTGTCGGTAAGTGCCATGTATTTCAAACGAGGGTTTTAATCATACGTTTAATTTCCAACCCATGGTAACCTGCCCTCTCTCTGCTGTCAATGTCCCGGCAAGAGGCGCCCCCTCCACCCTGCTGTCTTATCTGATTCACCGCTTTTGCTCTAGACTGGGATCTGTGAATCGACATCACTTTGCCGCGCTCTTCCTGGTTGCTTTGATCCTGCGCTTCGGTTCATTGCTGGCCGCAACCTCAGCGCTGCGTTTGCCACTGGAGGAGGTGGCCTCTTTTCAGGACGGGCCATCTTATTTATATCTGGCCACCCACCTCCCCCTTTACCCCGAGCGGGAATCAGTCATCCTTTTCCCGCTTTTTCCCGTTGTCATCAGCGTCCTGGCTTGGTGGATGCCTCCGCCAGCGGCGGGTCTGACGGTCTCGATGGTAGCGGGAAGCGCCGCGGTAGCTTTGTATGGAGTTTTGCTGCGACAGCTGACCCCTCATTGGTTCTGGGTGTCTCTGCTGTTTTCGGTTTTTCCCTTCCGCTGGTTTAATCTCAACCAACTGGTGATGAGCGAAAGCTTATTTTTAATGCTGGTACTGCTGTCGTTTCACATCGGAGGCAGGAGGCCGCTTCTGGCCGGTTCTTGCCTGGGTCTTGCCTGTCTTACCCGATTGACCGGAATCTTCCTCATTCCGGCGCTTTTCGCCCGAATTATCGCCGGGAGCCGACGTCTCAGGGCGGCGGTTCTTGCCAGCGCGATTTCCATCCTATTTCAGCTGCTTTTTTGGACCTATCTTTACTTTCGTTTTGGGAGCCCAGGCGCGTATTTCGAGGAACACGAAAAATACTGGGGTGGAGATTATTTTGCCATTCCGTTTTCCTCTCTGCTGTCGGGTTTCACGGATCCCCATATCTTCTGGCTGCGAAAGCCTTACGTCGCCTTCCTCCTGATTTTTTATGGAGGAGGTATCTGGCTGGCTATAAAGAGCTTCCGAAAGGACCCCTCCCGGCTGTTCCTGTTGCTCTGGCTTCTGCCTTTTGTGCTGGCTCAGTCCCTCCTTAGAGGGGGCGATGTCAATTGGGGTTTTATCTCCTACTCACGCATCATGGTGCCGGCCGCACCCGCAGTGCTGCTTCTTTGGGCCGAGCTCCTCTCCCCCCCCTTGCTTCTAAGGGCGTTTTGGCTTCTCCTCCCTCTGGCATTTGTCTACACCATGGTGGAGTTTCGTCTCCAATAAAACCGGCAAATTCGTCCAAATAGATACTTGTATCGGTGTGTGCTGAGCCGGGCATTTTCTGCCGCTTCACCGCTTGTGCAAAAATCTGTGGATTTTCTGTGACGGTTTCATCGACTTTCGAGTGAAAAAAGCGAGCGGGAAGCCTAAGGCTTTTTTGCACAATTATTGTGCACTTCTTCTCTTGATTTTTTACTTGTCAGCACCTCCGCCTAGGAAGATACTTGTTTCAGTCCCAAGGGGTAGCGGGAGCAAGCCGAGACCCCCGAGGCGGTGACCTCATTCCGAATCAGATTTAAGCGGCTTCGGCCGACGTTAAGGAAATGGAACGAGGGAGGATTCTTCAAGGTTCACCTTTTAGGTGGCCCTTGGGACCTGCTGGCACCGGGAGGAAAACCCGAGCACGTACGAGTCAGGGAACCATGGCCCGGAGCACAGACACCCATTCGGTGGTAACGCGCATCCGATCCTGGGTAATTTTCCGGCAACGGCGCAGGTAGCCCCTGCGAGAGAGTCGGCGAAAAACCAGGAAAGGAAAAGTGAACTACGTTTCGCGAATCAGCGTGGACCGAAAGGTTATTCTGATGGCGCGACACAAGGTTTGCTTACTCAGAAGGAAGAGAAACCGGTCGTCTAGGGTCCGGAGAAGAGGTTCTCCTGAGCGTATGCGAAAAACGGCATTGCCGGCATTTGCTTACCAATATCACTTGGGACTTTCTTTTTACTCTTCTGCTGATCCTTCCCGGTACGGCTTTCGACTTCTGGAAACACCCTCGACACTGCTGGAACAGGATGTAACGCTGCTCAAGCCGAGAACCCTAACGAACTCATGCGCCGGATGGAAACGCTGCCTCTGAGAGGTCGCTGAATTGTTTTTAAGGAAAATCAGCGGCGGATTGTGAGGCTGAACGGCGAGTCGCCTCACTGAAGATACCCTTCGTAAAGTACCCGGATGAATGCCAGTACCATTACGCGCGTGTTGAGCCCGATTCCAGGCGCTATCGAGGTGGTGCACCCTCCTGAGATGCAGCTGTCAATAAGACCCGGTGACAAGGGGTGAGTTATCTGCTTCAGAATTCAGCGTTGGGTGTCGGCGCGCAGTTGGCAGTTCCGACACGTCCCGTAGATCTTCAGGCTGTGTCGGGCTGGCTTAAAACCGTGTTTGCTGGCGGCGATGATTTGTGCAACTTCCAGGCTGCAGTTGAAGAACTCAATGGTGGAACCGCATTCCGTGCAGATGAGATGGTCATGATGGCGATTGCCGATGATGGGCTCCAGGCGGCGGGTCTCGTCAGTAAGCCGGAGTTCCTGTGCAATCCCGCATTCCAGGAAAATGTTTACTGTTCGGTATACCGTTGACTGGCCGATAGTGGGATCAATCTGCCGCACCCGCTCGATCAGCTGGTCCACGTTAATGTGGTGGTCGGCATGCAGAAAAGTCTCCAAAATCACTTCCCGCTGCTGCGTTCTTTTGAGTCCTTGCTTGTCCAGGTACTCGTAAAAGATCTCTTTCTGTACCCGGAAAGCATCGCTTTTCGGCTCAGCCGCCTCTCGCATTGCTTTAGAATAGCACAGTCAACCGAGTCGATTTTCAGCTGCATTCCAGAATTTGGCGGGCCCGGTCAAGCTGTTCCTTGGTGCCGCTTAATACCAGGCGATCTCCCGTGTGGATGGTGTCGTTAGGGCCCGGATTGCTCAGTGTTTCCCGGCTGCGTATGATGCCGAGTATCAGAGTTCCCGCACGCTCATGAAGACCAATCTCGGCGACGCGGCGACCTCGCACTCCACTGTCCGGGGGAACCTCAAAGGTTTCCGTATAGATCTCCAACTCACTACTCAGCCGAAGACGAGGGACGGTTAGGCGTCGCTCACGGAAAATTTCATACCTTTGGTCACGGATGTTCTTGATTTCTTCTGCAACACGGGCCCGGGGCACGTGATAGAGTCGCAAGATGCGCGTCAACAATTCAATGGAGGCCTCAAATTCCTCAGCTACCACCTCGCTAGCTCCCAGATTGTATAGTGCGTCGATTTCCGACAGGTACTTGGTGCGGACCAGGATGGGCACCTCACGATTGAGAGACCGTGCCGCCGACACTGCCCGCCCCGTTGAAAACGGATCTGAAACTGCTAACACCATCGCGCGGGCATAGCGAACCCCGACATGTTCCAGGATAAGCGGCTCTGTGCAGTCTCCATAAAGAATGGGTTCATTGTTGGAGCGGCTTTCCCTCACGAGCTGCGGATTAAGTTCCAGAATCAGGTAAGGTATTGCGTTTTCCTTAAGGACACGCGCAATGTTTCGCCCGCTGGCTCCAAAACCGCAGATCAAGACATGGTCCCGGATTATCTCCGACGGCTCTTGCCCATGACCTGAACGAACGGCCAAGCTGCCGGCTACCCGAGAGACCATGCTCATTGAGAGCAGGCGACGCGACAATGACATTAGTGCCGGACTCAAAATCATGGTAATGATGGCACAGGAAAGGATGATCTGATACCAGTCTGCAGGCACCATACCCAGTTCGGTGGCTTCATTTAAGAGGACGAAAGAAAACTCTCCGATCTGGGCCAGCGGCAGGCCGGCCAGCAAAGCTGTCTGTAAAGGAAACCCCGAAGCCAGGACCGCTCCTGCCGAGAGCGCCCCTTTGCTGACGACTAAGAGCACGATTAAGCCTGCAAGCATCCATAAATTGGGCCAAACAAATGATGGGTTCACCAGCATTCCCACCGAGATAAAAAACAAACTGTTCAAGCTGTCACGCAGGGGACGGATCTCAGCAAAAATTTGATGGCTGTATTCAGATTCAGAAAGAATCAGCCCCGCCAAAAATGAGCCCAATGCCAGGGAAAGTCCGGCACGAGATGTAAGCCAGGCTGTGCCCAGGAACATCAAGATGCAGGTGATGACAAACAGCTCACGGCTTTGAGTCAATGTTATCTGGTGTAATAGTCTAGGGAAAAAATAACGGGCCGCGAACAGCACTCCCACGATGATGGCGACCGCCTTCGCCAACGCAAGAAAAAGCGGCATCCATCCCAGCTGTTGCGAACCCAGCATCGGCAACAGAAGAATGCCCGGTACGATGCAAAAATCTTGAAAAATGAGGATACCGAGAGTGATCCGTCCGTGGAGCGAATCACTTTCGCCGCGTTCAACAAACAGCCGCAACACCACCGCAGTGCTGCTGAGAGCCACCAGCAGTCCAAGAAGAATGCCGAGGCCGATGTTGATGCCGGCGTACGACGCCAACAGCGAAACCACAGCAACATGGGAAAGCACTTGCAGGGGAGCGGCACGCCAGAACACGGTACGCATTTGGGAGAATTTTCTTAACGAAAACTCTATACCGACTGAAAACAGCAACAGCATGATTCCCGCTTCAGCCAGCACCTCGACCGAATGGACGCTGCTCACCAGGCCCAAACCATGGGGACCTATGAGAACTCCCGTTATCAGAAAGCCCGCCATGGCTGATTGGTTCAAGCGCCGGAAAAAATAGACGATTACGACGCCGAAGGCGTAGACGGTGATGAGGTCCTGCAGGAACGGGTGCTGCATGCGAGAATTATCCCTCGAAGGCGAGTGGATACCAAAGTTCGCTTTTCACGCTGCTGTTCCTTGACCGGAGCGCCGCTTCGTAATCAGAGGCGCGCACGCAGCGCCAGCGGAGTAAGCGCTTCGTGGTCATGGCAGCAGGAGCGCTCGTTGGCACTCGCGCCTCTGGTCCGGCTGGGGAAGGGCTCCGATGCCTGCCAGTGCTCTTGACAGCCAAAAGTGCCAAAGTGATCATAGTGGGTCTGCCTGCAGGGCAGGGCTTGGAAGTAAGGAACAAGAAGTGAGCAAGAATAAGTTTGAAAAGATACCGGTTGGTGTGCTGGGCGCTACCGGAATGGTGGGGCAAAAATTCATTTTACTGCTCGCCGAACACCCCTGGTTCGAACTGACCGAACTGGCGGCTTCAGAGAGAAGCAGCGGCAATCGTTACGAAGACGTGGTGAACTGGAAACAGGGCGCTGCTATTCCGGAAAAGGCGCGGGGAATGGTGATCAAGCCGTGTGAACCCAACCTGAAATGCCGAATTGTCTTTTCCGGGTTGGACGCTTCTGTCGCGACTGAGGTGGAGAAGGCCTTTGCTGAAAAGGGCTATTGGGTCTTTTCCAATGCCCGCAATTACCGCATGGAGGCTGACGTGCCGCTGATGGTCACCGAGATCAATCCCGATCACCTCGAGCTGGTTCGCCATCAGCAAAGAAAACGGCGCTGGACGGGTGCAATCGTCACCAATCCCAACTGTTCCGCCACGGTACTGGTGCTTTCGCTGGCTCCTCTTCACCGGCGCTTTGGAATCGAAGCAGTTCAGGTCACCACCTTCCAAGCCATTTCAGGGGCCGGTTATCCTGGAGTCGCCTCACTGGACATTCTGGGCAATGTCATACCTTTTATTTCCGGCGAAGAAGAGAAAATCGAATGTGAAACTCAGAAGATCCTGGGCACTCTTGAGGGTGACTCCCTTACCTTGGCCCCTTTCGTGGTCAGTGCTCATGCCAACAGGGTGCCAGTCGAAGAGGGGCATCTCGAGTGTGTCTCGCTCCGTTTCAAGCAGCGGCCGGCTATAGAAGAGGTCATTGAATGCTGGAGGGAGTTCAAAGGAGTCCCTCAGGAACTGCAGCTACCCTCGGCGCCGTTGAAACCGGTCATCGTATTTTCTGAGCGGGACCGGCCCCAGCCGCGGATTGACGTCTGGAAATACAATGGGATGAGTTCTATGGTAGGTCGTGTTCGAGCGTGTTCGTTGCTGCATATCAAATACGTTGTGCTCGGACATAACACGGTGCGAGGGGCTGCAGGGGCCTCGGTTTTGAATGCGGAGTTGGCTGTCAAGCGCGGGGTACTGGACTAGCCTTCCCGACGTCCTATGATCGTCATGAAGTTTGGCGGCACCTCGGTGCAAGACGAAGCCGCCATCAGCCGGGCCATTGAAGCTATTTCACGCCATCGGGAGCGCCGCCCTGCTGTTGTGCTCTCCGCAATGGGCAAGACCACCAATCGTCTTCTTGAGATTGCAGCCAAGGCGGCAGCGGGCCAAATGGACACCGCTCAACAGCTCCTCTCCAGCCTGGAAAATTACCATAGGGAAGTGGCTGTACGGTTGGTGCAGGGACAACTACTGGAGCAAACGCAGGACAAGCTGAAGAGTTATTTTGATGAGATCCTGCAGATTGTAAGAGGACTGCACCTGCTTCGGGAATGCACTGCTCGCAGCAGCGATGCTGTGGTGTCTTTCGGCGAGCGCATGAGCACCTGGATTTTTTCGCAGGCCATGCGCCAGCGCGGCTTTCAAGTTCAGCTCCTGGATTCTCGCGAGCTGGTCCGTACCGACTCCAATTTTGCCCAGGCGGCTGTGCTGCTGGAACTTTCCTATCCGAGAATGCGAGAAGCAGTCCTCCCTATTCTCGAAAAAAACCAGGTGGCGATAGTTCAGGGATTTATCGGATCTAATCTTGAAGGCGTCACCACCACCATTGGCCGCGGCGGTTCAGACTACACGGCCTCCCTGTTGGGGGCCGCCATTGGAGCTGAGGAAATTCAGATTTGGACCGACGTACCGGGTATCCTCACTGCGGACCCGCGTATTGTGCCCGAGGCCTGCAAAATCAAGGTGATCTCTTTCGACGAGGCCTCTGAGCTTGCTTATTTTGGGGCCACCGTCCTTCACCCCAGTACGTTGCTGCCGGCGATCGGTCTCAATATTCCCGTGCACGTCTGCAGCTCCATTCAAATCGATCAGCCCGGCACCCTGGTCTCCTCACAACGGATACCCTCCAAGAGTCCTGTCAAATCCATCGCGGGAAAGAAGGGCATCACCATCATCAATGTCCATTCAACACGAATGCTGTTGGCACATGGTTTTCTACGTCGTCTTTTTGAAGTTTTTGAGCGCCACCGCACTATTGTCGATGTTGTTTCCACCTCCGAAGTGAACGTTTCCCTCACCATTGATACTACCGACCACCTGGAGGCGATTGTGAGCAGCCTAGGCGAGTTTGGAGAAGTGGCCGTAGATCCGGGCATGGCTATCATTTGCGTGGTCGGCGATAACATCAAACACCGCCCGGGTGTCGCGTCGCGAGTGTTTCGTGCCATTCGTTCCATAAACGTCGAGATGATTTCGCAGGGCGCGTCGCGAATCAACGTGACATTCCTGGTGAAAGAAGACAGAATGGACGAGGCGATTCGAAAGCTGCATCACGAATTTTTCGCACATCCGGATCCGGAAATTTTCGAGCCGTGCCCGCGGTAAACCAATGGCTGGTTTCTTTTATACACCCGCAAATATCATTCGCTTTCCCTCCTCGAACGGGCGGGCCAAGGCACACGATATAAGCCACGAGGGCACCGGCACCGGTTTCCTGGTGGAACACATGCAATCTTTTCCTCGACGGTAAGAAAATCGTCACCAATTCCTGATGAAAATCACGCTGATCGGATATGGAAAGATGGGAAGAACCGTTGAGCGCATCGCTCGCGAGCAGGGGCATGAAATCGTTTGCACTCTCGACCTCGGGGAAAATCCCGGGGCAGAGGGCTACTCCGGAGAATGGGTGCAAAAGACCGACGTGCTGATCGATTTCTCGGTAGCTGCCGTGGTGCCGCAAAATGTTGAAAACGCCGCCAAGGCTTCCTTGCCTATCATCGTCGGCACTACCGGTTGGTACGACAAGCTCGATGAAGTGCGAAGAAGCGTTGAGCGCTATCAGGGCGCTTGTGTCTATTCGAGCAATTTCAGTCTGGGGGTTCAGATTCTTTTTCACCTGGTTCGCGAAGCCGGCAGGTTTTTTTCGCGATTTCCCGATTTCAGCCCGTTCGTGCTGGAGTCCCATCATGGACAAAAAGTCGACGCTCCCTCGGGTACGGCTCTCACCTTGCTGAACAAGCTGAAGGAGTCGTACCATACCGCTATACCGGTCGCGAGCTTGCGGGCCGGTTTCTTCCCGGGCACGCATGTAGTCGGCTTTGACTCAGCGGTTGACACTGTGAAGCTCGAGCACACGGCTCGAAATCGTGACGGCTTTGCGCACGGCGCCCTGGTGGCTGCTGGTTGGATCACAGGGAAAAAAGGCTTTTTTACTTTCGAGGAGGTTATTTTTGGCAACTCGAGCTCCTGAGATAAGAGGTTGTGGGACGGCGCTGGTAACCCCTTTGCGCAGTGACGGTGAGGTGGATCTGGAAAGCTTTAGGGACCTCATACAATGGCAGATCGCATCCGGAATTCACTTCTTGGTTCCCTGTGGAACCACCGGCGAAAGCGCCACGCTTTCAGAACGTGAGTATCGGGATGTGATCAGTACTTGCGTCCGTTCCGTAAACGGACGGGTTCCCATCCTCGCCGGCGCAGGAAGCAACAATACCGAACACGCAAAACATCTGGCGCGCATCGCGGAAGATGCGGGTGCTGATGCCATTCTGACCGTGGCCCCCTATTACAACAAGCCAACGCAAGAGGGTTTATTTCTCCACTTTCGTGAAATCGCACGGTCGGTAAAGATCCCCTTGATCTTATATAACGTGCCGGGCCGCACCAGCTCCAACATTCTGCCCGACACTCTGTTCCGGCTGGCGGAGCAGGTCGAGAATATTGCCGGTGTCAAGGAAGCCAGCGGAGACCTGGGCCAGATCATGAACGTACTTCGAGGGCGGCCCGCGCGATTCCGGGTGCTTTCCGGTGATGACAGTTTTGCACTCTCTGTCGTGGCCCTGGGCGGTGAAGGCGTGATTTCCGTCGCCAGTAATATTATTCCTTCCGAGATGTCCGAACTGATGGAGCTGGCACTCGCGGGTGATTTCGACAAAGCCCGTGAAGTCCACTACCGGTTCCTGCCGCTGATGAACTTGAACTTCATCGAATCCAATCCCATACCTGTCAAGTACGCTTTATTCCGAATGGGTAAGATCGAAGAAAGCTACCGATTGCCGCTTTGCCCTCTTGCAGACGCCAGCAAGAAAAGAATGGACCAGGAGTTGGAACGGCTGAATCTTCTGACGACGCGTGTTTAGAGAAATAGAGCAGCTTTACCGCAAGAAACATTTCGATGCCAGGGACCGTGAGATTTTTAACCGTTTCCTGGATCTATTGGACTCGGGCCAAGTACGTGCGGCGGAGCCATCCGCCAACCAGTGGAGGGTGAACGCGTGGGTCAAAATGGGCATTCTGGTGGGTTTTCGTATGGGGACCTTGAAGGAGCAACCCTTTAACGGTCTCTCCTTTTTCGACAAAGACACATACCCTTTAAAAAAACTCCAGCTGGAATCCGCGGTGCGTCTGGTACCCGGAGGCTCCGCCATACGCCGTGGCGCCTACGTGGCACCGGGGGTGACGTGCATGCCTCCCATGTACATTAACGTCGGCGCTTTTGTCGATGAGGGAACCATGGTCGACTCTCATGCGCTGGTAGGCTCTTGTGCCCAAGTCGGCAAACGCGTTCATTTAAGTGCCGCCGCTCAGATTGGAGGAGTGTTGGAACCCATAGGCGCGCTTCCGGTGATTATCGAAGATGAGGTTCTGGTGGGCGGAAACTGCGGCGTGTACGAGGGAACCATTGTGCGGCGCGGGGCGGTGCTTGCCGCCGGAGTCATCCTCACCCGCGGCACAGCCGTTTACGACCTGGTCCGTGAGTCGGAATATCGAGGAAGCGCTGACACCCCGCTGGAAATCCCGGAAGGTGCGGTGGTGGTGACAGGCACGCGCGCCGTTCAGAACCCCTATGGAAGAGAAAGAGGACTTTCGATTTACTCACCCATCATCATCAAGTATCGGGACTGGAAAACAGAAAAATCCGTCCAGTTGGAAAGCTGGCTTCGTTAGTGTCTGCTCCGCCGCCGGATATGGCCCACCTGCATGGTGACACCCCGTAACTTTGCTGAGCGCCTTCAGAATGTTCAGATTTCGATGATCCGGCAGGTCATGCTGCGCGCCGGAGGGTGCATTAATTTGGGGATTGGAGAACCGGATTTTTTTGCTCCCGTGCCTGTGCGCGAAGAAGCACGGCGTATTCTCCATGAGGAGAAAATCGGCTACTCCCCTACCCAGGGGTTTCCTGAACTTTGCGATCACGTCCGCAGCTACCATGGGCTTCCCGACTCTGGCATCTGTGTGACCAACGGCAGCCAGGAAGCTCTGTTCGATCTTTATTTCACTCTGCTCAACCCAGGCGATGAGATCCTGATTCCCAATCCCGGATTTGCAGCCTTCTCTACTCTGGCAATACTGGCCGGCGCGTTCCCTGTGCCTTACCTGCTGAGAAGAGAAAACGACTTCCAACTGGACCCGGACTCCATCAAGAAAGCTATCACGCCCCGGACCCGCGCCATTGTGCTCAATTCTCCTTCCAACCCCACCGGGCAGATTCTGACTCTGGGCCAGTTGGAAGACATCGCACGAATTTCGGAGCAAAACGGCTTGACGATTATCAGTGATGAAATTTATCGGGAAATCTACTTCACTCGCGAAGCTCCGGCCAGCATTTCAGCAGTCAGCAGTTCAGCGGTCATTCTTTCAGGGGTTTCCAAGATGGCCAACATGACCGGATGGAGGCTGGGATGGGCCTGCGGCCCGCGCGAAATCATCGACAAAATGACAGTGATGCATCAGTACACCTCTTCGTGCGCCTCCACACTCAGCCAAAAAGCAGCCCTGCAATGTTTTACTCCACAGGGAAAGGCTTTTATAAGTGATCAGCGCGCCACCCTTAATGAGATCTGCAAATGGCTTTGCACGTGGATTGAACAGCATCTTCGCCGGCCCTTTGTGCGACCCAGGGGTGCTTTTTATCTGATGTTATCGGTTGAGGATTTGAAGCTGGGTAGCCTGGAGGTGTGCCTGGAGCTCTTAAAGGATGGAGTAGCCGTCATACCCGGAGCCGCATTCGGATCGGAATCAGAGCGTTTCCTGAGAATTTCGTTTGCGCGGGAACGAATTCAAGTCAAAGCAGGAATGGAGCGACTCAAGTTGGGGCTTGAGCGTCTGGTGAAAGGAGCTGCGATTTGAGAAAGACGCGGAGCCGGAGCTAGTGCAGGTGCGATCAGAAGCTTCAGCCCTTCCTACCCTGGTTGAGTTCTTGAAGAGCTCCAGCAATCAGGTGCTTGCTCTCGTGGAGCTCTTCCATGATGATCTGGATATCCATTTTGGGTTTCTCGGGGCTGCCGCTGTTGCGGCAGTAAATTGCGTGCGATCCCACCAGCGCAATAGCGTCATTCAAGACATCAAGAGCCATGGCGAGCTTTCCTCGGGCGGCTCCCATTTGGAACTCATATCGTTCGCGCTTTTCCCTGTAATGATCTCTTATCGTCATCAGGACCTCCCACGCCCGCTGAGGGAAAGATATCACGAGCGCCCCTGCCCGTTGTGTTAATTTATCGAAAATGCAAGATCCTTTGATTACTCTTACCAGCGATTTTGGCACCCGGGAGTATTATGTGGCAGCGGTGAAAGGCGTGATCTTGCGCGTTTGCCCTGCTGCACGCATCGTGGACATTACCCACGACGTAGCCTCGCACGACGTGCTGGAAGGGGCGTTTACTCTTTCGTGCGCCTACTCCAGCTTTCCACAGCGCACGATCCATTTGATTGTGGTTGATCCTGACGTGGGGTCCGCCCGACGCGCCCTGATCGTGTGCACCGACGATTACTGGTTCATTGCTCCCGACAACGGTGTCCTGTCCCTGGTCTATGCTCAGGAGAAGGTAAACCGGGTGATCTCGATACAGGTAGAGCACTATTTCCGACGGCCGGTCTCGCCCACTTTCCACGGCCGCGATATTTTTGCGCCCGTTGTTGGCTGGCTGGCCCGTGGGATCGACGTGGGAAACTTTGGACCCGAGATCCGCGACTATTCGAGGCTGGCACTACCACCTTTGAAACGCATCAACGAACGAAGCTGCGAAGGGGTCGTTCTGCATATCGACCGCTTCGGCAATTTAATCACCAACGCTTCTTTGCAGGAAATCAAGGAATGCTTTGGACGGGACAGATCCTTGTCCCGAGTGGTGATTGAAGGCCAGGCGATCACGCGCTTTTATCGCTTTTATGCGGAGGCTTCAGGCGATGAGCTGTTCGCCATTTTTGGAAGCAGCGGACG
Organism: Acidobacteriota bacterium; assembly: GCA_016211085.1. Lineage (GTDB taxonomy): Bacteria > Acidobacteriota > UBA6911 > RPQK01 > JACQSY01 > JACQSY01. Next base: position 9,060 of record JACQSY010000052.1, on the reverse strand, counting down.
CTACGAAATCGCCGCATCCAAGAAATCAGCCGCTCGCCTGCTGAATGCAAAAAGAGGCTCACGGGTGGAGATGGAGTTCAGCTAGTTGTCCGGTCTCTGAAATATACTGGATTTTGCGTTATTTTTCATCTCAGGGCCTCTCCATGATACGAATTGGTCCTGCCGGATGGTCCTACCCTGACTGGTCAGGAATAGTTTATCCCGTCAGGTCACGCTTTGATCCTCTCGAATACCTCAGCCATTTTTTTGACACTATAGAGATCAACAACACCTTTTACCGGCCGCCCGCGCCGGAGACGTCGCAAAAATGGATCCAGCGCGTCGAGCACAACCCGCGTTTTCGATTCACCTTGAAGCTTTGGCAAAATTTCACGCACCTGTCGGGAGAGCTGAATGAGGCCGAAGTGGCGACGTTCCGGGAGGGCATCTTGCCATTACAGGAATCCGGCACACTGGGGGTTTTGCTGGTTCAGTTTCCTTGGTCTTTCAAGAACACAGATGAGGGGCGCGCACGTCTGGTGCACATCCTTGAAACTTTCGCACAATTCCCCCTGGCGGTTGAGTTTCGTCACCGCTCCTGGAACCAGACTGAAATATGGAACCTGCTGCATCATTTTCAGGTGGGAGTCTGCAATATTGATCAGCCGGTCATTGGACAGAGCTTGCGTCCGGAGGCTCACGTGACCTCCGCCATTGGTTACCTGCGTTGTCATGGTCGTAACTACCGGAATTGGTTTCGCGAAGGTGCCGGGAGGGACGCACGCTACGATTACCTGTACAGCGACGAGGAAATTGAGGAACAGGCAGGCCTGGTAAGGAAAATCGCCGAGAAAGCTAAAGACGTTTACGCGATTTATAACAATCACTTTCGCGGCCAGGCGGTGGTCAACGCAATTCAGCTGCGTCGCAAGCTGGAGGAAGGTTTTGTTCCCATTCCTGGCCCGCTGGCGGAAACCTATCCCGAATTAAAGTCCCAGGCGCAATGAAAGCTCGTCAGGAAGGTCTCAAGGCGGAGCGCAAAGCATCTATCGCCAGTTCTGCGCCGTGAAGCTTGTGGGCGGGAAGGCCTCCCAGATATTTGAGCAACGTGTCAGTCGTCAGCTCCAGACACTCCTTCACACTGTGGTCCCGGCATAGAAGCGTCACGGCTGCTGAAGCTGCGATGGCAGCCGGACAACCGTAGGTTTGGAAACGCGACTCGACCACGCTGTCATTTTCCACTCGAAAATAAAGCTGCGTAATATCACCGCAAACCGGGTTCTCAACCCTTGATGTATGAGTGGCGGCTTCAAGTTTTCCGCGGTTGGGAAGCTCCTGAATCAGCTGTTTTACCTTGTCGCTGTACAAAATCTCTCTTTCACTTGGCCGCTCGGTAAAGCGGCGACATTTCACGCATTCGGTCGATGATGCCGGGTAGCGTCTCGAGCAGATAGTCCACTTCTTTTTCAATGTTCATGCGGCTGAGGCTGAAACGGATGGCTCCGCTCGCCAGTTCCGAGTTTCGCCCCATCGCTGTCAGCACATGGGAAGGCTCAACCGAGCCGGACGAGCAAGCCGCGCCGGTGGAGACCGCTATGCCCTTAAAATCCAAAGAGACGAGCAGGCCCTCTCCTTCTATGTAACGAAAAGTAATGTTGGAAACGTGCGGAGCTCGGAAGTTCGGATTGCCGTTGAGGACGATGTCAGGTATACGGCGCAGGATTTCCGTTTCAAGTTTGTCCCTGAGGAACCGCACGCGCCCTTGAAAATCGTCCAGGCAACCGGCTGCGAGCTCGCAGGCTTTTCCCAGCCCCACAATTCCCGGGACATTCTCGGTTCCTGCTCTCCGGTTCCTTTCGTGAGAACCGCCATAAAGCAGGGGGTTCATACGGGTGCCTTGGCGCACGTAAAGAGCTCCCACTCCCTTGGGGCCATGAATCTTGTGTCCGGAAAGCGTCAGGAGATCCACGCGCAGAGCCTTCACATCCACCTTGATTTTTCCTACGGATTGGACGGCGTCGGTGTGAAAGAGGATCTTGTTTTCACGTGCAATCCGGGCGATCTCGTCCACCGGCTGTATGGTTCCCACCTCATTGTTGACGTGCATGACCGAAATGAGAATCGTCTGGGGCTTGATTGCTTTCCTGAGATCCTCCAGCCGGACGATCCCCTGGTTGTCGACCGGAACGTAGGTGACCTGAAAGCCTTCTTTCTCGAGCTGTTGACAAGTGCGCAGCACCGCCGGGTGTTCGATGGTGTTCGTGATAATGTGGTTGCCTTTTTTTCGGTGCCAGGTGGCAATGCCACGAAGGGCCGTATTATCGGCTTCGGTCCCGCCACTGGTAAAAACGATTTCACGCGGCTGGGCGCCAATCAATGCAGCAACTTTCTGTCGGGCCTCTTCCACGGCTGCGCGAGCTCGCTGGCCATAAGAATGGATGGAGGAGGCGTTGCCGAAATCATCCCGGAAATGCTTCAGCATCTCCTCCACCACCTCGGGATCCAGCGGCGTGGTGGCATTGTTGTCCAGATAAACTTGCATTTGCTGTGAATATAGCACTGGGCGACTTGACACAACAACCAGGCGATCTTACAAAACAGCCAGAATCGATGAAAACACAAGCGTATTGAGAAAGGAGAAAAGCTATGACCCTGGTGAGGTACAACCCCTTTAGAGAGCTTCAGGATCTGCAAAAGACCATGAATCGCTTTTTTGGTGAAACCCTGACTCGCGTTTTTGATGAGCCGGAGAACGAATTTATCGGTAACTGGTCTCCTGTGGTGGACATTTATGAGACCGAAGATGAGGTAAATCTGACGGCAGAGTTACCTGGTTTTGAAAAGGACGAAGTGAATCTGTCGGTCCATGACGGCAGGCTCACCATCAGCGGCGAACGTAAGTTCACCGGTGAGCAGAAAACGCGCAACTACCATCAAGTCGAGCGATGGTATGGCCGCTTCAGCCGTAGTTTCGTGCTCCCGGCAATGGTGGACTACAACCACATTTCTGCGAGTCTTAAGAACGGGCTCTTGACCATCACCGTTCCGAAGAAGGAAGAAGCCAAACCCAAGCAAATCTCTGTCGCCGTTCAGTAAGCGCCTTGCTTCGGCGGTCAAGGGAGCGCGTGCCAGCGCGCTCCCTTCCCTTTTGACAACCGCCTCTTTGTGATCACGCAGATTTTTTCCTACGTATTTTCCGTTCTCAGGACCTTTTAATGCGCAGCTATCCCGGCAAAAAACTTGTGCTAGAATACAGGCTTTTGTTTGCCTGCCGGGGTAGCTCAGTCGGTAGAGCAGCGGACTGAAAATCCGCGTGTCGGCGGTTCGATTCCGTCCCCCGGCATTTTTTGCACGCGACGAGCAACGAAATTCAAGGTACAAGGGTCAGGGTTCCTGCAGCGGGGATGAAAAACCCGCTGTGATCGTTTGTGTCGCGATGGGCTCGCACACCGGTGATTTTCCACGTCCCTGAGGGGATGGCCACGGGGACGGTGTGAGCTTCCGAAACACCCCACTGCCAGTTCTGTGCGATCTCATCGGTGCTGGCTCCTTCTTTCCGAAACCGAACATCAAAGTAGGTTTGCGCAGAAAGGTTGGCACCGGTGAAGGTGCAGGTCACCGTATCCCCGGGCCTCGCCGTCGCCGGACTGAAAACGATGCTATTGACTGCCGGGTCCACCGTCGTGATCAGCGGGCTGGTGTCGGAAAGAAATGACCCGATGTTGTCGCGGGCCGCGGGCCAAAAAAGCTGCTGACTCACGCCGGGGTAACGGAAAGCGCGAATTTGGGCCTGCGTCGACGGCAGCGTCAGGTACTTCTGGAGCGCAAATGCACCGGCGACATTGACGCCTGGAACTTTCTCCGGATTTACAATGACCGTCATCATCATCCGCTGCAAAAGCGGGTCTTCCAGCACCAGCGCTTCCAGTTTTGAGGTGGAGGTCTCCTTGAATTTGAGGAATGGGATAATGCCCCAGAGGACATAGGCTTCTGATTTTTCCGCGGCCTGAATGACCTGTTGCTCTTTCAGTCCCGAATCGGTATACCAGCCTGCCTGATCCGGCTGGCCGGCCGCTTCCCACAATACGCGTGCAAGGTACTTCTCGGTTGCTGCATTATTCACGACAAATCGCGACCTCGTCTGCGCAATTCGCCGAAATGCCTCAACAGCGTCTTCGAGCCCCCGAATACGTGCCGGATCTGATAACGGTCCAATGATTGCTGCCTGATTGGCAAACATTGCGCGTGGCCAAAGCCCCAGGCCGTCGGACATGAAATTGTCGACGCCGGAGTGGCCGTAGTGGGAAAGGACCAGGTCTGCTGCCCCCTGCCTTGCCAGGTCGTACACTTCGTCTCCCTTCTTGTCGACTTCCACGCGGTAACCTGTGGCGCTCTCAAAGTCCGGAAGCAGTTGCGCCAGAAGACCGCTGTCCACAGGGACATTGACAATCTGCAGGCGAACCACGGGAGACTGGGCATGTGTCGTTGAAAAGACCATTGAAAGTACGCTTGCGATAATTGCCAGCTGCGTCACACGGACGAAGGCACGCCTTGCCCCGGCGGAAAGGGTTGGTGAAAGACGGCGCGATGCCGTTCTACAGAAACTCTGAAAGTTTTTCATGGGTGACCTCCTTTAGGTTCACTGGTCACCGAATCTAAGATACGCTCAGGTGAAGTGCTTGAAGGCGGTGCAAAGATTCGTTGAAAGTGCGGTGAAATTGACCGCGGAAGACACGGAATATGAATTTTCCAGCGGCCAACTAAACATCAGGGTGAAACTTATAGCCGACATTGCGGACGCTCACGATATGGCGGGGATGTTCCGGATCGTCCTCAATCTTTCTTCTCAGGGCGGCAATATGCGTGTCGATGGTGCGATGAGTAACGTAGACGTCTTCTCCCCAAATGGCGTTCAAAAAATCGTCGCGAGTCACGACCTCCGAAGACCTCTTCAAAAGCAGGGTCAGGATCTGAAACTCCTTATCCGTCACTTCCACGGCCGCGTCACCCCTGAAGACCTGGTGCTTTCGCAGGTCTACGGTAATGGTGCCGCAACGCAGGATGTCGCCACTCTCCTCCCGGTCGCAACGTCGCAAGACGGCACGGATCCGTGCTACCAATTCGGCCAGGCTGACGGGTTTTGTGAGGTAGTCATCCGCGCCCAACTCCAGTCCGCGGATCTTGTCGGTCTCACGCCCCCTGGCGGTAAGGACGATGACCGGTATCGTAATACCGCGTTCGCGTATGTCGCGACAGACTTCAAAACCATTCTTCCCCGGCAGCATCAGATCCAGGACGACCAGATGGGGCGGGAAATGGAGAATCGATTCGAGTCCTGCCGGTCCATCTTTCGCCAGGCGCACTTGAAACCCCTCAAACTCGAGTTCATCCTTGATCGCCATGCGGATTGCCGGTTCGTCCTCGATGATCAAAACCGTCTTTTTCATGCGTCACTCCTCGAGAGGCTTCTTAAAAAGCAGGCTGAAAGAGCTTCCCATTCCTAGAGTCGTCTGGACAGCGATTGAGCCGCCGTGAGCCTCCATAATTCGCTTCACCAAGGCCAGGCCGATTCCCGTGCCTTGCACATTGAGGCCCCGGGCGTTCTGAGCGCGGTAGAATTTTTCGAAGATCTTCTTCTGCTCTCGGCGGGGGATCCCTATGCCCTGATCCAGGACTTCGATGAACGGCGTGCCATTGCGCCGCCCAAACCGAACGCGCACCGGTGATCCCGACGGCGAGTACTTCAGAGCATTCTCGATCAGGTTCTGCATACACTGGACAATCGCAGTACGGTCGGCGAGCACATAAGTCGGCGTAGCGGGTCCGAAATGAATTTCTTCCAGGCGTTCAGCCTGGTCGGATTCCCGGAATAGACCAACCGCTTCGGCACTGATCTCCGCCAGATTGACGCGTTCAAACGAAAATTTTCTCTTTCCTTCCTGGATTTGGGCAAAATCAAGAAGCTTTTCGATCAGCACGCCTAACCGACGGGTTTCCTGCCGCAAGGTGTGGTGATAGCGCCGCAGCATGTCTCCTTCGGAAACGCGGCCTGAATCGAGACGCTCCACAAGAACCAGAATGGAACTGAGAGGCGTCCGGAACTCGTGGGAGACAGCCGAAACAAAGTCGGCCTTGAGTTGAGAGGCGGCCATCTCATGTGAAATGGCACGATACATGAACACGACGCCCAGGATCATGACCAACGTCATCAAGGTGATGGAGTAGAGAAGGATATTCTTCTGAAAGCTGAATCCGCCGGACTCCTTACTGGTGAAAACCACACGAAAAAAAGCAAAGTCGTTCAAGGTTACGACCTCCGCTCCAGATAAGGCCGACTCTGCCAGTCCGCCAGGAGAAGTAATTAAAAAGACCCCGTAAAAATCCTCCGACGCTGTCAGGTCATCCAATCTGCGCTTGGCATATTCCATCAATTGGGAAGATCCCAGCACGTATCCGTTATGCGTGCCAGGAAATTGAACGACCATTGCCTTCAAACGAAGAAAATACTGTGCGCTGGAGTTTATGCCGAGATCCCGATCCCGGAGAAAAGCCTGAATACGCGGGTAATAGAGATTCTCAATAGTCCGGGCGTCCAGCGACGCGTCCACCTCATTGAGAGGCTCCTTGTTACGCAGAGTTCTTTTTGAAGACGCGAAGGGCACTTGAGTGGCGTTCCGTTCGGGTGGGATGGCGAATCGGAAATCCGGAAAGACAATATGACTATCGTCAATGGTAAATCTCAGGAGCGATTGGGAAACAGCCCCATTCAGCTTGGGTGAGAACAACCAGCCTTTCAGATCGGTTTCAAGTAAACCTGCAATCTGGCGCTGACGTTGCTTTTGCTTAAATTGCCGTTGCACACTCTCCGATCGGATGGCGCGCAAACTGAGCAGGCCCAGAAGCAGTGAAGGCATTATGACCATCACTGCGAAAAGGATAATGAATGTGCGATTGCGACGGAGAATATCGGGAAACTCCCGCATGGCGCTACTTTACCCCATCGCCGCCATGAGATCATGTTAAGTTTCATTCAAGATCGTGTGAAGTTCCCGGGCGCCCAGTTCCCAGACGATGCCACCAATTCCCATGATCGCCATCCACTCCAGGGTCCGATCCTGCCGTAAACTATATGCAGTTTGTCAGGGAGGTCAGTATGCGTTGGGTAGTCTTTCTTGCTTGTGCGGGCGCTTTCTTGTCCGGCGCGGCAGTCGCCGAGACTCGAGAAGCGATCTTGCCGATCGTGGTCAATGGCTACACCCGGGAGCCGATCCATTTTCAAACCAAGATCCGTATCGTCAATCTCTCCCCTTCGTCCGTCGAAGTCACGCTGGAGGCCTATCAAAATGATGGGACAGCGGTTCGCATTCTGGAACTCTTTCCCGTAGCGAGAACCGGCACGACGACGGTGCTGAAAATCGCACCCCTAGGGTCGATAGAATCGGTCACGGCCGAAGACATTCCGGCGCTCGATGGCTGGGCCCGGCTGACCTATGATTCCCTGGCTGCCATTGCCGCGAGCGCGGAGCTGGATTTGATCGACGCGCCGGTCGGACCCCACCCCATCTGCCGGCGGCCCTCCCATGAAATTCTGGCCAGCGCGGAACTGCCCGCCGTCCAGGCCGCCCGAAAATTCAACGCCTTTGCCATTGATCATCCTTATCGTCGGTCTGCTTATGCATTCCTGAACCCTTCCCCGGTTCAGACGGCTCACGTCTTCCTGTCTCTCCTTGATTCTTCGGGAAATCTAGCGGCAAGCAAGAGCTTTGAAATCCGACCTCAGGCTCGAATTGCGAAGTTCGTGGCCGAGTTGTTTTCAAATATACCTTCAAGCTTCACTGGCTCACTGAGAGTGACCGCTGACATCCCGGTCGCAGCGGGAGCTCTCCAGGTGCTCTTCCCGGAAGGCAAACTGATTAATGTGCCCATGGCCGCACTGGAGCTGGGTCCCTGCACCCAGGTCATCACGCCGGCTCGAAATCCGCTCACGGGCGAGTGCCGTGACTTTCCGACTCCCTGCGATGTGCCCGAAGGCTGGCAGACTGTGGCCTCATGCAAGTAACCCGTGTCGCCTTTTGGCTCGCAGGCGGAAGTCTGATTGTTCGTCCAGCATTGCAAGGGCGGGCATTCCCTTGGCAGCGGCGGTGTTCCAATCTTTCCGTCTGTTCTTGGAAAGATTCAGGGTTGGCAGATTTTGATCGGATCTTTTCCTCAGCCACCACACCCGGGCGCGAGAATCCGCAATTGAGTCTCAAGGAGGGTTGTTAAGGGGCTCCCTTGTGGGAAACGCATCGCTCGCATCTTGGTTGGCCTCCACCCGCTCGCCTGTCAGGTTCTGCTCTTTGCCCTTCATCGTCATTACATCTTTGCCGTTGCAGATTGTGTTCTTCATCTCCTTAGACAGGAAAGATCGGCAAATTTCACCGGAATTCTTTGGAGTTTCCAGAATTATTTGTGCGGCTGTACCGCCCGGACTCTGGCGGCGAGGCTGGCCTCGCCGCCGCTCCTCCCTTCTCCTCGAGGCTGCGCCTCACTTACCCGTTCTTCCAGCACTTACACTTATAATAAATACTCCGCGTAAAAAGAGCTTATGATTTCGTCAAGGGCCCTGTGGCGATGTACGGTTTGCGATTTGTGTCACTCTACCCGCACAAGTCACACTTGCTTGGCGGTTTTGTGTTCGCCCGCCCTCACTCGCACAGCTTGTTCCACAAGATGGAGAATCTTTCAGCATGCAACCACGCGCATTACTTCCGTCTCTTTTCGGAAAGCGATCTGGGTTTCCACTCAGCGGTGGATCGCTGAAGCCGATTGCAAATGCCGTTGACATCCGTGGGCCAGACCGCTCGACCCCGGAATATGGGATTGGGTGCCAGTCTCACAGAAAATACGGCAACTGTGGGGGTTTGCGGCTCTATTGCAAGCGTGTCACCCTTCTACCCTTCCCTTCTAAAGCTTGCTGGTTGAGCAAGCTCATCCTGACCCGGCAGCAGGGTGAGCAGATCAGCCAACGTAAACGCCATCAGTAGCCGCAGCAAGCGCTCCGACTTGTTCACCTGAAGTTCGAGCCCGCGCAGGCCGAGG